>NZ_JBHJTJ010000008.1:0-160825 GCF_042267765.1 Gottfriedia sp. NPDC056225 | reverse complement strand
ATATAATATTTTTAGCGAAAATACAGAGGGGTTGTCGAAAAAATATTATTAGTAATATAGTAAATATATAATATTAATCTTCAAAAATATAGTGTAAAATGCAGAATTTGGCTGGGATATAAATGAAAAAACAAAAACAGGAGAAAATCAAACTCCTGTTTTTGTTTTTATTTGGATTTATTTTATTATTTTTTAATAATGTTATTATGAATCGATTTTGCGATTTCCTGGAGCGTTTCATTTGTGTATTGATTTTGGTTTGATTGCCATTTTACATCAAATCCATCATTTTTTCCGTATCGTGGTAAAATATGCATATGATAATGAAATACAGTTTGTCCTGAAACTTCACCACTATTATTTATGATATTGACCCCTTCAACATTAAATGCTTCTTTCATTGCATTTGCAATTATAGGTACTTTACGAAAGTATGTACTTGCTGTGTCTTCACTCATTTCGAATATGTTCTCAGTATGATCTTTTGGAATGACTAATGTATGACCTTTTGTAACTTGACTTAAATCTAAAAAAGCTAACACATCATCATCCTCATATACTTTCGAAGCTGGAATGCTTCCTTCTACGATTTTGCAAAAAATACAATTAGAATCATGCACCATTTTTATTACATCCTTTCACTTTTTTTCCTTATTTTAACATAGGCGTTGGTTTAATTGTAAATGTGGCTAATAAAATCATGACAAAAAAATAACAAGAAGCAACCTACGTTGCTTCTTGATGAAGGGGAAAGATTTTAGAATATAGGTTAATAAGTTAAATTGTCTTTAACAGACACCTCATTTGCTTTAATGTTCAATTAATTGGTACACCTATAATAATAAATATATATGCTCTGGTAGAGACACCTCATTTACAAATTGGTATACTAAAAACCTTTGATATAAGTGATATTGTTCAAGCGTACCATCTCCTTTGATGTTTTCACTGCTGTTTATACAACGATGTTTTATCTTAAGAGATATATTCACTTCAACAGTTATCTAACACAGGTTTGAACGCAAATTAAATTCCCTTTAACACACACCTCATTTTCAAATGTTTGAATTAAGAATAGCGTGTTGCTTTCCCTTCATAGATTATAATACCCTTTTGAAAAGATAGTATGCAGCAAAGTATGAAAAAAATTTGAGAAATTAGTTTCCCTTAAAGATAAAAGGTAAGCCTAAGGGTTTTGGTTATTTATAATAGAAGAAAGTAGTTAAAAAAGAAGGGCATCATTATTATGGATGTAAGGAGTCTAAAGACCCAGCAGGCAATTTAAAAGAGGATCAGGTCATCTAGAACTTTGAAAAAGAGTAAATCAACTTCATTTTTTTATTTGAAAAATATTGCTAATTAATTGACGAGTTCTTTTTTCAACAAAAATGAACAAGGAGCAACTTTAGTTGCTCCTTGATGAAGGGGAAAGAATTTAGAATATAGGTTAATAAGTTAAATTGTCTTTAACAGACACCTCATTTGCTTTAATGTTCAATAAATTGGTACACCTATAAATAAATTATATGTTCTGCTCGAGACACCTCATTTACAAATTGGTATACTAATGCCCTTTGGTTTTATAGATATCGTTCAAGCTTACCATCTCCTTTGAATTTAGCACTGCTGTATGTGACAACGATGTTAATCAATGGAGATACCTCATTTCACTTAAACAAATATCAGACTTAGGTTTGAACGCAAATTAAACTTCCTTTAACACACACCTCATTTCAAATTTTGAATTAAGAAAGTGTGTTGCTTTCCCTTCAAGAATTAGAATACCCTTAACCTAAAATAGTATTCATAAAAAGAAGGATTTTTTTTGAGTGTTCCATAAATATGATTATAAGGCAGTTATGTTTATTATTTGATACAATACAATCTATAGGAAAAGTACATATGAAAGGATTTGTAAAAGAATGACATTATTACATGTAAAAGATGTCTCGGGTGGATATACACGCCTGCCAGTCATTAAAGATGTCTCGTTTACGATTAATAAAAATGAGCTTGTTGGACTGATTGGTTTAAATGGTGCTGGTAAAAGTACAACAATAAAACATATTTTAGGACTCTTGAAGCCTTTAAAGGGTGAAATATTAGTTAATGGACAATCATTTGATAAAGATCCAACTACATACCGTGCAAATTTATCATATGTTCCAGAGACACCGATGATCTATGAGGAATTAACTTTACAGGAGCATCTTGAAATTACAGCTTTAGCTTATAATATTCCTGAAAATGATTTTAAAAAGCGTAGTGAAGTGTTATTAAAAACATTTAGACTATATGAAAAAAGAAAATATTTTCCGTCTACATTCTCAAAAGGGATGAAACAAAAGGTAATGATTATTTGTGCCCTTATTGTTCAGCCTCAGTTATATATAATTGATGAACCATTTTTAGGATTGGATCCAATTGCTATTAATGACTTACTTGAGATATTAAAAGAGGAAAAAGAAAAAGGAGCAGGCATATTGATGTCTACTCATATTTTATCGACTGCTCAAATTTATTGTGATTCATTTATTATTTTGCATGAGGGAGTAATCATTGCAAAAGGTACATTAGCAGAACTACAAAATCAATATAAAATGCCAAATGCTTCATTAGATGAAATTTATATTTTTGCAACAAAGGAAAGAGAAATATGAGTACGATAAAGGAATTATGGCTAGCACGATTTCGAAGCTTCATGAAAGAAATGGGCAGATATGGTCGTTATATTTTTAATGATCATATAAAATTTGTGCTTGTTTTTGCTTTTGGCGGAGGCGCATATTATTATCAAGAAATGCTAAAAACAATCTCTCCAGACTTTCCAGTCGTTTTGGTCATTTCAATTATTTTTGGTTTTCTTGTTGTAACAGGTCAAATAACAACTTTTTTTAAAGGGCCTGATTTACACTATTTATTACCTTTAGAAAAAAAGATGAAAAGTTATTTTATTCGTTCCTTTTTCATTACTTACATTGTTCAAATTTATTTAATGTTAATGATGTTAGGGGTAATTTATCCAATTTATAAGAAATTTTTACTAGGGGAAACTACAAGTTTCATCGTATTTATGGTAATCATTTTCTTATTAAAGGGATATAATCTTTTCATTTCATTTTTACATATTTCAAACAGTGGTGTTTTAAATCGAACTTTTGATTATTGTTTAAGATTAATCGGCACTTTCTTATTTATTTACGGTTTATTAAGTAAGTGGAATAGTTTAGTCCTTTTAATAATCATAGTTATTTTAGCAGCGTATGCATTATATATCCAAATCGGTAGTAAAAATAAAAGAGTGCAATGGGAAAGAAATGTAAGACTCGATACTTCGAGATTAGCTACTTTTTATCGATTTGCGAATATGTTTACAGATGTACCATCCATTCAACAACAAGTTAAACGAAGAAAATGGGCAGATCCACTGATTAATAAGATTCGAGTAAAAAATGCAGCAAACTATCTTTTAGTCCGTACATTTATTCGAAATGGTAACTATTTAAGCATGTTTGTAAGACAGGTTTTCGTAGGTGGATTTGTAGTTTACTTAGTACCAACTCTTGTGGGGAAGGTATTAATAGGAATTTTATTTCTTTATGTAATCTCGCTTCAGAATATATCAATTTTGAGACAATATAACTATCATTTATTGTGGAAAATTTATCCTTATACAAATGAAGAAAATAAAAAATCTATTTCAACGCTTTTGTATATACTACTGATAATATGTAGTGTTGTTTTTAGTTTAATCGTATTAATAAAAGTCGCATCAATTTTAAATTTTATTATTGCGATCGTTGTATATACTTTATTTTCAATGTGGTTAATTAAATTTTATGTACAAAAGAGATTGAGTCAGCCACAAAAATTGTAAAGGGTGGACAAAATGGATTCTTATGAACTTCGTATTCAGTATGAATTATCTAGATGGAAACAAAAAGTAATGGCCGAATCAAATATCTTCCAAACATCTGCAAAAAAGGTTCAATTAAAAATTCAATCATTATTGCCAGAGCAAATTCAAGACTTGTTTACGAAAGCCGTTAAAAACATGATGGTACTATTTATGGGTGGATCGACGGTTTTTAACGGTTCAGGCGAAGAATATGAAGCATTATCTCTTAGAGAACGAGATTTAATGCTAGATAAGAAAATGAACGAATATAAAAAGATTTCAGCAGTTGAAGGAGCAGGAACTGGAGCAGGTGGACTATTGTTAGGTCTTGCTGATTTTCCACTATTATTAGGAATAAAAATTAGGTTTTTAGTTGAGGCAGCCAAAATATATGGGTACTCACCGAAAGATGAACTTGAGCGCCAATTCATGCTTTATATTTTTCAACTTGCTTTTTCAAGTGATAATCATCGAAAGAAAGTTTTTCAAATCATCGAAAAGTGGGAAGACAAAATAGACGAAAATCCACAAGTTAATTGGGAACAATTACAACAAGAGTATCGAGATCATATCGATTTAGCTAAACTCCTACAATTGGTACCCGTGATTGGAGCACCAGTTGGAGCATATGTAAATTATCAACTACTTGAGCAATTAGGCGAAACTGCCAAAAATGCCTATCGTTTAAGGTATATGAACAAGAAGGAAGATCTTTTCTAAGGTCTACATATTAAAAAAGGAGAACTTCAAAAGTTCTCCTTTTTTTTGCTGTTGAACATAGCTTTTTATGCGTAAGATCTTTTTTTACAACATGCTGTTTTCATACTTATGAACACTTTATGAGCAACAAAATTGGAACATTTAGCTGATTTATTAACTCATGAACCTTTTATGAGTAACAAAACTTACTAATTTAGCTATTTTATTAACACATGAACCCTCATGGGCTCCTTATGAGTTAGTATATTTTAACTTAGGCTAATTTTCTTACTCATTAAAGCTAGGCATGAATCTAAAAAGTTCACGAATAAGTAATTTGCATTTTTCCTGCCATTTTCAATTTGGGGTATGTTATATTTCACCACGCAAAAAAGGAGAACTTCAAAAGTTCTCCTCAATTCTTAATTTTGTTCAACTAATTTTTGTGATTGCTTTAATGAAGCTAGTGTCACAGAGCCTAGTGTTTTTGCTGCTATTAGCATAGCTTTTTCGTCAAAATCAAATTTAGGATGGTGATGAGGGTAAGCTTCTGTAACGTGAGGAGGCTTTGCTCCTGTGAAGAAGAATGTTCCTGGAACCTTTTGTAAATAGTAGGCAAAATCTTCTCCACCCATTTTAGGGTCCATTTCTTTTAGGATAGTTACTTCTTCGATTTTGTCAGCGACAGTAACAAGTAAATCAGTTTCTTTTTCGTGATTTACTACTGGAGGGTAACCATCATCGTACTGAAATTCGTATGTAACGTCATTAGCTAGACAAATACCTTTTATGATTCTAGCCATTTGTTCTTTTACTTTTTCTTGTGTTTCCTTTTTGAATGTTCGTACAGTTCCTACTAAAGTTGCTCGATTGGCAATTACATTAAAAGCATTTTTTGCTTCAAAACTACCAATAGATAAAACAACAGTGTCAATTGGGTTGGATTCACGGCTAACAACTTGTTGAAGTGCCATTACAAGTTGGCTTGCAATTACAATACTATCTTTAGTTCGGTGGGGTTCGGCACCATGACCGCCTTGACCTTGGATTGTAATTGAAAAACGATCAGCTGCTGCCATGATCGGCCCTTTTCGATAACCGATTGTTCCTAATTCTTCTATAGCCCAAATATGAGTTCCATAAACCTCGTCTACACCATCTAAACAGCCATCAGCAATCATTGAAATTGCCCCGCCTGGTGCATATTCTTCAGCATGTTGATGAAGTAAAACGACTGTACCATCCCAAGAATCTTTTTTCTCGTGAAGTGCTTTTGCTAAATATAATAATGTAGCGGTATGACCATCGTGACCACATGCATGCATAACTCCAGGTGCTTTTGAGGAATAAGGTACGTTCTTCTCATCCTGAATAGGTAAAGCGTCGAAATCAGCTCTTAAAGCAATTGTTTTTCCAGGGCTTCTTCCATGAATTGTTGCCACAATTCCATTTCCACCAACATTTGATTTAAATGGAATATTTAATTGTTTATAGAAGTTTTGAATAAATTTAGCTGTTTCAAATTCTTTAAAAGAAAGCTCGGGATTTTCATGTAGATATCTACGAGTAGATACCATTTCTGGATAATATGAATCTAATAATGTAAATAAATCTGACATTTTTTCACCCTCCTACTTACTATCTATATAACCTATTCAAGAAATGTAGTTGATATCCTTCAAAATTATCTCCAATTAGGATATGACGAAAAATGTATTTCCAAGGAAATATGCATCGAAAAAAAGGAAATAATGACTTATTCGTGGGAATATATGGATATACTATTACTTATATGGTAAGAGAATGAAGGTGAAATCATTGAAAAAATGGGGATATGTAGCAATAGGACTATTAAGTGTCCTGCTGATTAGTTTTATAGGATTCTTACTAATAGTCTTTTTAGGTAATTATGTAATAGATGAGGATAAACTAGTCGTCCATTCATCATCTGAAATGGTAGATTTAGAGGGGGATTTTGTCTCAAAGTTATATAATGAAAACCATCAAATTGTTTCAATTAATGATATACCTGACTATACAAAACAAGCTGTAGTTTCAATTGAAGATGAGCGATTCTACAAGCACCATGGAATTGATACACAATCAATTTTTCGAGCGATCGTAAACGATATAAAATCATTTAGTAAGGTTCAAGGTGCAAGTACACTTACGCAACAGCTTGCAAAGAATGTATTTTTGACGAATGACAAAACATATATGCGAAAAACGAAGGAAGTAATTATTGCAATTAATCTAGAAAGAAAATATACAAAAGATCAAATACTAGAAATGTATTTAAATCAAGTTTATTTTGGACATGGGGTTTATGGGATTGGTGGAGCAGCGAAATACTATTTCGGAAAAGACGTTAAAAATTTAACGATTGAAGAAAGTGCGTCATTAGCAGCGCTATTAAAAGCACCATCGCATTATGATCCTGTCACTCAGCCAACGCGATCTCTAGAGCGTAGGAATCTTGTTCTTTATAAGATGCTAGATACGCACTATATTACAGATTCTGAATACAAGAAAGCAATAAGTATACCTTCAGTATTACATATCACTGAGCAAAAATTTGAAAATGGTTATGCTACTTATATTGATATGGTTATAAAAGAGGCAAAAGAAAAGTATGGAATTTCTTATGACGAGCTTTTAAATGGTGGATACAAAGTAGTTGTACCGATTCATAAAAAGACTCAATTAACTGCTTATAAATATTTTAAAAATGGAAACTATTTTCCTGGTACAGATCAAAATGCTGAGGGAGCATTCATCTTAATCAACGCTGAAACAGGTGGTGTAGAGGCAGCCATTGGAGGAAGAAATTATTATTTTCATGGCTTAAATCGAATCAATGTAAAAAGACAACCTGGTTCAACGATGAAGCCATTACTAGTTTATTCCCCAGCACTTGAAACGGGAAACTACAATCCGTATTCCTTATTGCCAAATGAGCAAAGTGCACTAGGAGACTATAAACCTAAAAATTATAATGGAGTATACTCGAAAACAATTTCGATGTTTGACGCATTAATACAATCCGCAAATGTGCCAGCAGTTTGGTTATTAAATGATATTGGAATTGATAATGCGAAAGAGTATTTAAAGAAAATGGATTTGAATATTCCTGACAAAGGTTTAAGTATGGCTCTTGGTGGTCTAAAGAATGGTTTAACGCCATTAGAGCTGGTTAAAGCATATAGCGCACTTGATCATGAAGGGGATGCATTAGAGCCTTTTGTTATTAATGCAATTTACGATCGCAATAATGAATTAGTCGGGGAAGCAAAAATTAAAGAATATAAAGTTTTTTCATCTCAAACCTCTTGGTATATGACAAAAATGCTAAAAGGTGTTGTTAATGAAGGGACTGCAAGTAGAGGTAGTTTTTCTGGTGATTTAGCAGGGAAAACTGGTTCCACTAATATCCCTGGTCAGACGAATGGAAATAAAGATGCTTGGTTTGTAGGATATACACCTGATGTAGTTGGAGCAATTTGGATGGGGTACGATAAAACGGATTCAACCCATTACTTAAGAAATGGAAGCACATATCCAACTATATTATTTAAAAAGATTTTAAGTGAAGCTGGAAGAGAACCAAATAAGAAATTTAAAAAACCAAAAAATATAGATGATTTAGATTCACCAATAAATTTAGAGCCTATTTCAAGTGTTCAATCGAAAGTATCATTCTCTCCATTTGGATTATTCACTGTCGTCCTTAATTGGAACGCACCAACTGATCATAGACAACAATATCGAATTTATCGTGTAAAAAATGGAAAAGAGAAATTGATAGATACTGTTACAGGATTAGATCAATATAAAGACACTTTTGTAAACGTGTTTAATGTACCTTCTTATTACGTAGTACCGTACAATCCTCAAACAAAAGAAGAAGGTAAGAGGTCTAAACTTGTCACACCAAACATAAGAAATAAGGAATAGACATTTATTAAGGCTCTCCTTCTTATCGTATGATTTGAAGGGGAGTTTTTTATGTAAATAAGGGAACTAGTTTCTTACGTCTTTCCCTTGATGCCTAATCCCTTAATTCTGAATTTTAAATTCGATATTTTAGTTATATTTTGATATAATTTTTAATGGGAAAAGTCTGGTGGTAAATTAGACCTATTAATTGATAAAAAATGTAAAAAGAGTGAACATTATGTGTCAAAATTCGAGTTTTCTATACAATTAATGGTTCAATCAGTATATTTAATAGTAGAGTTTGGAAAAGTGAAAGGGAGACTTTGAAGGATGAAAAAAGATTTTAACGATACATTTCTAAAAGCGATTAGAGGAGAAGAAGTAACACATACACCAGTTTGGTATATGAGACAAGCAGGGCGTTCTCAGCCAGAATATCGAAAAATTAAAGAGAAATATTCTTTATTTGAAATTACTCATCAACCTGAATTATGTGCATATGTAACAGCGCTTCCAGTTGATCAATATAACGTTGATGCAGCTATTTTGTATAAAGATATCATGTCGCCGCTTCCTGCTATTGGAGTAGATGTAGAAATTCAATCAGGAGTAGGACCGGTAATTAGCAATCCAATTCGTTCTTTAGAAGATGTAAAAAAGTTAACTGATATTCATCCAGAAGAGCAACTACCTTACATTTATGAAACGATTAAATTATTAACAACAGAAGTTTTATCTGTTCCATTAATTGGATTTGCAGGTGCACCTTTTACAGTTGCAAGCTATATGATCGAAGGAAGACCATCAAGAAGCTATAATAAAACTAAATCGTTTATGTATGCAGAGTCAGAAGCTTGGTTCGCTCTTATGGATCATTTAGCTGATATGACGATCAAATACGTGAAAGCACAAGTTAAAGCAGGAGCAAGTGCGATTCAATTATTTGATTCATGGGTTGGTGCATTAAATGCTAGCGACTATCGCATTTATATTAAACCTTGTATGGATAAAATATTTGCAGCTCTTAAAGAGGATAATATTCCTACTACTATGTTTGGAATTGGCGCAAGTCATTTAATCCATGAATGGAATTCATTGCCTGTAGATGTAATTGGATTAGATTGGAGAACGTCTATTTCTGAGGCTCGTTCTTTAGGTGTTACGAAAACACTTCAAGGTAATTTAGATCCTGCATTCTTATTAGCTCCATGGGAAGTAATTGAGGCACGTGCAAAAGAAATTTTAGATGAAGGTATGGCAAACCCAGGACATATTTTTAACTTAGGACATGGGGTATTCCCAGAAGTTAATCCTGATACTCTTAAACGATTAACAAGTTTTGTACATGAGTATTCATCTAGAGTTAAAGCTTAATATAAAAGGACTATGGTGATGACATGAAGGAAAAAATCGGTTTATTAGTTATGGCTTACGGCACGCCATATAAGGAATCAGATATTGAGCGTTATTATACAGATATCCGTAGAGGTAGAAAGCCTTCTCCTGAAGCGTTAGAAGAGTTGACGGAGCGATATCGTGCAATTGGAGGGATTTCTCCATTAGCAAAAACAACAGTTGAACAAGCAAAAGCTTTAGAAGAAGATTTAAATAATATCCAAGACAAAGTAGAATTCAAAATGTATATCGGACTAAAGCATATTGAACCATTCATTGAAGATGCAGTAGACGAAATGAAAAAAGACGGTATAACAAAAGCGGTTAGTATCGTACTTGCACCACATTATTCAACATTCAGTGTAAAATCATATAACGAACGTGCTACAAATCATTCTGAAAAAGTAGACGGACCAGAAATTATCCATGTTGATGATTGGTATAAAGAAGAAAGATTTATTCAATATTGGGTACGTGAAGTAGAAAAGGTTTTAGAACCAATGAATGAAGAGCAACGTGTTAAAACGGCATTTATTTTTTCAGCACATAGCTTACCTGAAAAAATTCTTACTTATGGTGATCCATACCCTGAGCAGCTTAAACAAACTGCCGAGTTAGTTGTTGAGCAATCTGATATTCGTCATTATTTTTTAGGATGGCAAAGTGCAGGAAACACGCCTGAGCCTTGGCTTGGACCTGATGTACAAGATTTAACACGTGAACTAAATGATAATTATGATTTTGATACTTATGTTTACTTACCATTAGGATTTGTAAGTGAGCATTTAGAAGTACTTTATGATAATGACATAGAATGTAAACTTGTAACTGATGAAATTCAAAAAGCATATGTTCGTCCACCAATGCCTAATACAGATCCATTATTTATTAGTGGACTAAGTACGGTTGTATTAAGAAAATTAAACGAACAATAAAATGGTTTTGAAATAGGGGGTAAAGAAGTGAATAAGAAGGTCGTCATTATTGGTGGCGGTATTACTGGATTGACAGCTGCCTACTATTTAAAACAAGAAAAAATAAAAAATAACCTTCCGATTGATATTCAATTAATTGAAGGATCATCAAGGCTTGGCGGGAAAATCCAAACGATTAGAAAAGATGGATTTGTGATTGAGCGTGGACCTGATTCATTTTTGGCAAGGAAAAAGAGTGCGTATCGATTAGCTGAAAATTTAGGTATTCAAGATCAAATCGTTTTTAACTCTGCTGGAAAATCCTATGTTTTAGCCCATAATAAATTACATGGAATGCCAGAAGGTTCTAATATGGGGATTCCTACTCAAATTAAACCTTTTATATTTTCAGGTCTATTTTCACCGGCGGGAAAAATTCGTGCAGGTCTAGATTTTGTTTTACCTAAAACACATGTCCAAGGGGATATGTCATTAGGTAAATTTTTCAGAAGAAGACTTGGTAATGAAGTAGTTGAAAATTTAATTGAGCCATTATTATCAGGTATTTATTCTGGTGATATTGACCAAATGAGTTTAATGGCGACATTTCCTCAATTCTTCCAAATTGAACAAAAACATCAAAGTATTGTTCTAGGTATGAAAAAAGAAATGCCTGTAAAAAAATCAAAAGGTCCTAGAAAAGGAATTTTCCAGACTGTAAGTACGGGACTTCAAACAATCGTTGAACGAATTGAAGAAGAGTTAGATAAAGAGGAAGTTTTAAAGGGTGTACAAGTTGTTAATATAAATAAAATTGGAAAAAAATATGAGATTACACTAAGCAATAATGAGAAGATCGAATCAGATTCAATTATCGTTACTGTACCTCATCGTTTCATTCCACAACTATTTAACGATAAACCTGTATTTGAGCCTTTCAAAAAAGTACCTTCTACATCAGTTGCGAATGTTGCACTTGCATTTCCGGAGCATGCAATTAAGAAGGATATTAATGGTACAGGCTTTGTTGTTTCACGAAACAACGACTATAATATAACAGCATGTACTTGGACTCATAAAAAATGGGCACATGCCTGTCCAAAGGGTAAGGTACTATTACGTTGTTATGTTGGACGACCATACAATAAGGAAATAGTCGATAAAACAGATGAAGAACTTGTTGAAATTGTTTTAGAAGATTTAAGAAAAACGATGGATATAACTGAAAAACCTGAATTTTATATTGTTTCAAGATGGAAAGATGCGATGCCTCAATATACGATTAATCATAAAGAGCGTACGAAAAATATGGAACAATATTTACAAAAGGAAATGCCAGGAGTATCAGTGATTGGCTGCTCATTTTATGGTTCAGGTTTACCAGATTGCATAGATCAAGGTGAAAAAGCAGTTTCAGATACGATTGAGTTCTTATTCTCTAAAGAAAAACAATCTGTTCCAAGTTATTAAAGAATAGAGCAACCGTAAAGTAGATAGATACTTTTGAGGTTGCTCTTTTTATTTTGACGCTATACTATAACAGTTTTGTGTTATAAGAACTTAGTGAAACGATAAGGCCTCTAAATCAAAAACTATCTTTTAAGCATTTTGAGCAAGTATTACTGTAGCAATCATGTTGTTCTTCAATCGTCGAATTACATTGTTTACAAAGTTTCTTCGGTAATAGTTTTAAAAATTCGGACATTTTTACAAGCATGCTACCATCTCCTTTGATTGATTAACTTATTAGTATTGTATTACTACAACTTATTTTATGTCAATCTGTATTAGTACAATTTTAAAAAATAATCTAAACGCCTATTTTCAGTTAAACAGTAAGGACGACTTATAAATTTGAATTTTCATAGAAATAATAAGTAGAAAGGAGCGTGTTTTTTATGAAAGTAACCGTAATCGGTTATTGGGGCGGCTATCCAGGTAAAAGTGAAGCAACATCATGTTATTTATTTAAATCTAAAAATTTTAATCTATTGGTTGATTGTGGTTCAGGCGCGTTAGCAGCTTTACAAAATTACATTGATCCTAATAGCTTAAATGCTGTAATCCTTTCACATTATCATCATGATCATATTGCGGATATAGGAGTACTACAATACTACAAGCTTGTAAACGCTGATAAGCTTAAGTTTGCTTTACCTATATATGGTCATAACTTTAATCAAGAAAAATTTAATTCATTAACATATAAAGAGGCAACAAAGGGATATGAATATAAACCAAATGAGGCCCTTGATCTAGGTCCATTTACAATACGTTTTCTTAAGACTGTTCATCCAGTTGATTGTTTTGCATTCCGAATTGAAACTGCAAATCATTCAGTCGTATATACTGCCGATTCAAGCTATACGGAAGAGTTCATTCCATTCTCTTCCAATGCGGACTTACTTATAAGTGACTGTAATATGTATGAACACCAAGATGGAGCTAAAGTGGGACATATGAGCAGTAAAGATGCTGCGACGATAGCTAATGAAGCAAATGTAAAAGAATTACTTTTATCCCATCTTCCTCATAAGGGAAATACAAAAGATTTAATCATTGAGGCAAAGAAGTATTATAATGGAATTGTTCATTTAGCTTATACAGGATTTGAATGGAAATTAAAAGGATAGGAGAATACACATGTTATTTTTAGATAATAGAGGAATTACGGATCCAACATTAAATTTAGCGATGGAAGAATATGCGCTAAAAAATCTAGATCCTGAAAATACATATTTTTTATTTTATATTAACGAACCATCAATCATTATTGGTAAAAATCAAAATACTGCCGAGGAGATTAACGCGTCATATGTTAATGATCACAACATTCATGTAGTGCGAAGATTATCTGGAGGCGGAGCGGTATATCACGATATAGGGAATCTAAACTTTAGTTTTATTACTAAGGATGACGGCGATAGCTTTCATAATTTTAGAAAGTTTACTGAACCAGTAATCGAGGCATTAAAAAAACTTGGTGTGAATGCCGAGCTTAGTGGCAGAAATGATATTTTAGCTGAAGGTAGAAAAATCTCTGGTAATGCACAATTTTCTACTAAAGGTAGAATGTTTAGTCACGGTACGTTGTTGTTTAATAGTAATATTGATGAAGTTGTAAATGCGTTAAATGTAAAACTAGAAAAAATCCAATCCAAAGGGATTAAATCTGTTAGAAGTAGAGTTGCAAACATTAAGGAATTTTTAAAAGAAGATATTACGATTCTAGAATTTAAAGAATTAATATTACAATCAATTTTTAAAGAACACGGCAAAATAGAACGTTACGAATGGACAGATGAGGATATTAAGAATATTAAAGAGCTTGCTGAGAGTCGATATCGCAATTGGGATTGGAATTTTGGGAAATCTCCTAAATGTAATATTCAACAAAATAAGAGATTTGCAGCTGGATCAATTGATATTCGTTTAGATGTAAACAAAGGAAGTATTGAAAATGTTAAAATTTACGGTGACTTCTTTGGAGTTGGAGATGTATCTGATATAGAACAGCTCCTTATAGATAGTAAATTTGATAAACAAGAGATTGAAAATAAGCTAAATGAAGTTAATTTTACACATTATTTTGGTAACGTCTCTAAAGAAGAATTTATGAGTTTATTATTTTAAAAAAAGAGTAGGAAACTACTCTTTTTTTGTTTGATGTAGCAAATCAAAGACTAAAAAGTGCTAGTATTCTCACTTGTCAGAATTGTTTTCTAGCAATATAATATATTTAGAATATTTTAAATTTTTATATTTAAAGGGGGTAGTTTTTCTTGAATTTAGTTGAAACACTGTCACAATCGGCTTTGAAGCATCCTGAACACTCTGCCGTTATCTTTGAAGGACAAACTCTATCATATTCAACACTAGATACTTACATTACGAAATTTGCGAGTGGTCTCTCAAAACTAGGAATTGAAAAAGGAGATAAAGTAGCTTTAGTTGTTGGTAATTCTCCTCATTTTATTATAGCGCTATATGGTGCATTAAAGATTGGAGCGGCTATTATACCAGTTAATCCTCTTTATTCACCAGATGAATTACTATACATATTAACAAACGGCGACGCAAAAGCAGTAATCACCTTAGACCTATTTCTTCCACTAGTAGAAAAAGCTTCACCGATTCTTCCTAACATCGAACACTTCATTATTTGTGAAACAAAGCAAGAAAATCCGTATGAATTTAAAAACAATAAATTGAAATCGTTTACAAATATAGTTGGCCTTGGAGATGTAGATTTCAAAGGACCTGAATTAGTAGAAGATGACTTAGCAGTCATCTTATATACTTCTGGTACAACAGGTAAACCAAAGGGAGCTATGTTAACGCATAAGAACTTATATTCCAATGCAATGGATGCGGGCCATTTTTTAAGCTTTTCGAGTTCTGAAAAAGTAATAGCAACTTTACCTGCTTTTCATGTATTCTGTTTAACTGTAGCTTTAAATGCGCCTTTAATGTACGGAGCTACTGTTATTTTAGTGCCTAAGTTTAGTCCAAAAGAAATATTTGATATCATTCGTTCATATAAGGCAACAGTATTTGCTGGTGTACCAACAATGTATAATTTCCTTTATCAATTCCCTGAAGGAAAGACAGAGGACTTTGAGTCTATTCGATTATGCATATCGGGAGGTTCCTCATTACCAGTTGCACTATTAGAAAATTTTGAGAAGAAATTTAATGTTATGATCTCAGAAGGTTATGGATTATCAGAAGCTTCACCTGTTACTACATTTAACCCATTAGATCGTCCGAGAAAAGCAGGATCAATTGGAACAAATATTAGCAATGTAGAAAATAAAGTTGTTAATGCACTTGGTGAAGAAGTTGCAGTTGGCGAAGTAGGTGAATTAATCGTTCGAGGACCAAACATTATGAAAGGTTATTATAATATGCCAGAGGAAACGGCAATGACGGTTCGTGACGGATGGCTATATACTGGTGACCTAGCAAGAATAGATGAGGATGGCTATTTCTATATAGTCGATCGCAAAAAAGAACTGATTATTGTAGGTGGCTATAATGTGTATCCTCGTGAAGTTGAAGAGGTAATTTACAATCACCCTGATGTTGTTGAATGTGCTGTAATTGGATTACCAGACGATAATTTCGGCGAAAGTGTAAAAGCATATGTCGTTTCTAAAAATCCATCATTAAGTGTAGAAGCACTGGAAGAATATTGCAATGCACATCTAGCAAAATATAAAGTACCAAGATCAATCGAGTTTATTTCTGAGCTACCAAAAAATGCAACGGGTAAAATACTTAGAAGAGCATTAAAGGATTCTGTTATTCAATAGGGAGCAGTAATGAAGGAGAGTGTCCTATTCTGGGTAGCTCTCCTTTTATTTGCTGAAATAGAGTTATAACAGTGTTTATTGGAAGAGGGTTATGATGTATTCCGAAAGAAATCTACGAACACCGAATTGCAAATAAGTGATGGAGAACTGCAAATAAGATAAAACTTCCCAATACAGATAAGGGATTACACTTAAAATAGGACAATATTTATTCCTTTTAAATGAAAAATTAGCAAAATTGCTTTGATTCTCTTTAAATTAAATAAATAATTGATATAAATTTGCTAATAATCTATAAAACAATGATAATTAGCAACAAGCGCATGAGAGATACCTACTTCTCAGTTTAAAATTCTCTAATCATGTTTCGGCTTTTTCTAACTTGATTGTTATTTGCCGATGTACTTTATTACCAATCTTTAATAGGTTATAAACGAAATAATTACGTAGTAGATGGACACGGCATTGCAACGTTTGTTATAAAATTACATTACTGAAAGAAAAAAGTAATTAAAAATATAATAGGTTGAAGTTCTAAAAAATTGGACAAAGTTGATAATATAGAGTGGGGGGAGATTTTATGAAAAAAGCTACAAAAACGAAATTGACCAAGTACATTTGTCTAGGCTATCTCGTCTATATCATTTTAATCCTGTTATACTTTTATGTATTTACAAGTCCTGACCTACCTTCAAAATATAAAGGAACATTTGTAGATCCACATACATTTATGAATCATAAAGAAGCTAATTTAAGTTCTAGTTATAGCACATTGAAAAATGTTCTTTACTTTATTAGCTTACCGATCGATTGGATTGTTTTATCACTTTTATTATTAAGTGGAGCGATTGAAAGATTAGGTGAATCGTTATCTAAGTTGACTAGATTTAAGTTTATCCAAGTCCTTTTATATTATTTCTTTGTCTCAGTCATTACATATATCGTTACATTTCCAATTGACTTATATCGATTTAAGTTATCAACTAAATATGGATTGTCGGTTCAAACATTTAATGCATATATGAAGGATGAAATGATTGGTTTTTGGATAAATTTTGGAATGATGTTTTTTGTGCTGTATGTGCTGTATTTATTAATCAAAAAACAACCAAAGAAATGGTGGCTAACGGCATGGCTATTAAGTATTCCTTTTACAATATTTTTAACGTTTATTCAGCCGGTCGTCATCGATCCTTTATATAATGATTTTTATCCATTGAAAGATAAAAACTTAGAAAAGAAAATTATTACATTAGCTAAAGAGGCGAATATTCCTGCACATCGGGTTTATGAAGTAAATATGTCGACTAAGACCACGACTTATAATGCTTACGTAACAGGGATAGGTAAAAATGCAAGAATTGTTTTATGGGATACAACACTTAAGGGGTTAACTGAAGATGAGATTATGTTCATCATGGCTCATGAAATGTCTCATTACGTACACAAAGATATCTATAAATCAATGTTTGGCTTGCTAGCCGGAAGCTTAGTTGGTCTGTATATCATTCACTTATTAATGAAGTATGTTCTATCAAAAAGTAGAAGCAGTAACCAGACTGAAAAAATGGCAGTTGTCTTAACACTATTTTTAATTATTAGTGGAGTTGTAGAATTTATTTCTGACCCGGTTTCAAATGCGTTTTCTAGAAGTGCGGAAAAAAGAGCGGATTTATATGCTGTTAAGTTAACACATGATCCTGAAGCAGGGATTATTGCGTTTCAAAAATTATCAAAAAACAGTCTTTCCCAGGTAAATCCTCCATTTCTTGTGAAGTTATTTAGATATGATCATCCGACTATGTTGGAAAGAATGCAGTATTTAGAGGCAGCTGAGAAAAGAAATGGTAACAAATAAATAAAAACTCTTTTTGAATTTTTAGCTTGTAGGTAAAGTGATTATTATGTCACTTGTCTACAAGTTTTTTTGTATGCGGAGAATTCATCTTTTTAAAAAATAATAGTATGAAAATCGTATGGATCTCTCAGCTCAGTAAAATTTATATAGTAAAAATTCGATCAAAAAGTAAGGAAATTAAAAGAAATTTTTCTGGGTATTTAGAGTTTAACTGTCGAAAAATCTTTTGGAAAAATTTTCAGAAATTAATATCCATTTTGAATACTCTGTTATATAATAACGTAAGTATATAAAAACTGTTATATAACTGAATGGAGGAATCGTATGACAACTGAGCTTTCGAAAATTAAGGTTCTAGGTAATCATGTAGAGGGTTCAACTGACATTCTTACGACCGAAGCTTTAAGTTTTTTAGAACAATTACATCTGAAATTTGATCAACGTAGACAAGAGCTGTTATTAAACAGAAAAGAAAGAATGCGCTTTTTACAAAATGGAGGTAAGCTGCAATTTTTGGAGGAAACAAAACATATTCGTGAAAGTGAATGGTCAATTGCACCTATTCCAACGGATTTACAAGATCGAAGAGTGGAGATAACGGGACCAGTTGATCGGAAAATGATAATAAATGCATTGAATTCAGATGCATTTGTTTTCATGGCTGATTTTGAGGATGCAACTTCTCCAACTTGGGAAAATATTATTTCAGGTCAGGTCAATTTAAGAGATGCTGTGAATCGAACGATTTCACTTCATTCAAAAGGAAAAACTTATCAATTAAAAGAGAAGCCAGCTGTACTATTAGTCCGCCCAAGGGGCTGGCATTTAGAAGAAAAGCATATAACTGTAAATGGTGAAAATATGTCTGGCAGCTTAGTAGATTTTGGACTTTATTTTTTTCATAATGCAAAACAGGCATTAAAAAACGGCTCTGGTCCTTATTTTTATTTGCCTAAAATGGAAAGTTATTTGGAAGCAAGATTATGGAATGAGGTCTTTGTATTTGCTCAAAACGAGTTAAATATACCAGTTGGAACAATTAAAGCAACGGTATTAATCGAAACAATTGCTGCTTCATTTGAAATGGATGAAATTCTGTATGAGTTAAAAGATCATTCGGCAGGATTTAATTGTGGAAGATGGGATTATATTTTTAGTTTTATAAAAATGATGCGTTACGATCAATCTATTATTCTTCCTGATCGTTCAATTGTGACGATGGAAGTACCTTTTATGCGCTCATATTCTCATAAAGTAATTCAAACATGTCATCGTAGAAATGCTCCGGCAATTGGAGGAATGGCTGCTCAAATTCCAATTAAGGGTGATAAGGAACGAAACGAAGCTGCGTTTGAAAAGGTAAGAAAAGATAAAGAGCGAGAAGCAAAGGATGGTCACGATGGTACTTGGGTGGCTCATCCTGGTTTAGTAGCTGTTGCACTTGAACAATTTAATCAATTTATGCCTACACCAAACCAGATTCATAGAAAACGTGAGGATGTCTATGTAACTGAAGCAGATCTTTTAGAGATTCCTAGTGGAGTCATTACAGAACAAGGTCTTAGAACGAATATAACAGTTGCGATCCAATACATTGAGGCATGGTTAAGTGGACGAGGAGCTGTACCACTTTACAATTTAATGGAGGATGCTGCAACTGCTGAAATTTCGCGTGCGCAAATTTGGCAATGGGTACGTCATGAAAAGGGTATTTTAGAGGACGGTACAAACATTACTCTACAATTAGTTGATTCATTAAAAAACGAAGAAATGATGAAGCTTCAACTAGAAATCGGTAAAGAAGAGTTTGAAGCAAAGCAATTTAAAAAAGCAATTGAATTATTTGATGACTTAATTAGCAACGATGAATTTGCAGATTTTCTAACTTTAAACGGATATAACTTTTTATAAAATTAGGAGGTAATGAATATGACGAAAAATCGTGAGAAACGTATTGCTGAATTACAAGAAAGCTGGGAACTTGATTCTAGATGGAATGGTATTACAAGGACTTATACAGCTGAGGATGTTATTAAATTAAGAGGATCAATTGATATTGAACAAACATTAGCTAAAAAAGGTGCAGAAAAATTATGGAAGCTTTTAAACGAAGAGAGCTATGTTAATGCATTGGGAGCATTGACTGGAAATCAGGCAATTCAACAAGTAAAAGCAGGTTTGAAGGCAATCTATTTAAGTGGATGGCAAGTAGCTGCAGATGCAAATCTTTCTGGTCAAATGTATCCAGATCAAAGCTTATATCCAGCAAATTCTGTACCAGCTGTTGTAAAAAGAATAAATCAGGCTTTTCAACGTGCAGATCAAATTCAATATGTTGAAGGTGGAGAGGAAGTAGATTACTTCGCACCGATTATGGCAGATGCAGAGGCTGGCTTCGGTGGCCAATTAAATGTATTTGAACTAATGAAAAGCATGATTGAAGCGGGAGCGGCTGGAGTACATTTTGAAGATCAATTGTCTTCTGAGAAAAAATGCGGTCATTTAGGCGGAAAAGTATTATTACCTACTCAAACTGCGGTTCGCAATCTAATCTCTGCTCGATTAGCAGCCGATGTAATGGGAGTTCCTACTCTAATTGTTGCACGAACTGATGCTGATGCAGCAGATTTAATTACAAGTGATATTGACCCAGTTGATCAGCAATTTATCACAGGGGAAAGAACACCAGAAGGATTTTATCGTACAAAGGCTGGGTTAGACCAAGCAATTGCTCGTGGTCTTGCTTATGCACCGTATGCAGATTTAGTTTGGTGTGAAACATCGGAGCCAAATTTAGAAGATGCAAAACGGTTTGCAGATGCAATACATGCAAAATTCCCTGGTAAATTACTTGCATATAACTGTTCTCCTTCATTTAACTGGAAGAAGAAATTAGATGACGAAACAATCGAGACATTCCAACAACAAATTGCTGCAATGGGTTACAAATTCCAATTCGTTACACTGGCTGGTTTCCACGCATTAAACTTTGGAATGTTTGAATTAGCTAGGAATTATAAAGTACGTGGAATGGGAGCATATTCAGAGCTTCAACAAGCTGAATTTGCAAGTGAACAACATGGCTACACTGCGACAAGACATCAACGCGAAGTAGGAACAGGTTATTTTGATCAAGTGGCTCAAGTTATTACTGGAGGAACTTCTTCAACTACTGCTCTTAAAGGTTCTACAGAAGAACAACAATTTTCAGCTAATTAATGAAAGAAACCACTTTTTCTACTACAAGAGAAAGTGGTTTTTTATGGCTATTATCCTAAAATTTAGTAAACATTGACACTTTTGTTAAACTATTTAAATATTGATTTTGCTAATAATAATTTATGATATTATTTTTCTAACATCTATGTTTGCTACTATACTTCGTGTTAAAAAACTTTTTATTGGTGTTGTTAAATTTAGAGATTGGTATTTTTAAAACTTTTCGATATTTAACAGTACTCAAAACTAATAACAGAAGGAGTTGTAATGATGAATAATTCGAAAGGAAAAGTTAAGGTACTAAACGAGTATGAAATCAACAAATCAACAATGGCAATCATACCTGAGTTTACGGTGGATTTAGTAGTGATTTCAAAGGTATTGGAATCAGATGATAATTTTTATGTACTAATGAAGCCGATTGAAATTATTGAGAGAAGCTGCGCTTATTTTGGAAGCAGTTATCGCGGCAGGCGTGAAGGCACAAAACAAATGATATCCATTACTCACAAACCACCAATTGCAATCAGCTCAATGAATCAAATTTTCTTTTTCCCCACTTCATCTTCTTTAAAAGTAGAATGTTTTTGGATCTCCTACAATCACGTTTCAAAATTCAAAGGCGGTAAATATAATCGATCAATTGTTGAATTTTTTAATGGTGTTGAACTCCCACTAGATATATCCCGCGGTTCATTTGAAAATCAATTATATCGAACTGCCCATTTAAGAGCTATTTATGAAGATCGACTCAATCCTGAGAATGTACAACAAAGAAATTATAGATTAGTTCCTGATAAAGAAATTACTTCTTATATAAAAGGAGTAACGGTACACGAAAAATAAAGCGGAAGATTAAATTTTTGACTACTTTTACATTTAGTAAAGTAGTTTTTTTAGTTTATTCATCGATCATTTGTTAGAATTTAATTAAGGATTATTAGGAATAAATTAGTAAAAAAGTACTTCGAATAAAATGAGGCAATTTATGACAAAAAATAATAGTTAGAATCATTTATTATTATTGAATAAATAGTTATATGTGATAATGTTAACAGTAAGGATATCAATATAGAAATACGGCTTAAGGAGATTCATATTTAGATGAACGTTTTTGACATAAAGGCTTTTTTTACAGAGGAACATTTTTTACATCTTATTCAACAATACAAAGATTATGGTCCATTAGTTGGGATATCCATGCCATTTCTTGAAGCGTTATGCCCAATTTTACCTTTGGTCGTTTTTATATTTGCTAATGCTGCGGCATTTGGACCGTTATTAGGATTTTTATATTCTTGGATTGGTTCTTGCTTAGGTTCCATTTTATTATTTTATGCTGTGAGGAAATTTGGTCAGAAACGATTTTTTTCATTTTTAAGTAAGCATAAGAAAGTAGAATCTTCAATTGGATGGATTGAAAAAAGAGGATTTGGTCCAATTTTTATCATGTTTGCTTTTCCGTTCTCTCCATCTTTTTTAATAAATATTGTAGCAGGTTTGTCCCGTATTAAAATTTCCCAGTTTCTAATTGCATTAGTACTTGGAAAGTTTACAATGATTGCAGTGATTAGCTACTTAGGGAAAGATTTGACTTCTGTGTTTCAAAATCCAATTAAAGCATTATATATAGGAATATTTATTTTTATATTGTGGATTGTTGGAAAAGTGATTGAGAAACGTATGGACATCAAAGAAAAAACAACAGAGAAAAAGGGTACACCTCAATCATCTGATGAGCAATAAAGCATTATTACTCAAAAGGGAGAGAGTTTGTTTATGCTAAGAAAAGAAGTATTTGATTGGGGAAAAGCGATCTTTATCGGAATCGCAATTGCTTTTATTGTTCGAACTTTTCTATTTTCTACTTATGTAGTTGATGGAGAGTCTATGATGCCAACTTTAAAGAATGGAAATTTACTAGTAATAAATAAATTTGGATATGAATTAAGTAATATAAAAAGATTTGATGTAATAGTCTTTCATGCAAATAAACAAGAGGATTATGTTAAACGAGTTATTGGTTTACCCGGAGATTCAATCGAATATAAGGATGATCAACTTTATATTAACGATAAAAAATGGAGTGAACCATTTTTAAATGATTACAAAAATACACTAAAGGGAACACCTTTTACTGGTGACTTTAATTTAAACGAAATTACGGGTAAAGCTAAAGTTCCTCCTGGTTATGTGTTTGTAGAAGGTGACAATCGACCAAAAAGTTATGATAGTCGTTTGTTTGGATTTGTAAAAATTGATAAAATTGTAGGGAAGGTCGATTTACTATATTGGCCGCTTTCAAGTTTGAATACGAATTTTAACAAATAAGCTCCTTATAGGGGCTTTTATTATTAGGGGCAGAAAAGACAGGAAGAGCACGTAAAACGAAAAAAGCAGGAGAAATTGGGGGCAAGGTCTTTAGGACTTTACCTATGTACCAAAATTACTATGGGCCTGCTTCAAAGGAGTGAATTTAATGTCGTTTCAATTTATTTTAGGACGTGCAGGCAGTGGGAAAACACATTATATTTTAAATGAAATTACAGATAGATTAAAAAAAGAAACAAAAAATATCATATTTATTGTACCTGACCAAATGACATTTCAGATGGAATATGAATTAGTCAGAAGGCAAGAGAAGAAGGCTATTATTAATTCACAAGTTTTTAGTTTTACAAGACTAGCTTGGAAGGTTTTACAGGAAACCGGTGGAATTAGTCGGATTCATATCGGAGAAATTGGTATTTCAATGATTCTTCGAAAGATTATTGAGGAAAAGAAAGAGGAATTAAAGGTATTTCATCACGTCGCTGATCGACAAGGGTTCTACAAGGAATTAACTTCTCTTATTTCTGAGTTTAAAGGATTCCAAGTTTCTACAGATGAACTATCTTCCGTGATTTTGCAAATGGAACAAAATTCCTCAAAAGATCATCTCTTTATTCAACAAAAGATAAATGATATTCAAATTGTATTTGATGCTTTTAATACATATATGAAAGATAAATATCTTGATTCGGAAGACTATTTAAATTTATTAATTCAAGAGCTACCTAAAAGTGAGTATATAAAAGATAGCATTATTTATATTGATGGTTATTATGATTTAGCGCCTCAAGAGCGTAATGTTGTTGAGGAGTTAATGAAATATTGTAGTGAAGTTAAGTTCTCATTAACGGTTGACCGTCCATACGATGATTTATTACCGCATGAATTAAATTTATTTCACAAGCCTGCAATTTTATATCAACAAATTAAGGAGATTGCTTTAAATACGAAGCAATCTATTGACAAGTCAATAATTTGCCACGAAAATTTAAGGAATTTATCGAATGGCTTGAGCTATTTTGAAAAGAATTTTGATAGTAGACCAGTAACACCATCTTTTGAGTCAGAGGGGATTAAAATTATTTCGGCATCAAATCGAAGGTCAGAGATTCACGCGATTGCAAAAGATATACTTCATAAAGTACGAGATAAAGGCTACCGATATCGTGATATGGCGATTTTTTTGAGAAACAGTGAGACTTATTCACATTTAATCTCTACTATTTTCCATGCTTATCAAATACCGATTTTTATAGAAGAAAAGCGTTCAATGTTAACTCATCCATTGTTTACGTTTTTACAGGCTACTTTTGATATCATTCAAAAAAATTGGCGGTATGAATCAGTTTTTAATGCATATAAGACAGAGTTAGTTTACCCGTTTGAAAGCAATAGCGATAAAAATCGTGAGCAGTTAGAGTTATTTGAAAACTATTGTATTGCATATGGGAAACAAGGGAAAAGGTGGACGATTGATGAGCCATGGAAGTATCGTAAATATCGTTCTACTGATGGAATTGAAAAAGGAGTAACAAATGAAGAACTAGAATTTGAGGCTTTAATAAATTCAGTAAGAAATTTATTAGTGGGGCCAGTTCGATCATTTCAAAGCAATTTAAAAAATGCAAAAAATGTAAGAGAAATGTGTGTAGCATTATACGAATTTGTTGAGTCACTAGATATTTCTAGAAAACTTCAACGCTTAAAAGATGAAGCAGAAAAGCGTTCCAATTTAATCGAAAGTAAAGATCACGAACAAGTATGGAAAGGATTTATTAATCTTTTAGATGAGTGTGTCGAATTAATTGGTACGGAGAAGCTGTCACGTAAAACATTTTTTGAAATTCTTCAAACGGGTTTTCAATCGCTTCAATTTGCTAACGTACCTGCTTCATTAGATCAAGTAAATATTGCTAATTTTGATCATTCACGATTACAAAATGTAAAGTGCGCATACATCATTGGTGTAAATGAAGGGATTATCCCAAGAAAAGCTAATGAGGATGGATTGTTAGGTGATACTGCAAGAGAGTTTTTACAATCATTCGGCGTTGAGGTTGCGCCAACTAGTAAGCATCAATTGTTCGTAGAAAATTTTAATATATATACTGGAATTAATCGGGCAAGTCATGAGTTAATATTCAGTTATCCTTTGGCAAGTGATGACGGAAAAGGACTTGCGCCTTCAAGTCTAATTCAAAGGATTAAATCGATATTCCCAAATGTACAGCAACGCTTTGAAAGTGGAGATTTATTATTTAGTTCAGTAGAAGAACAGCTTTCATTTATTACGAATAATGGAACTGCACTATCAAGTTTAGTTACCCAGCTTCAAGCTTGGTCAACTCAAGAGACTGAGTCTAATATGGATTTATGGTGGATGCTATATAACTTTTTACGCGAAGATTCAGATTCTAAAGATAAACTTTATAAAGTTATTAGTAGTGTAATGTATAACAATATTGCAAAAGACCTTGGAGAAGAGTTAAGTACAGAATTATATGGAGAAGAATTAAGTGGTTCGGTATCAAGAATTGAGCTTTTCCATCAATGTGCTTATGCTCATTTTGCACGATACGGATTAAAGCTACAAGAACGTGAAATTTATAAATTTGAATCATTCGATATGGGTCAACTTTTCCATAGTGCATTAACAATAATTGGAGAGAATCTATTGCAGGCAGGAAAAAGTTGGAGTAATTTAACGAATGCAGAGTGTGATGAATTAGCAGCGAGAGTAGTAGATGAAATATCACCTAAGTTTCAACGTGAAATTTTACTAAGCACAAACCGATATATGTTCTTAAAGAAAAAAATGAAAGACGTAATTTCAAAAGTATCATCAATCTTAAGTCAACAAGAGCATGCAGGTAAATTTATTCCAGTTGCTTTAGAAGTTCCATTTGGTATTGGTAAACAATTAAATTCATATGAACTACCTATTGATGGAAAGAAAAGAATGGTATTAAATGGTCGAATTGACCGGATTGATAAAGCGTCGAGTGAAAAAGGCGAATATTTACGAATTTTGGACTATAAGTCAACTAAAAAGGAATTAAAATTATCTGATGTTTATTATGGTCTGGCATTACAATTACTAACTTATTTAGATATAGCTGTAGCGAATTCAACTGCATTACTCGGTAAACCTGCAGACCCTGCTGGCATACTTTATTTCCATGTTCAAAATCCAATTGTAAAAATTAAAAATGAAATTGAGTTCGATGAAATACAAGACGAAATCTTTAAAAAGTTTAAAATGAATGGATTACTGTTGGAAGATCGTGAAAGTAATTCGTTAATGGATGAAGCTTTAATTGAAGATGGAGGTTCTTCGAAAATCGTACCAATTAAGCTTAAAAAAAATGGAGAGTACATTGCAAAATATTCTAAAACAGTAAAGCCTGAACAATATCCAATGATGACGAACTTTATAAAGCAAAAATTTACTGAAGCTGGTCAGCAAATCTATAACGGATTCGTTGAAGCGAACCCATACCAACAAAAGGATAAAATCCCATGTACATATTGCTCGTATCAATCAGTTTGTCAATTCGATGCAAATGTAAAAGGAAATGAATATCGTATTTTACCTCCTTTAGAAGATGGTGAAGCAATACAAAAAATGATAGAGGCGGTGAAGCATGATGAGTAAGGAAGAAAATAATGCTAGTAAAACAAAATGGACGGTCGACCAGCAAAAGGCGATAGATCTCGAAGGATCAGACATTCTAGTTGCCGCTGCCGCTGGTTCTGGAAAGACTGCTGTTCTTGTTGAGCGAATCATTCAAAAGATTATTCGTGAAGAAAATCCGATTAATGTTGATGAATTACTTGTCGTTACCTTTACTAAAGCAAGTGCCCAGGAAATGAAAGAAAGAATTGGAGTCGCATTAGAGAAGCAACTTGTAAATAATCCCGAATCGGATCATTTACGAAAACAAGCTTCTTTGTTAAATAAAGCGTCGATCTCGACAATCCACTCTTTTTGTACTGAAGTCATTCGATCAAATTACTATATGGTTGAGTTAGATCCAAATTTCCGTACAGCAGAAGAAGTAGAAATCCAATTACTGATGGATGAAGTGTTAGAAGAATTAATGGAAGCAGAGTATAGTGATGATTCTAATTTAGTCTTCTTTGATTTAGTTAATCGTTATACAAGCGATCGCGATGATAATGATTTACCAAAATTAATTTTAAAGCTGTATCGTCATGCAATTTCTAATCCAAATCCAAGCGAGTTTTTAAATACGTTCATTCAACAATATGACGTAAAAGATAAATTAGTTGACGATATTCCTTTTATTCAAGAACTAAAGAGATTTATTCAAGAAGACATCATTACTTGTATAAATGCTTATAAACAAGCTTTAGATTTAATTGAAAGTCCCGATGGTCCAATAAAGTATTTCGATGTATTTAAAGAAGAATATAGCAATTTAGAGTGTTTATATCATGTTTCAGAAAAAACATGGGAAGAAATCAATATCGGTCTACAAAAAATAGCGTTTACTCGTCTGCCTATTATTAAAAAGACAGAAGGGGATCAACAGAAAAAAGAATTAGCGGCTAATTTCCGTAAAGATGTTAAAAAGAAAATTGATGATTTGAAAGAAAAGTATTTTAGTCGAAACATTAATCATCAGTTAAAACAAATAATTGAATTGAAGCCTCTAGTCGAAAAATTAATCGGGCTTGTTAATAACTTTATCGTGTTGTTTAAACAAGCAAAGCTAGAAAATGGAATTTTAGATTTCAATGATTTAGAGCATTATGCACTCGAAATTTTAAAGGATAAAGAAGAAACAGAACAATTGCTGCCTTCTTCGGTTGCAAGGGTTTATCAAGAAAAATTTAGCGAAGTATTAGTCGATGAATATCAAGATACGAATTATGTTCAAGAATCGATATTAAGATTAATTACAAAAGGTACAGGCTCGGATGGAAATTTATTTATGGTTGGCGATGTTAAACAATCAATCTATCGTTTTCGTTTAGCGGAACCACAGTTATTTATCAATAAATATAATCAATATGAAAAAGAGTTAAATGATCGAACAGGTTTGAGGATTGATTTATCTAAAAATTTTAGAAGTAGAGCGGAAGTATTAGATGCAACCAATTTTATCTTTCAACAAATCATGGGGAGAGAAGTTGGCGGTATTGAATATGATGAAGATGCTATGTTGAAGTTAGGAGCAAGCTATCCAGAATACTCTTTTTGCACTTCAGAATTGATTTTATTAACAAACTCTGCTGAAGAAGATGACGTTTCTGAAATTAGCGAGCAAGAAGATGATGAGCTTGTCGAAGAAAAACTGGAACAAATTGAAGCTAGATATGTAGCAAGGAGAATAAAGGACTTAATTGAAAGTGAATATTTG
This sequence comes from Gottfriedia sp. NPDC056225, assembly GCF_042267765.1. NCBI lineage: Bacteria > Bacillati > Bacillota > Bacilli > Caryophanales > Bacillaceae > Gottfriedia > Gottfriedia sp. NPDC056225. The sequence continues at coordinate 131,873 of NZ_JBHJTJ010000008.1, read as the reverse complement.
GTTACCGAAAAAACTGGAGAAATGAGACCAGTTAAATACAGCGATATCGCGATATTAGGACGTTCATTATCGAATGCGGATTTATATATTGAGGAATGTAAAGCTCTTGGAATCCCTTTATATGCTGAAAAATCGAAGGACTTATTTCAAACAATTGAAGTGGCTGTGTTTTTAAATTTATTAAAGCTAATCGATAATACGATTCAAGATATCCCGCTTGCATCTGTCTTACGCTCTCCAATTGTAGGGCTAACGGAACCAGAATTAACGGTGATCAGACTTGACCATAAAAAGGGATCTTTTTATGACGCATGTCAAGCGTATACAAATAACTTTGAAAATCGCCATAAGCAATTATCAATTAAATTAGCAAATTTCTTTCAACAAATAAAGGAATGGAAGCGGCTTGTAAAAAGAGAAACACTTTCAATCTTTATCTGGAAGGTATTAAATGAGTCGACTTATTATGACTTTGTCGGAGGTTTGCCTGGAGGGAAGCAAAGACAGGCAAATCTAATTACAATATTTGATCGTGCAAAAGCGTTAGAAGAATCGAACTATAGAAGTCTATTTCAATTTTTAAGATTTTTAGATCGAATGCAGGAAAGAGACGAAAAACTAGATGAGGTTCGTATAGTAAGTGATCAAGAAAATATCGTACAGATGATGACAATACATAAAAGTAAAGGCCTAGAGTTTCCTGTCGTGTTTGTTGTGAATACAGCTAAGCAATTTAATATGCAAGATTTAAATGCGAAATTTATATTACAAAAAGAGCTAGGACTAGGGATGAATTATGTTCATCCGACGTATCGCACTACAAATTCAACTCTATTAAAGGAAACAATCAAGCGTAAGGAACAACGAGAATTAATATCTGAGGAGTTACGTATTCTTTATGTTGCATTAACCCGTGCAAGGGAAAAACTAATACTTGTAGGTAAGGTAAAGGACGCACAAAAAATAATCGAAAGCTGGAAAGAAGTTGAAAATCATAAAGAGTGGCTTCTACCATTAAATATAATTAGTGGTGCAAAAAACTATCTTGATTGGATTGGACCATCGATCATTCGTCATGATTCTAGTAGCGCAATTAGACTTCAGGATGATCTATGGCAAACCAAAAATGAAATTCAATTTTATCCATGTCGTTGGAATTATTCGATTGTTGATGCTTCTACTATTCAATTAATGGAAACTGAAGAAGTAGAAAATAATAAAACTGAAATATTTCAAGCTTTTCAGCTAAGAGATCCAATCAATATCAAAAATGACGAGCTTTATGAAAAAATAGAAAATCAATTAAAATGGCAATATAGTCATAGTCAATCAACTTTATATCGACCAAAGCAATCTGTAACAGAATTAAAAAGAAAAATGCAAGAAGAAGAGCCGTATAATGAAAGTTTTATAAGAACTACAACAAAAGCTTATCCTCTTGAACGACCAAAATTTATCTCAGAACAAAAGATGAACCAGGCTGAAAAAGGAACTGCGACCCATGCTGTAATGCAAAATTTAGATTATCACTTAATTTCTTCTCATGAAGAAATTATGAATCAAATCAGTAGTATGATTCTAAAAGAACTAATTACACATGAACAAGGAGAAGCCGTCAATAGCATGGAAATCTTTGATTTCTGTCAATCAGAACTTGGTCAATTAGTGAAAAACACTCATCAAAAGTTACGTGAAGTACCTTTTAGTTATGGTGTTTCAACAAATGAAATTTATAAAGATTGGCAAGATGAAGAAGAAGTGGTATTAATTCAAGGGATTATTGATTTACTTTTAATCGATGGTGAAGAAGCGATCCTAATTGATTATAAAACAGATCGAACTGAAGCATTTACTACTGATGAAGCATTGAAAAAAGAAGCCATAAGAAGATACGGTATTCAACTTGATCTTTATTCAAAAGCAATCGAAGCTGGAATGGATAAGAAGGTTAAAGCAAAATATCTATACTTTTTCGATGGCGGTCATATTGTAGAATTATAGAAAAAAGCGATGCTAGTTTGCATCGCTTTTTTCAACGTGGTGAAATCGTACCTAGTCAATATTGACAAAGAAATTGAAGATACTCATGAAAAGTTCATGTGGTTGTAGAATATTACTTAATAAAATAGAATCGTGAGTACAAATAAACATGAAGCTGGTCATAACTTGCTCGTAAAGGGTTCACTGAGGGCTCATGAGTAAGGAAAAGAGCAAGATAATGAAAATATGTAACTCATAAGGGGTCATTTCAACACAAAGAAAAAGCGATGCTAATTTGCATCGCCTTTTATCGAAGAAGAAATTATAAAGTTGCTATTTCATTTTGATCAACTAAATCAGCATCTAATGTATTAGTGGCACTTGCGCCGCTAATTGTTGCAGGGATAAACCCAGTATTACCTGAACCGGATCCGAAATATGATTTTGTTTGAGTTTTTGGAGAGATATTATTAAGATCTCCCGTATTTATATTCCCTTCGTTGCTTGTGATAACAATTGCACCAAGAAATGTTGGCATGAAGTATTCTCCTTTCTTAATCTGTTAATTTTGGTTCGGTTGGTTCTTTTAATCGAGCTGGTACTGCGGGTACAGAAGGAACGATTGGGACAACGGTGTGTACTACCGGAACTACAGGTGCGACTGGTACTACGGTGTGTGCTGTTACTGCCGGTGTAACTGGAACAGTTGGTTGAACAAGAACTTCTGATTCATATGGTTGCATTGGTTGTGTCATGAGTGGTTGGAAAAGTTGAGAAAAAGTAGGTTGACCTTGAGTGTGTGTTGGCGTTTGGTAGTGTATGGTAGGTGATGAAGTGAAATGTCGTATTTGATGAACACGGGCTAACATTGTAGCGTTATGAACTGAACCAATAATGGAAGCGCTAGAGGAACTTATACCATTATAATTAATTGAACCAACCTGTATAGTAGGGTTAAGATTTACTCGATTTAATTCCACATTAGGAACATATGGAAGATGTTTTGGAATTACTTTAAAAATAGGATAAATTTCAAAAATATCTTTGTTTGGATCAGCTAATATGTTCCCTTCTTCTTGTAAAGCAAGAGCGTTTGACTCTGCATTTATTGAAAATACATCACCAAACTGTAAAATACTTGAAAATAGGACTGTATTTACATCGTATCTTTGTACAGCAGCTAAACGAATCCTTGGATCAATTTGAAACATTAGCTTACAGATAAAGGTACAAATGGTCCAATAATTAACGATTCTGGTGGTGTGTCAAATATAGAAGAAAGTGAAATGTTATGAGCATCTCCAATCAAAAATAATGAAGACGAAGAAATGGCTGTAAACTTAATATCCTCTACTTGTAAATTGCAATTTGTTACATTTAAAATCATCCTTTATTCTCCTTTCCAATATTATGTGGTAAGTTTTGAAGGAAAGCACTGTATGCTGTTCGGATATCTCTTAACATGTGTAATACGACCTCTTCGGAATAACGAAGAGGATTATCATTGAATTCAGGTTTATTTTTATATAAGTCGATATAATAAGGAATTCGAATATCCATTTGATTTCGAATATCATCGATCATCATTTGACGATAATATTCATCTACTGCAACTCTTAGTTCGGATTCTAATTGAAGAATTGTTTCTAAAGCTTCTTCCTTCAAATGGAAATGAATTCGGTCTTCAATATATGCTTTCAATGCTTTTATATTGTTGTCTGGTTTAATATCTATTTGTTGGTTCTCAACTGTTAAATCATCGAAAGTTGGAGATTGAAGTGGATTCAGTCCAATTGTTAATGTACCATTTAAATTCTCTACTTTTAACTGGTCGAATTTATATTCAATTTTATCAATTTTTGTCTCAGGTCTTTGAGAAAGTTCAACAACAGTGGCTTCAAGTTGAGCAATTCTACTTTTTAATTGTTCAATCATTTGAGACTGTTCATATAGTAGTTGCTCAATCTGAGTCTGCCTTAATTCTAGTTGATTCATAGAATTCCCTCGCTTTCAATTTGCTGCAGGAATAAATTTATGTCTCTTGCGAAGTTTGAACGATTTGACCTGGTTCAGTAATTGGTGGTGCTGGTTCTAAATAATCTCCAGTATTATTCGTTATTGTTTTTGCATTTATATTTCCTGTTGTACCAATTTGAAAAACAGATGAGTTTACAATCCCACCAGTTTTCAGCTGATTAATAATAATTGTTTGATGTATATATATATTCAAACGACATCCTCCTTTACATGTTGCCAACCATTGGCTGATCCACTTGATCTTGGTCGTATACGTTCGAAATACTTTTATTATTATAAACTGTTACATTATCACCCGTATTAAACGAACCAGCACCGGCATATGTTTGTGCATTACTTTTAGGTGTTATATTATACGCGTCACCTATGTTAACTACGCCACTACTACCGATACTGACAATATTTATTACTCCAACATAAGCAGGCATGACTGTACACCCTTTGTTCTTTTTATGATTATGTATTATATGGCCATTTAACCTAAAACGTGATTGTAGACTACTTATTGTTAAGAAGTATTAATTTTAAATGAAGGAAAGTGAAGAATAGTAAAATAGAAAGATCTTATTAAATGGAGATAAAAAAATACTAGTCGCAATTAGAATGAACTAATCGCAACTAGTTATTAAGCTCTCTTTTTTGAAGAGGAAAAGGTCGATATCATATTCATGAGCCTGTCCAACTCTTGGCTACATAAAACTGTTTTCTTGTTCGTAAAGCCATATCGTCCCGCATAATATACCATTCGGGCCCGTTTTTTCTCTATAACATGAAGCAGCAATTTAGTCACCAACTTTGTTCAAGAATAGGGAATTATGTCTAGGTCTCACGATGTATGTAATGCTATTATACAAAATCATTTCCATATGAGAAGACATTCGCTAAAAGAAGTGTAAAACTTACAAAATACAACAATATTCATCTGCATTCAATCAATGGATAGTGGAAATTAATAGGTTTTTGTAGGATAAACTATACGGACTGTCGAAACGTAAGGTCCTATAGAAAATATTGAATTTATTTTCGACAGTAGATTACAATCCTAGATTAATATAATTTATAAATTTTAAAAATGAGTATTTTGTCCTGTGAGTTTTAACGGTTGATGGGTAGAAAATCACACCGTATTTTTTGAACAATTTGTGAATTTTTTTAAATCTTTACACTTTCCGATTCATCTTAATTTTTCCTTATTTATAGTCTTATGTTATGATTATTTAGAATATATATTTGGGAGGAAATGAAATGATTCACTTACATATTACATCGTGGGTAGTCGCTATTATTTTAGCTTTAATTGTTGGGCACGGTTACAAAAATGGTTGGAATGTTAAAGTTGCTCACATGATTTTACGTCTTTTATATTTCGTTATTTTAGGAACTGGACTGTATTTATTTATTCACATTCCTAATAAAGGAAATATGCCGTCAGATATGATGATGCTTTACAACATCAAAATGACACTTGGCATTATTATGTTAGGAGTATTTGAATACTTCACTGTGTCTTCTAAGAAACATCGTAAAATGGTTGTTCCTGCAACTATTTTTACAGTAATTATTTTAGGTTTATTATATTTAGGATTTAGATTACCTCAAGGTTTTCACTTCTTTGCATAATAAAAAACTGTCACAATATTAATTGTGGCAGTTTTTTTATTTTTTAAGAAAGCTGTGTTAATAGATAACGGTTTCCTGTTGCTTTCGTCAATTCAAATCTATGGTTTTGTTCTTCAGATGATAACCTGAATTGGTGATATACTGAACAAACTAATTCTCCGTTATCAAACACAATGAAATTTACTCCATCAGAAGGGGAATTTTCTGGTTGGAATGATAGAAAATTATGACAGTATAGACAATCGTATAAAGAAAAATTATGAGTATTTAGCAAGTAAGCTAAAGTATAAAACGATTCATCACTCAAATTTTTTAATAGTGTATCGAAGCTATATAAAAGTTTTCGTTGAATACGAAGGATATCACCATTTTGTAATTTTTTCTTTTTGGGATATTGAATTAGAAAATTTCCATTCTTTAAAGAAGCAGGAATCCATTCTTCATTTATAGAAACTTCGAACTCTTCATCGATGAGATCCTCAAGTAAAAACGCCTCATCAGTTTCATCATCGAAAAAGACCCATTCATCATTTATTTCTTCAATTGCTCCAATAGTGAAAGCGCGAGGTTGCTTTTGAAATAATTGAGATCGTTGCTTAAATTGCATTAAGTAACCTCCAGTTACAAGCGTTCTGCTGTTCATTTATTAATTTACATAAGTTCGATGAGAAGTAGTGATTCGGACATTTTATTGATACATAAAATAAAGTATTAATAATAGGAACCTTTTTTCATTCGAACCTTTTTTAAAATCTCGAATATTGTTTTAAATGGATAAAAGTTAACTCTATTTTCCGACCGATATTAGGATTTATTAACAATAATAGCTGCGTTTATTTCAATTTTAATAAAGCTGCTACTTTTTTCATTTATTGACATAACTTAACTATTTTATAACTATGCAAAAATTGAAAAAACGTATGGACAAATAATGATAAGTTATCAACTTTTTTTATAGATTGACGCACCTATTTTTAAAAGCATTAATACGATATAGAATTAACTTTAGTTTTATAGGGAAATAGCCCAGAAAGGAGAAAAAAGCATGTGCGGTATAACTGGGTGGGCAGATTTTCAAAAAGATTTATCAAAGGTAACCAATACTACAAAAAAGATGGCTGAAACATTATCGAAACGAGGTCCAGATGATACGAATATTTGGTCCACAAATCATTGTAGCTTTGGCCATAAAAGATTAGTAGTAGTTGATCCGGTTGGTGGGAAACAACCGATGCGTAAAGCAAGTGGAAATGTTACGTATACACTTTGCTACAATGGTGAGCTGTATAACACTGAGGATCTAAGAAGGGAACTCTTAAAGAGGGGTTATACATTTCAAGGTCATTCAGATACTGAAGTCCTTCTTACTAGTTATATAGAGTGGAAGGAAGCTTGTGTAGACAAATTTAATGGAATATTTGCATTTGCAATCTGGGATGAAGAAAAAGAAAGCTTATTCATAGCAAGGGACCGTTTAGGCGTAAAACCGCTATTTTATAAAGAAGATTACAAAAGATTATTATTTGCTTCAGAAGTAAAGGCGATATTAGCTAATCCAGAAGTAAAAGCGGAATTAACTGAAGAAGGGCTTTCAGAGGTTTTTGGTCTTGGACCATCTCGTACCCCTGGAAATGGCGTTTTTGATGGCATAAAAGAGCTTCGTGGTGGCCATGCAATGACGTTCTCTAGAAATGGACTTAAAGTATGGAAATATTGGGATGTTAAAAGTGATATTCATACAGATTCTGTTGATGAAACGATTGAGAAAGTGCGTTTTTACGTAGAAGATGCAATCGTAAGACAACTAGTTTCTGATGTACCGTTATGCACTTTTCTCTCAGGAGGAGTAGATTCAAGTGCAATTACAGCAATTGCTGCGAATCATTATGCTAAAGAAGGAAAAGGCCAATTAACGACCTATTCAATTGACTACGAAGAAAATGACAAATACTTTACATCAAGTGTATTCCAACCGAATTCAGATGCACCATGGATTGAGTTAATGTCTTCAACATTTAATACAAATCATCAAAGATGCGTCATTTCAAACGAAGAACTTGTGCAATATTTAGAAGAAGCTACAGAATGTCGTGATCTTCCGGGAATGGCAGATGTCGACTCTTCATTACTATGGTTTTGCCAAAAAATTAAAAACAATTTTGTAGTAGGTTTATCAGGAGAATGTGCTGACGAAATATTTGGTGGTTATCCTTGGTTTCATCGAGAAGATGATTTAAATAGACCAGCGTTTCCGTGGATGAGATCTACAGAGCTTCGTCAAAATCTATTAAAAGACGAATGGAGTAAGAAACTGAATTTAGCCAACTACGTTCAAGATCGCTACAATGAAACTGTAAGAGAAACGCCAATCCTCGAAGGAGAGAGTCCTTTAGAAGCTAAAAGAAGACAATTATTTTATTTAAATCGCCAATGGTTTATGGCTCAACTTTTAGATCGTAAAGATCGAATGAGTATGGGAGCAAGCCTTGAAGTACGTGTTCCATTTGCTGATCATCGACTTGTTGAATATGTTTGGAACATCCCTTGGGAGCTCAAAATGTATGGCAATCGTGAAAAAGGCATCTTAAGGAAGTCACTTGAAGGTCTGTTACCAGATGAAATTTTATACCGTAAAAAAAGTCCGTATCCAAAAACGCACAATCCAGTCTATACAAAATTAGTTGTTCAAAAATTAAAAGAAGCATTAAAAGACAAAAGCTCAGCTCTTTATGAATTTCTAGATAAGGAGCAATTAAATAGCCTAGTTCAAAGTGAAGGAAGAGCATTCCAAGTTCCGTGGTATGGGCAATTAATGTCTGGACCGCAGTTATTAGCTCATTTGTATCAAATTCATGTTTGGTTTAAAAAATTCAATATTAATGTAAAGGCGTAAAAAAAGAGGTGATTTTCACCTCTTTTTTTAGTTGGGTAAGGGCTTAATTAGAGGAGAAGTGGAATCGCAAATTAGATCGTAGGATTGTGAGTAAAGATGGAAAAAGGATAATTGCTAATTTTCATTAAAAAATAAGCCGGTTGGGGCACTAAAACGTCCGTAGAGGAACGGATGTAGCGGCTACCTATTAACCTCAAAAGTAAATTAAAATAAAAAACCTAGCCACTCAAAACGGCTAGGGTTTAAAATTAATAATCATTCTGTAAAGCGTCTCTACCTTCTTCCCCTGTGCGAATTTTAATCGCATTTTCAATAGGGTATACAAATATTTTTCCATCACCGGGTTTTCCTGTTTTTAACACTCTTTTCGCCTCATCGATTACAGCTTGAACGGGTACGTCACATACAACAATTTCGACTTTAATTTTTTCGTGTAAATTTATTGTTCGTTTTTTACCTCGATATACTTCTGTGTAGCCTGATTGCATTCCACATCCTAATACGTTTGTAACGGTCATTCCTGTAATCCCTACTTTTGAGAGGGCATCTTTTAAAACATCAAATTTATCTGGTCGAGTAATGATTTCGATTTTAGTTAGTTTAGCAGTCACTTTAATACCTCCTTATAAGCTTGCGTCGTGGTATGCTTTTTCGCCGTGTATTGATAAGTCTAGACCGAGGTTTTCTTCTTCTTGGTCGACGCGAATACGGATGAATTTGCTTATTACTTTTACGATGATAAAGGTGATCACTCCTGCAAATAGATAGGTTGCTCCGATTGCGAGTAGTTGTTTCCAAAGTAATGATAAATCACCATAAAAGACTCCGTTTGCTCCTGCGCTATTTACAGATTTTGTAGCAAATAAGCCTGTGGCGATTGCGCCCCATGTTCCACCGATTCCGTGGCAGCCGAATGCGTCTAACGCATCATCGTATCCGAATTTGTATTTTAAGTATGTTACTGCTAAAAAGCATATGACTCCACCTAAAAAGCCAATGACGATCGATGAGAGTGGAGTAACAAAGCCACAGGCTGGAGTAATTGCGACAAGGCCAGCTACTGCTCCACTGACTCCGCCCAACATTGTAGGTTTTTTATTTACATACCATTCAACGAGCACCCAAGCGACTGATGCGGAGGCTGCTGCAGTATTTGTATTAATAAATGCTGTTAATGCAACATCGTTTAAAGTTAGAGCGCTGCCGACGTTAAATCCAAACCAACCAAACCATAAGAGACCAGCACCTAACACAGTTAATGGTAAGTGATGTGGAGATGTTGAACCGAAATCTCTTCGTTTACCTAGAAGGAGTGCAAGGACTAAGCCTGAAACACCGGAGGAAATATGGACAACTGTACCACCAGCGAAGTCTAAAGCACCTAAATTACGAAGCCAACCATCTACACCCCAAACCCAGTGAGCTAATGGGTCATAAACGAATGTTGTCCATAAAAGGGTAAATAATAGAAATGCTGAAAATTTCATTCGCTCAGCAAATGCGCCTGAGATTAAAGCGGGAGTTAAAATTGCAAACATTAGTTGGAACATCATGAAAAGATTATGAGGGACTGTTGCGCTGTAATTATCATTTGGAGTAAAACCAACATCCTTTAAGGCTGCCCATGAAAAGTTACCGATTAAGTGATTTACATCGGGGCCGAATGCTAAAGAATAGCCTATTATAACCCATTGGATTGATACGATTGCCATAGCAGCATAGCTATGCATTGTAGTACTTAAAACATTTTTGCTTTTGACCATCCCGCCATAAAAGAGTGCTAGACCAGGCGTCATGATCATTACTAAAACAGTTGAAATAAAAAGAAATACACTATCTGCAGCTTGAATACTGTTCATTTTCATTCCCCATTTCTATAATGTTAGATTATATAACATTAAATGTTATATAAGTTATCATATTCAGAATATATGCAAAATTCAATAATAATTTCTTGAAAATAACAAAAAAATAATCTGAAAATTAATGTAAACGCTAACAATTATAAAAATGTAAGGAAATCTAACATTTAGTAAAGTGATGAATAAAAATACAGACTCAAGTGAATGAGTCTGTGTTAATTAAATGATTGAACCTACTTCTTCAAATTGCAAAATTAAAAAATCAGTTTCAGCAATGTCGATCGCAATTGAATCAGAATCCGTAGCGAATTGTTGTCCATTCCATAAATTTGTTATTCTTTTACCCTTCAAATTTATAGGTATTGAAACTGACTGTTTTTCAATTGAGTTATTAGCTATGATTAAAAAATGAAAATGATCATTTTTACGTTCATACATGAGGATACCGCTAAGATCAGTTTGTACCCAATTAAATTCCCCATCGTTTGCTAATACTGAGAACTTATTTCGTAAGGCAATTAATTTTTTTATTGAGTCAAATAACGTTAAATTGTACTGAGATTGGTCCCAAAGCATGCAGCTCCTGCATTCAGGATCATTGCCACCTTGTAGGCCAATTTCATCACCGTAGTATATACATGGCGTTCCAAAGAATGTAAACAAAAAAACATATAATAAAATAACCCTTTTTTCGTTTTGGTTACATTGTGTCAGGATTCTAGGTGTATCGTGGGAACCTAATACATTGAATAAAGCTTTGATAACAGTTAATGGATATGTGGCTATTAAATCATTGATTGAATTTTGAAAATTAGTGGTTGAGATTGTTTGGTAACCAAAATAAGCAAATAGTGATTTCATTAGTGGGTAATTCATAACAGAATCGAACTCATCACCCCTTAGCCATGGCATTGCATGATGCCAAATCTCACCTACTATAAACAAATCATTTTTTATTTCTTTCATTTTTTTATTAAAATGCTTCCAAAAATAATGATCAATCTCGTTAGCTACATCTAAACGCCAGCCGTCTATATTAAATTCCTTAATCCAATAAGAACCTATTTCGATTAAGAAATTTTGTACTTCTTTATTTTCTGTATTTAGCTTTGGCATCTCCTTAACAAAAGAAAAGGTTTCATAAGAGAGTTGATTGTTTTCGGTATAAAAGTGAAACCAATCATAAAATGCAGAGTTTTTTCCGTTTTGTAATGCATCTTGAAAAGGGGGGAATGATGCACTTGTATGATTAAAAACTGCATCAAGCATAACTTTTATATTATTTTCATGACATTTTTTAATTAATAATTTTAAGATTTTTTCATCTCCGAATGTAGGGTCCACTCGAAAGTAATTAATCGTATTATATTTATGATTTGAATTTGCCTCAAAGATAGGTGTTAAATAAATGCCGCTTATTCCTAAATTTTTAAGATAATCGATTTTTTGGATTATACCTTCTAGATCCCCTCCGAAATAACTTGAACTAGTTGGTAAAGTTGAGCCCCATGGAATTGAATCGATAGGATTATTCTTATTATTACCACTAGCGAATCGATCAGGGAAAATCTGATACCAAATTGTTTTATTTACCCATTTTGGGGGCGAAATTAAATTATTTTTGTGGAGAAATGCTAAAGTAAAACAATTCGATTGATCATTTTGATTAAATTGATTTGAGAATCCACTTTCACCATAATAAATAGAATTTTGGTCGTTTCTTAAATGAAAAATATATTTCATTCTTTTATTCGGAGGAATAACGTTTATTTCCCAGTAATCAAAAAATTCAGTAGAAAACGCAAGATACATTGAGAGAACCGATTCTATTTGCCAGCCCGAGTCATTAAATTTGAAAGGATCTCCGTAATAGAAACTAACTTCTTTGCAATCTCCTTTTTTTGTTCGAATTCTTATACGATAGGTTTTATCATCAATTGAAAAAGCATATTGATCATACGGTTGATGATAGATTGATTCAATTTGCATGATTCTCCCCTTTAAATTTTATTAATGGTTTAACTAAAAGGAATTAATGAAAGGATTAACTTGCTATCTAATTTGCTAACAGTATAATTAAATAGTGTGTGCAATCGCTTCCGTTTTATGAAATCAATATAACATTTGAATTTCATTGTAATATTTTGCACAATAGTTAGAGAGTGAATTTTGTACATGCGATTGACTTGCAGGGGGAGAAAAAATGAGGCGATTTGGTTTTATAATACTTGTGTCTGTATTATTTTTAAGTACATTACCAAGTATTAGTTTTGCAGAGAAAAATACAACAGATCTAAAAAAAGAAATGATTTACCGAATTTTAATTGATCGTTTTTTTGATGGTAATCCTAGAAATAATAAAAATACTGACCCGAAAGATTTAACAAAATCTCAGGGTGGTGATTTAGACGGAATTACACAAAAATTAGATTATCTAAAGGATTTTGGCTATACAGCTATTTCAATATCACCTATTTTTAAAAGCGATGAAAATTCATACGATGGATATTCAGTCGTAGATTTTAAAAAGATGGACCCAAGGTTTGGAACAATTGAAGACTTAAAAAAGTTAGTGAAAGAAGCGCATAAACGTAAAATTAAAGTTTTTATTGATTTTGTTGCTAATAATGTTTCACCTAATAGTGAATTAGCTAAAAATGCGAATTGGTTCAATCCAGAAAACAGTACAAGTTCAGAAAAGAAATGGATAAACGGACTTCCTGACTTTAATCAAGAAAATGCTGATGTAGCGAATTACTTAATTGATGCTGGTAAGTACTGGATGGATCAGGCTAGCTTTGATGGCTATAATTTACAGGAAGTAAATAATGTGCCTGTTTCTTTTTGGAAAACATTTAATCAAGAATTAAAAAAGAAAAATCCAAATTTTATTTTACTTGCTGACTTAAATGAATCAAGTGAAATGAATTATAGTAAATACGAGAATTTAGACTTTAATGGAATTTATAACGTTGATTTAGTAGGCGATTTAGCTAATACTTTTTCTTCACAAAATCAATCATTAACAGAAATAATGAAGCAACAAAAAGATTTAACTAAACAGCTTGGATCTACATTAATGATTAACTATGTAGACGATGAAATGACTAAGCGTTTTGTTTCAATTGCACTATCAAAGGGTCAGTACCCACCGTCAAGATTAAAGTTAGCACTTACTTATTTATTTACATCACCAGGTATCCCATTAACTTATTACGGTACTGAAATTGCATTAAATGGTGGAAATATACCGGATAATCGAAAAGGAATGGACTTCCGTACGGATCAAGATTTTTCGGATTATATAAAAAAACTGACAGAATTAAGAAGAACTTTACCTTCACTTACTAATGGGAATTTTGAAGTTCTTTATGATTCGAAAGGTATGACTTTATTTAAGCGACATGATAAAGATGAAACGACAATCATTGCAATTAATAATACTTCACTTGACCAAAAGGTTCATTTGAATTTTGACGTCGTTAAGAAATCAGATGAACTAAGAGGTCTTTTAGCGGATGACCTAGTTCGCCCGAATAAAAAAGGGTTTGATATTGTTCTGAAAAGGGAATCATCAAATGTTTACGCAGTTGCTCCAAAAACAGGCTTAAACATTGGCATAATCATTGCAATTCCATCGATTTTTGTAGCATTTATCATCTTTTTGTGGTTAGCAAGAAGACGTAATAAACAATAAGGATAGAAACTAGTTTGATGTGATTAGAATACTTGAAACGGTTATGTGAAGTATTCTAATCATCAAACAATATTGATAATCCACCATCTGGTTATGAACGAGGCATCGAAATTTAGAGTTGGCAAGACGTGGATTTTATTAAATAGCATCTAAAGAAAAAATGATAACGTTTACATTCATTCGTGAATAAGGGGAATTAAAATGACTATAACAATTAAGGATGTTGCGAAGAAAGCGAATGTAGCACCTTCAACGGTGTCTCGAGTTATCTCAAACAGCCCAAGAATTAGTGAAAAGACAAAAAGAAAAGTTAGAAAAGTTATGGACGAGTTAAATTATCATCCGAATTTAAATGCTAGGTCATTGGCTAATCGATCTACGAAATCAATCGGTTTAGTTTTACCACCTGCACTTGATACATCATTTCATAATCCATTTTTTGCAGAAGTAATTAGAGGTGTGACTGCTTACTCAAACCAAAAAGAATATTCTCTTTACTTTATTACAGGAAATAATGATGATGAAGTCGAACAATCTGTGATAAGAACGATTAGAGGTAGAAGAGTTGATGCGATTATTCTGCTGTATTCTAAGGAAAATGATAAAATCATTGATTATTTAAACGAAAATAACTTTCCTTTCGTACTAGTTGGTAAGCCAGACCATTCAATGGATGATATTACGTATATTGATAATGATAACTACTCAGCTGCTAGAGATGTTACCAATTACTTAATTGATCTTGGACATCGACAAATTGCTTTTATTGGAGGAGAAAGTAGCCTACTAGTAACCCAAAATCGTTTACGTGGCTTCCAAGATTCAATGAAATTAAATGGGCTACAAGTAAATGATGAAGCAATAATCTTTACTTCATTTACAAGAGATGGTGGAAGAAAAGCAGTAAACCAATTACTAGACATGCAAGAACTTCCTACTGCAATTGTAGTCACAGACGATGTATTAGCATTAGGGATTATAAGTGTATTAAATGAATATAATATTTCAGTTCCAAATAATATTTCAATGATTAGTTTTAATAATGCCATCTTTGCAGAATTAGCAAATCCACCTTTAACATCTGTTGATATTAACATTTATCAACTAGGTAACGAAGCGGCCAAAAATGTTATCTCAAAGATTGAAGAACCAGACGGTACTGAAAAAAGTATTATCGTTCCTTATAAACTAATCATCCGTGATACTTGTGCAAAGAATGAACGATTAACATTGGTGAGTAGTTAAGGGTAAAAGAGGAAATTTTCCCGCATGAAAAAGAGGATGAATTCAATTTCATCCTCTTTTTTTATGTATTCATTATCGGTAGTTCAAGAATTGAACATCAACTGATAAGTCCGCAGATTTTACAGCAGCGATGATTGATTGTAGATCATCTCTACTTTTTGCAGTTACACGGATTTGATCGTCTTGAATTTGTGATTTAACTTTTAGTCCACTATTTTTAATAATTGTATTAATTTTTTTAGCGTTATCTTTATCAATACCTTGAACTAATTTAGCTCTTTGTCTAACTGTACCGCCTGAAGCACCTTCAACTTTACTATAATCTAGGTTTTTGATCGGTACATTACGTTTAATTAATTTGCTAATTAATACATCTTTTAATTGCTCTAATTTATAATCATCATCAGAAATTAAGACTAGTTCTTCTTTTTCTAATGAAATTGAGCTTTTGCTTCCTTTGAAATCATAGCGAGTTGCGATTTCCTTATTAGCGAGTTGAATCGCATTTGAGACTTCTGGTAAGTCTACTTTTGAAACAATATCAAATGAACTTTCCTTTGACATAGATAGAATCCCTCCAATTCGTTAATACTTGTATTATAGTGTATGATAGACGAAGTAACAAACTTTCATTATGCATGATATAATAATTTTTAGTTTGGAAGTTTAGAGAGGATGTAACAAAGAATGAGTTTACAAGCAGGAGAGATTGTCACTTTAGAGTGCAGTCGAGTAACTGAAATAGGGTATATGCTTGCCCAAGGTCAAGAAGAAGTGTTTTTACATAATAACGAAGCATCAGGTGAAATTGAAATAGATCAAGAAGTAACTGTTTTCTTATATCATGATTCTAAAGGAAGATTATCTGCAACAATGGAAATGCCTTTTATTACGACTGAAGGTTATGGATTTGCTAAAGTAGTAGATAAACTTGATGGAGTAGGTGTTTTTGTAAACATCGGTATTTCAAAAGATATCCTATTAGAAAAAGGTGACCTTCCACCTCTTCAAGAAGTATGGCCTGAAGAAGGTGATGAAATTTTTTGTACGTTAAAGCAAACAAATCAAGGTAGATTATTAATTAAACTTGCAACTGAACCTGTTATGAAAGAGTTCTCAGTACAAGCTGAACCTAGTATGCTTAATAAAAATGTTTCAGGTATAATCTATCGTACATTACGAGTAGGGTCATATATTTTAACGGATGAACGATTTATCGGTTTTATCCATGAATCTCAAAGAAAAACTGAGCCACGTATTGGTGAAAGAGTTAGCGGACGCATTATCGATGTCAAAGAAGATGGTAGCACTAACGTTTCGCTATTACCTAGGGCTCATGAAGGTTTAGATCTTGAGGCAAATGAAATTTATGAATATATGATGAGTCGCGGTGGGGCAATGCCGTACTGGGATAAAAGTGATGCAGAGGATATAAAAGCGCGATTTAAACTTAGCAAAGCTGCTTTTAAACGAGCAATGGGTAGATTATTAAAAGAAAATAAAATCTATCAAGAAGACGGCTGGACATACGCAAAAGAACTTTTTGAGAAAAAAGAGCAATAATAATATTTAAACCACTTCAATAAGAGAAGTGGTTTTTTGTTATGAAAACATGAACGGAGTCTTTTTTGAACATAGCTTGAATACTAGGGAAAGTGGCTTAATTAACAGTGGAAGTGGGATAAAGACATTAATAGTTGCTTTTCGATCTTCATTGAAGACCAAACGGATTAACAATTGTTATTCTTCTCTAAGTAAAGGATATTAAAATAGTTTTTTATTGTAGACTTATTTGCTTGGAAATCAACATCAAAGGGCTTCCTTTACGGGAATTTGTATATGATTGAGAAGATTAGTTCTCAACAGCGTGAAA
Organism: Gottfriedia sp. NPDC056225; assembly: GCF_042267765.1. Classification (NCBI taxonomy): domain Bacteria; kingdom Bacillati; phylum Bacillota; class Bacilli; order Caryophanales; family Bacillaceae; genus Gottfriedia; species Gottfriedia sp. NPDC056225. The sequence continues at coordinate 114,666 of NZ_JBHJTJ010000008.1, read as the reverse complement.
ACCTACTTCTTTAATTGAAGTTGTTTTTTGCTATTATTTTACAACTTACAGGCATACTAAGTTTATGAATAATTAGGAGGCAACTTATAAGTGAGTGACAAAAAGGAATTGTTTATAAAAGTTCTTGTTGTAATATTTGGGGCATTAATGAATGCGTTTGCTATGAATTGTTTTTTAATCCCTGTAAGTGTTTATTCAAGTGGTTTTTCGGGGCTTGCTCAATTACTTTCAAATTTATTGAATGACTTTACTTCTTTATCGGCTTCTACTGGTATGTTACTTGCGATATTAAATATTCCTGTAATCATTTTAGCATGGAAAAAAATAGGTCCATCCTTTACGTACTTCACGATTTTAAGCGTTGGTATTACAACTTTATTTTTAGAGATTATACCAGTAACACCTTTATTTTCAAATGACATTTTACTAAACTCAGTTTTTGGAGGTTTAATCGTTGCTGTTGGGATTGGATATACATTAAAATTCGGTGCATCAACTGGTGGTTTAGATATTGTTGCGCTAGTGTTATCGCGTTCGAAAGGAAAACCGGTTGGTACATATTTCTTTTTGTTTAATGCGTTAATTATTTTAACGGCCGGTTATATTTATGGGATGGAAAAGGCTCTGTATACACTTATAAATTTATATGTAACATCTAGGTTCATTGATGCGATTCATACTAGTCATATAAAGGTGACTGCTTTTATTGTTACAACGAAAGGTGATGAATTACGTAAAGTGATTCATTCAAAACTAGTTCGTGGGATTACGGCGATTAATGCAAAAGGTGCATTTACGAATCAAGATAAACAAATATTAATGATGGTATTATCACGATATGAACTATATCATTTATCAAAAGTTATTAAGTCAGTTGATGAAAAGGCGTTTACAAATATTGTTCAAACGATTGATGTGTTTGGAGAATTTAGGAAGTTTTAGAGGTGAGAAGTAAGAGTTGGAAAGTTGTCTAAATTCTTGAAATAAATAGTTAAAAAAACTGTTCAACCTTACAAAATTGACTCGTAAAGTTGAACAGTTTTATTTTTTGAATCTTATCAATAATAAGGCTTTTTCTAGTTTTTAAAGTTCTTATTGTCTTTCAGAAATAAATAAATATACTTAAACTATTGGATGAAATTCTACGTTGAAAATGATGTTTTTTAAACTGATTAAATTAGGAATTAAAATTAAAGATGATCGACACTTTTAGAAAAAGATTTCTTACCAGCTTGTGCATTTTTTCTTTCTTGAGCATTTTTCTTTTCTCTTATTGCGTTATTATCTTTTGCTTTTTTGTCATTATCACTAGTATGTGGCATATCGAATCTCCTTTTATAAATGATAATGTTAGGTTTGCCCATATCATTTGAATTATGTATGATCGTACGTTTTTAACAGTCTGACAATGTAAATGTAAGTAAGGTATTATTTTATGGTTTCAACTTTTTTATATAGAGAGATTAGTTATTTTGTTTTTAGGAGGAAACAGAGTTGGTGGCAAGAAATAAAGAGCTTTTATTTAAGTTAGTCGTAGTAATGGTCGGTGGTTTCTTAAATGCATTTGCAATGAATTGTTTTTTAATTCCTGCTAATGTTTATTCAAGTGGGTTTGCGGGACTTGCGCAATTGCTTTCAAATATTATTACTGACTACACGCCGTTTACAGTAACAACGGGGATCTTATTGGCGTTATTAAACATTCCAGTTATCGTTTTAGCTTGGAAAAAAGTTGGTCGTTCATTTACTTATTTCAGTTTCTTTAGTGTAGGTGTTATGACATTATTTTTAGAAATATTACCTGTTAAACATCTTTTTTCTAGTGATATTTTACTTAATGCCGTGTTCGGTGGTTTAATTGCTGCGATTGGAATCGGTATTACATTAAAATTTGGTGGCTCTACTGGTGGGCTAGATATAATTGCCTTAGTTCTTTCGAAATCAAAAGGTAAACCAGTAGGAACGTATTTCTTCTTGTTTAATGCAATCATTATTATTACTGCTGGTCAGCTATATGGAATGGAAAAAGCTCTTTATACTTTAATCAACTTATATGTTACTACACGTGTAATAGATAGTGTTCATACGAGTCATGTTAAGCTAACGGCAATGATTATTACAACTAAAGGTGAAGAACTAAGAAAAGAAATTCATGCGAAACTTGTTCGTGGAATTACGCAAATGAACGCTACTGGGGCGTTTACGAAACAAGATAAAGATATATTAATGATTGTTTTATCTCGTTACGAATTATACGATTTAGAACGTATTATAAAAAAGGTAGACCCAAAAGCTTTTACAAACGTAGTACAAACTGTTGATGTGCTTGGGGAATTTAGAAAGATTTAAATAAGAATGTTATGACTAGCAAAAGTTAAATTTGCTAGTCATTTTTTATATCTCTTTTCTCTTTTAGATTTTAACTTCTTATTTAAAGACTTGCATTGGTAGAGAAGTTAAAGACTGCCCGGTAGCTGAAGCAGTTAAATTGTTTTCTAATTCAAACCCTTCCACAGGTTCAATACGAGAAAATTTTGTTAAGAAGACTTCTAATGCAATTTTCATTTCCAATCGCGCAAGAGGTGCACCTAAACAAAAATGAGGACCATTTCCGAAAGTTAAATGTTTTTTATTGTTTGAACGATGAATATGTATAGAGAAAGGGTCTTCAAACATACTCTCGTCCATATTGCATGCACTCATCCAAGCTATAACAACATCTCCTTTTTTTAAATCTATACCTAGTAAATTATTGTCCTGTTTGACTGTGCGATCTCTTCTAGACATATGGAAGCGATATCGTAGCATTTCTTCGACTGCGTTTGGTACTAATTCCATATTACTTCTTAGCTCTTTGTATAATAACTCATCATCATAAAGCAATGAATAAAAAGTATTCGCTATCGCATGGCTTGTTGTTTCAACTCCTGCACCTAAAAGTAACATTGTAACCTGGACAATTTCGTCATCTGTAAATTTTTCACCATCAACCTCAGCTTGGAGTAAGTCTGAGATAATATCATCAGAAAGATTCGCTCTTTTTTGAACGACAATTGGGTATAGAAATTGGAAATATTCTTTTGCAGCCTGTTGTTTTTGTAACTCAATTTCCTCAAGTCTTTCTTTGTCATATGGTTGGAAAAGGATATCTACCCATTTTTTAAACTGATATCGATCTTGAATTGGTACCCCAAATAAATCAGCGATAACTAGACTCGGTAATGGGGATGCAAGAGCTTCAACAATATTTACAATAGAGTTTTCTTGAATATCATTTACAAGTTCGGTTGCGATCTGTTGAATACGCGGTTCCCAGGCTTTTAAACTGCGGGGAGTGAAAGCTGCTGCTAATAAAGAGCGGCTCTTTCTATGGTGGGGAGGATCTATATTTGTAATGTTTGTTATTGAAGATTGTTCTTGTTTGTTTTTAGCCCCGACAAAAATAGTCGTTCGAGTACCTTCACTTGAAAAGAATTCATAGTTACTTAACACTTGTTTTACATGCTCATATTTAAATAAATTCCAAGTTTTTGTACTTTCATGATAATAAATTGGATGATGTTGTAGCATCTCCTTATACCATTCAATTGGAAAAAATTCGTCTGAACGTGATTTGAAATTTGTGATTTCTTTTACTGGAATGACTTCTTTATTCATTTTATTCCTCCTAGAAAAAGGATTACATAACCCATTTTTTATTTTTTTACTCCCTAATCTACATTAATGTAATCAGAGTAGTTTTTATAGAGGACATGGTAGTAGGACATGGAATATGAATGGAAATACTTTCAGTGGCATTAGTAGGAGTTTTATTTTGTGGCTGAACGAGATTTAATTAAAAGATTTCACTTAATTGTTAAAAAAATTTTCTAGATTGTTTGGTATAATTTAGCAAAAGGATCTTAAAAAGGTGGGGATTATTTTGAAAAAGGGAGCGATTCTCTTCTTAGCTTGTACACTGCTTCTTTCGGCATGTGGTGCAAATAGTGAAAAGGAAGTAAAACCAGCATCAAGTACAAAAGAAACAGTAACTCAAAATAATAGTATAGATGTGGAAAAATTTTCACCAAAGCTAGAAGTTACTGAAGCTAATGGACAAGTTACAATGAAATACTCACTTCACAACGGGAATACAATCCCTGCAAATTTTTCATTTTCATCATCACAAATAGTCGATTTTACAATTAAAGATGAAAGTGGGCAAGTTGTTTATCAATCTTCAAAAGATATGATGTATGCTCAAGTGCTTACTAATATAACTATTCCAGAAGGTAAGACACAGGTTTGGGAAGAGAAAGTAAATTTCGTTCATAATAAACTTCCGTATGGTAATTACGAGATAATCGCAAATTTTGTTTCAACAAAAGTTAATGATGAGGATCTGAATGGTGGAATTAAACCTGTTTCACAAACTTTTTCTTATCATCAAAGTTCAGCTGTGAACGAAGATGACTCGAAGATTATTGTAAGTGGCAAAAATGGTCAATATGCTGTTAAAGGGATGTATCTATCAGACGAGGATACAATTTATTACTCAGTTGAGGATGGACATAATAATTTAATTGATGAAACAAAGCTACCAATTAAAATGAAATCTGGTACAGTCAATTTAATTGATTTTAATGTAAATATTCCAAAAGAGGATTTACCTTCTAATGGTACTGTTATACTTGAGATTTACGAAAAAGGCAATGATGATCAAATTTCAAAATCAATGTCAATTACATTGCAACAATTTAAATAGAGCAGCGGTAAAGGTCGAAAAGAAAATAGAAAACAACCATGGAATAGTCCACGGTTGTTTCTATTTTAATGCTTACGCATTGAAGCTTTGACTATTATTCGCTTTTCGCTCTTCAGCTTCAGCTAATGTGAAGTGATAAGGGAACTTTTCAGAGTATTTTGTAACAGAATCAGAACTTTGTTGAATAAAGCGCTTAGACTTATTACTTTTGCCCATGAGAAATCCCTCCAAAATAGGAAAGCTTTTTTTTGTGACTTCATTAAGAACTTCCAATAGTAATTGATCGATATCAAAAATTAGATAATCCTTTTGTTGAAGTCCTTAATAGGTTGCACAAATTGTAAATTAATATGATTGGTTAATATTACTGATATTGTTATTAATTACTTATTAAGTTCTGTTATGATTTTAAATTAAAAAAATCTTCCAAGAAAATAGCGATTCCATCATTTTGATTAGAGAGGGTTGTGTGTTTTGCTAAGTTTTTTAATTGTTGTATAGCATTTTCCATAGCTACCCCATGTCCAGCATATTCAATCATTTCTAAATCGTTATCTTCATCGCCAAAAGCAATAATATTTTTTCGGGGAATATTGTAATATGAGGCTACTTTTTGCAAGCCAATCGCTTTATTCATACCAGCTTTAACAATTTCTATAATATGATGTGGCGCAGCCCAGCGACGATGATCAATTACTTCAGCATGTACATCCGATAAATGGTTACGAATGCTTGCGACATGATGCTCTTCACTATCAATTAAAAGGCAAGTTGGTGCATGTATAAGATTTTTAACTAAATCGCCGTGAATAATATCTTCTTTTAAATAATGGAAAAGTGGGATGATTTCCTCTTCATGTTTATGTGCATAAACATCATCCATTACTTCAGCGTACATATTTTTTAATTCATACTCTTTACAAGAATTTATAACTTCTTTTGCAACGTCTAATGGTAGAGATTCGTGAAAAACTCCCCATGAATGATCTAATGGGTGATGAACATAAGCACCGTTAAAATTTACAATTGGAGTTGTAAGATTCAATTGTTCGTAATACATTTTACTTGCTCTATAAGGTCTTCCTGTTGAAATGCATACTTCATGACCTGCATTTTTCAACTTTTGAATCGCTTTTAAAGTTCGTTCGGATATTGTTTTTTCATCCGTTAGTAAGGTGCCGTCTAAGTCGAGTGCAATTAAGTGTTTTGTTTTCATATTCATCACCTTTTTATTTTTTAATTTTGATCTATTAAAGAAAAAATATAATTGGATTTTACGCCAATATTTACTAATGATACCATCTTTTTAAAAGAAATAACTTTTATTTTAGAGGAACAATAAGAACCTAAATAAAAGGAGGAATGGATCATGGGACAAGCGCATCAATTTCGACCAGGCGATAAAGCACCGAATAATGGGATATATGTAGAAATCGGTGAAACTGGAAGCAACGTAAATCGACCTAAGCAAATTAAACTTCAAGCCGGAGAAGTTTTTCCTGATACACAAAACCATAATAGAAAATGGACATACAAATCAAAATTTAAATAATTTAGTAAGTAATGTGTTAAAAAAGGTAATAAAAAAGCGCTTTCGATTATTCGATCGATGCGCTTTTTTTTAGTTCACAACATCCAAAATTTCAAAAAAAGTAGTCGGGATTTTTGGATTCTATTAATAATCTATAACCATAAATGGTGGCATATGTATGTACCAAGTTGAACATTTTTGGGTGCTACAACATATGTTATATATAGATTTTAGTGGTGTTTTGCAACAGGTTCATTTGGAATTAATGCTTCGCTAATAACTGAAATCGCTACTGATAATACAACAGCCATAATTGAAGCAGTAGTGAAATTATATTCTCCGCCAGTCATTGAACTTAAAACATAAGCTCCCATTTGGCATAAAATAAAGCTCCAGAACAATGTCATAATAAAACGCACTTTAATCACTCCTATCTAGTTGGTTCTTATCATATTATATACCTAGAAAATTGATAATTGAAGTTATAATTAAAAAGTTTTAATTAAAAAAATAACTTAGGGATATTTTTATGCCTATTTTATAATTCCCCAAAAATAATACATTAATAATAAGGTGATAGGAATGCCTGTAACTGAGAGATTTTTTAAACAAGAAGATCAATATGCAGTTATTCATCTACCTATTAGACCGAATGGTTTCGGAGTTCTCTATATCGGTGGGAATACGCACTATGTGGATAGTAGTCACAGTTGCTTATTGCAGCATTTTGATAAAAAGAAGTTATTATCAACATTAACAGATGAAGGGTATACAGTGTTCACTTCAAATTTGTATGGAAAAAATTGGGGTTCCGATGATGCTGTCGAATTGGCCGAAAGCTTATACCATTCAGTTTTAAGAAAAGAAATATTGAATCCATTTATTCATATAATTGGGGAAGGTACAGGCGCATTAGTCGTATGTAAATTACTTGGTTATTTAAAAGGTAAAGTTAGAAGTATTTCATTATTAAATCCATCATTAAATTTAAAAAATGAATTGGATTTAGAAAGAGAAAATAAATTTTTCTATAAGAGAACAGTTCATGAAATTTTAAAAGCATATAAAGTCTCGGACCTCTATATGGTTATAGATAGAGAATGTTTTTTCTACGAAACCATCTCACCAATTAAAATCTATTCAACTACAAGAAATCATTTTAAATGGAAACGAGATATTCGACTACTAGAAGAAGAGCGGAATAAAAATAATTTACCTATTTCGATTTTGATTTCGTTAGAAGAGAAGAAATATGACTGTGGAAAGAACTTAATTAGGTTTTTGAAGAAACATCAGACTATTTTATAAGATAATTTTATTGATGTAAATTTCTGAAAAGAAGGAGGTTAATAATGAAAAGGTGTGCGGTTATTGGTTCTAGTGGGTTTATAGGATATGAGTTGGTCTGTCAATTAATGGAGTATACTGATGTAACAGCAGTATTGGTGGATAGAGGGAATGAAAGTGAACTAATTAGTGAAGAGAAGATTTTCTCCATTGGTAGAAACGCAAGAGTTGTTTTTTTAGATGAGGAACAATTTTTGTCAGAGAATGAGCAATATGATACCATTTTTATTTGCCATTATTATGACGAATTAAAGTTAAAGGGTACGACAAAAGATATGGAGATAAAAGATACAATCTTTAACAATATTAGTACAAAATGCAAAGACCTAATTATCTTATTATCTGCCAAAAATGAATTATCAACATTTGAAAGAAATATAAATGATTTAAGTGAGAATTTGAATAGTAATATTACGTTTATTGAAATTCCATCTCTATATGGACCTTGGGAGCCATCTTCCGGTTTAGTACATGAATTAATAGTTCAAGATTTAGGCAAAAGAAATGATTCAAAGAAAAATGTATACGGATCGAATGAAATTCTATTTGTAGAAGATGTAGGAAAAGCAATAAGAATTATTTCTGAGAAAGAATTAAAGGAACAGAAATATTTTATTACGGCAAAACAATGTATGTACTTACCAGAAGACGGAAATTTCACTGGAATACAAAATATGGTTGATGGAATAAAGTTCTCACAGATGAGAAATTATAAAGGTGCAACTCCTTTTGTAATTATTAATACTACTTCAATAGAAGAAGGTATACAAAAACAAAAGCAGCAAATTCAACAGCATTTTCATCTTTACTAATTAAAATGAATTGTGATAAATTCAAAAGGCTGAATCGAAGGAAATGGTTCTTTCTGAACTGTTTCCTTTTTTGTAGAAGAAAAATTGACGTATTTTCCAATTTTAGGTATAAGTAATAAGTGCAATTACACGTCAAATTTCATCTAAAGGATTGGAAATCGATGAATTTTCTATAGTGCAAAGTATGACAACTGTACTATATGCCGTGTTTTTATATGAAAGATCACTCTTTTTAACTTACTCTAGCTTTTAAGAGATAAAAATGTAGACAAAGTACTTTTTATTTCATAAAATTAGTACCAGGTAATAATAATAAGACATAAAAAAATAAAAACTAAGGCGGGATATTATTATGAATGCTGGAATTTTAGGTATTGGCTCATACGTACCCGAAAAAAAATTAACAAATTATGATTTAGAACAAATGATGGATACTTCAGATGAGTGGATTGTTAGTCGTACGGGTATTAAAGAAAGAAGAATTGCTAGTGACGAACAAGACACTTCTGATTTAGCATATGAAGCTGCAGTAGCGGCATTGAAAGATGCGGATGTTAAAGCTGAAGAACTTGACTTAATTTTAGTTGGAACTGTTACGCCAGATAAGTCGTTTCCATCTGTTGCATGTGTAATTCAAGAAAAACTTGGCGCGAAAAATGCTGCCGCAATGGATATTAGTGCTGCATGTGCTGGGTTTATTTATGGAGTTGTTACTGCAGCTCAGTTTGTAAATACTGGTACATATAGTAGAATTCTTGTAATCGGAGCTGAAAAGTTAACTAAAATTGTTAACTGGGAAGATCGAAATACAGCGGTTTTATTTGGTGACGGTGCAGGTGCAGCGATTATCGGACCAGTAAGTGATGGAAGAGGAATTCTTTCTTATGAACTAGGTGCAGATGGTACAGGTGGAAAACATCTTTATAAAGGTGGAGATCACTTAGTAATGAATGGACGAGAAGTCTTTAAATTTGCAGTTCGTCAAATGGGAGATTCTTGTGAGAGTGTATTAAAGTTAGCTGGATTAACTAAAGAAGAAGTAGATTTCTTAATACCGCATCAAGCGAACACACGAATTATGGACGCAGCAAGAGAAAGATTACAGCTTCCAAAGGAAAAAATGAGTGTGATTATCGATCGTCATGGTAATACTTCTTCATCTTCAATTCCGATTGCATTGGTAGAGGAGTATAAAAAAGGTAATATTAAAGAAGACGATGTATTAGTATTAGTTGGATTTGGCGGCGGATTAACATGGGGTGCAATTGCACTTCGATTCGGAAGATAATCTAGTTTGAAGGGAGATTTTTTGATATGAAAAAACGAGTTGTTATCACTGGAATAGGTGCGGTATCGCCTATCGGTAATGATATAGATACAATATGGGAAAGTTTAATGAATGGAAAGAGTGGAATTGGACCTTTAACTCGAAAAAATCCAGATGATTTTCCAGTAAAAGTTGCAGGAGAAGTAAAAGACTTTGATCCTGAAAAATATATTGATAAAAAAGAAGTAAAACGTATGGACCGTTTTACTCACTACGCAATCGCGGCTTCGAAAATGGCGTTAGAGGATGCTAACTTTACAATCAATGAAGAGAACGCTCCTAAAGTTGGTGTGTGGATCGGTTCTGGAATCGGTGGAATGGAAACTTATGAAGAACAGTTTAATACGTTCAAGTCAAAAGGTGCTCGTCGTGTAAGTCCATTCTTCATTCCAATGCTAATCCCAGACATGGCATCTGGACAAGTCTCGATTTTAACAGGAGCTAAAGGTCCAAACGGATGTACAGTTACTGCTTGTGCTTCTGGTGCAAGTTCGATTGGTGATGCATTTAAAATTATTCAACGTGGCGATGCAGTTGGAATGATTTCTGGTGGTGCAGAAGCACCGATTACTGATATGGGTCTTGCAGGTTTCTGTGCTGCTAGAGCTTTATCATTAAATCCAGATCCAGTTTCAGCATGTCGTCCATTTGACAATGCTCGTGATGGCTTTATTATTGGTGAGGGTGCAGGTATTGTATTCCTTGAAGAATTAGAACACGCGTTAGCTCGTGGTGCGAAAATTTATGCAGAAATCGTTGGATATGGTACAACAGGTGATGCACACCACATTACAGCACCAGCTCCAGGCGGAGAAGGTGGAGCACGTGCAATGAAAATGGCATTAGATGATGCAGGTTTATCAGTTGAAGACGTACATTATATCAATGCACACGGAACAAGTACTGAATTAAACGATAAATTTGAAACAATGGCGATTAAAGAAGTATTTGGAGAACATGCGTACAATGTACCGATTAGTTCAACAAAATCTATGACTGGTCATATGCTTGGAGCAGCTGGTGGTATTGAAGCAATTATTACGGCTTTAACAATACACAATAAAGTAATTGCTCCAACAATTAACCACCAAGAAACTGATAGCGAATGCGATTTAGATTATGTACCAAATGTTTCTAGACCATTTGATGTAAAAGCGGCTATCTCAAATTCACTAGGGTTTGGTGGACATAACGTAACATTAGCATTTAAAGAGTTTACTAAATAAATTAATCAATCATTTGAAGAAGCTTAGGTTTTTACCTGAGCTTTTTTTTATTTGGATAAAAAATAAGTGAATGGTAAATTCGTTCATTATTTATTTTCATGCCCTTGTTTTTGTAACTTTTAGTAGGTAAATATCATACTTTATATAAATTGAGGTGATTAACTTGGGATAATGCCAACGTATAAATGGATTGATTTTATTGGAAGTAAACAAGAAGTTATGAAAAAACTACTACCTTATTTCCCAAAATATGATGAGGATAGTTTGTATAAGTATCTTCTTTCCCATGGTTTATCAAAGCTGACAATTGAAAGTAAGGATGATCTAAGTAGTTTGTATGAAAAAAATATATGGAAAAGCCTATCGGATGAGTTTGAGAAATTAAAAAGAGAATTTAATGGACCTGACTTACCTATTTTTATTTTACCTTGTCACCAAACGAGAAGTATGTTTAAAAACAAGACTTATCATAGAGGTGGAATAGCATATAAAAATTGTATTTGTTTATTTTTATCTCCATTAGAAGGAATTTTGCAACATAAAGCAGTATTATTACATGAGTATCATCATATTGTAAGATTGACTAAGTTATATAAAAACAAAAAAGTCACATTACTAGATGCAATGATTTTAGAAGGGTTAGCAGAAACCGCAGTTTTAGATAAGTACGGTGAAGCGGTACAAGCGCCATGGACAAATCAGTATTCTTCTGCGCAATGTGAAATTTATTATAAAAGATATTTAATTGATAAACTTGATTTAACAAGTAATGATGATGACTTTTCAAAATACTTGTATGGTGGGAACGGAATTCCAAAATTATTGGGTTACAGTGTTGGATATGACATTGTTAAAAGTTGTACAGAACAAACAGAATGGTCAACTGAAATTCTTTTACGAACGCCAAGTAAAAAGATTAAGGAAAATGCGATTCAATATATTACACTTTGAGTGCAAACGATTCCAAATTAGATGTATTGAATCGACTTGTAAAAATCATGAAAAATATCTTAAATATTGATATTTAATGCTTTTTTGACCATTATTTATTCAATTTGTTAAAACACTTTTTGTAATTCAGTGGATAAATGGAATAATTTAGTGAATCACTGACCATACTGAAAGTTACATACAGTTGTGAAGTGAGGGGTAGTAAATGTTGTATTTACATGATGTATGGGTCAATTGGTTTGAAGGTGAAGAAAATGGTTACAATGTCTGTCATTTTTTTGAGTGGAGAAAAGATGATAGTGTTGAATTATTAGACCAAGTTCCAGTCATTAAAGTTACTCCAGAGATCTATCAGTATATTGAAAATGAACTATTAGAGCTTCCATCCGGTCTATTAACAGAAGTGTTTCAAAAGTCCTATGTAAGAAAGAACCATGAGCGTATTCAGTTAGATTATTGCTTTGTAGTAACAGATGGTAATGGAATTATTGCGGTGGACACAATTGGATATAATATTCCGATTAGAAAAAGCCGTTTAATTCCAAGGCAAGAACAAATGGTATATGATATGACAGCTGAGATTGAGGAAAGTCACTATAGTCTTCATAATTTAATGGCAGAAGAAAATAAAGAACATCATATACTGTCACCGTCGCCAATTATTATGAGCGGACTAACAAGAAAAGAAAGACAACTGAAACAGTTATTATTTATGGCATTAGATCAACTGCATTCGTCAAAAAATCCTTCGGAAATCCGATATTGGTACACTGAGTGGAATCCAACATCGTATCAACAAATACAGGATTTGACATTTGAGGATATTTGGTCTCAATTATATGATGAAATAAAAAGTGGATGGTCAGATCGTCATGAGCAATTATGTGGAAGAATCGTCAAAGGTCAGCCTTTCTTTGAAAAGTTATGGGAAATGGAACACGAGCAAAAAGTAAATTAAAACGGGGTCCTTAAAAGATCTCAAAGAACAAACCCGCAAGGAGATAAAAATCCTTGTGGGTTTTCTTTGTTTTCAACTAGATTATCAAAGAAAAAAAGAGTATCTAAAGTTCTGTAACTTTAAGATAACTCTTTTTAAATTAGTGATTATTTTTTTCTTTTGCGACCTAATCCCATTGCATTTTCCATCTTTTTAATCATTTTATTTGCAACAGTATTTGCTTTTTCAGCACCAGCATCTAAAATATCATCTAGTTCAGTTGATGAAATGATTTCTTTATATCGTTCTTGTAAAGGTCGTAAGCCATCTACAACTACATCCGCAACATCTTGTTTAAATTCACCATAATTTTTACCAGCGTATTTATTTTCTAGTTCTTGGATTGTTTCGCCGGTAAATGCTGAGTAAATGCTTAGTAGGTTCGAAATACCAGGTTTATTTTCTTTGTCGTATTTAACGATTCCTTCAGAGTCAGTTACAGCACTTTTAATTTTCTTTTCAATGACTTTAGGTTCATCTAAAACAAAGATCGTAGCCTTTTGATTTTCATCAGATTTACTCATTTTTTTAGTAGGCTCAGCCAAGCTCATTATTCTAGCAGCGTCTTTACTAATTCTAACTTCTGGTACTGTGAAGATCTCGTTGTATTTCTTATTGAAACGTTCTGCAAGGTCGCGTGTTAGTTCTAAATGCTGCTTTTGGTCATCTCCTACTGGAACTAAGTCAGTACCGTATAAAAGGATATCTGCAGCCATTAAAGGTGGGTAAGTTAATAATGCAGCCGATACACTATCCTTTCCAGATGATTTATCTTTAAACTGTGTCATACGCTCTAACTCGCCGATATATGAAACACATTGCATCATCCATCCAGCTTGTGCATGCGCAGGCACTTCTGATTGGATGAAAATTGTCGATTTTTCTGGATCTAGTCCAGCTGCAACATAGATTGCAGAAAGACTTTGAATGTTTTTACGTAATGCTAGTCTGTCTTGTGGTACTGTAATTGCATGTTGATCAACGATACAGAAATAACAGTTATAATCATTTTGTAATTCAATGAATTGCTTTACAGCACCTAAATAGTTACCTAATGTAATACCTCCAGATGATGTTGGTTGAATTCCGCTAAATATAGTTTGCATTTTAAAATCCTCCTAAAAAAAAGCTAATTAAAATAAAAAAAGCGGCATAATCTCTCTATCTACATAGAGACGATTAAACCGCGGTACCACTCTAGTTATTCCATTAAGGAATCACTCATGCATGAAATCATGCCCTCATCTATCGTTTGAGATACGTCGAAGCCTACTAAACTGTTCGGTTCGAAGCTCAGAAGCCCATTCGACAGGAGGCACGACTTGTTTTCACCATCCACAAGCTCTCTTAACATGCCAATTCTGTGTACTACTCTTCGTCATAGCTTTTATATACTTTCTATAGATAATATCTTAATTATATTCAACTTTCAAGATGTTGATACATCATTTAATAAATAATGATAAAACTGAACAGATAAGAGATGATCACTAAAGTAATAGACGTCCATAGTAAAGGCTTAGTTATTGAAAAATTATATCTTCTATAAATCATATCCTTATCAACTGTTAGTGTTTCATCACCTGTCATTTCGGCCATTTGCTTGTCACGTGTACCAAAAACTTTACGTATTCCAAAACGAGTAATATTAAAGAATCCACTTTGGACGATTAATAAGAATCCGCCGATTACAAATAATGTTAGTCCAATATAGAAAGTTACATTGGTGAAATGAAGGAAAAAGTGTAATGTTCCCTGGATGAGTGAAATGATTGCTGCAAGTAATATCCCCGAAAATACGCTGATAATATAGTGTTTTGACATTTAGTTTAAGATCCCCCTATTGGAAAGAATTATATATTGTTGACCTATTATTGCTATACTATAATAACATTGTAAACAGTTTCAACTAATATTTACAATTTTATTTTAATTGTTAGCATTTTTGAGAGAATTCTTTTAATTTCAACAAATTTATTAATTTAATTTTGTCAAAATTGTTGTAAAACTCTAATAAAAATGTATAATAAAATTTGTAGAAAAAAATCGATTACTATCGAAAATTCTACTATAAAAATTCAGAATTGTATATTAACTTTCTGCGTTTTAACCTACATTGCATTGCATCTTAGGGGGTATACATCATGGATTGTGAGATATGTTACGATAAATAGTTTGTTATACTGGAATTGTAATTTGAAATTAAAGTAATTATTCATTTTTTTACTAAAATTTATGAATAAATATCTGAATGAGCTATTTTTTATGAGGATCCCAGTTTTAAAATAAACAGGAATTTCCTAATAGAATTATCAATCTAGAATAATAATTTTGAATTTTCTAGTAAAAAAATATTGACCAATAACGTCATTGCGAATACGCTTACATTATTGGAAAAAAAAGCTTAAGCAAATTTTTACACCTTTTTTACATTTAAAGAAAAAAATGGACTAAATGATTGAATCCATGTTTGAGAATAATATGGACAAGAAGTAAAAACGAACGAAACAGTCTAGAAATGAAAATAAGAGTATTTTAACTACTCTCATTTTTAACAAAAAAAATATAAAAAAATTTTTAAAATTAATAAGGGGGTGCTGTTGTGGGACGTTACGTGCTACAGAGATTTATTTACATGTTTGTCACACTATTTTTGATTTGTACTGTTACATTTTTCTTAATGAAGTTGTTACCAGGTTCTCCATTAAAAAACCCAGAGAAATTAACGCCTGAACAAAAACAAATTATTTTTGCAAAGTATGGGTTAGATAAGCCTATTCCTGTTCAGTACGCAACTTACATGAAGAATTTAGCAACAGGAGATTTAGGAGATTCATATAAATACGATAACCGTAAAGTAACTGATATGATTAAAACTCGTATTGGTCCATCAGCTCAATTAGGTGCTCAAGCTTTATTATTAGGAGCATTTATAGGATTAATCTTAGGGATCATTTCAGCATTAAAAAACAATACAATTTTTGATTACGGAGCTACAGTTCTAGCAGTTCTAGGGATCTCGATACCTTCATTCGTATTCGGGGCCATTTTACAATATTATTTAGCAGTACAACTAAAGTGGTTCCCAGTAGCATATTGGGAAAGCTTTAAATTCACGATTTTACCGACTATTGCATTATCAGTATTCGTTATCGCAACGGTAGCTCGATTCTCAAGATCTGAATTAATCGAAGTAATGAATTCTGAATATATCGTAACTGCAAAAGCAAAAGGTATTTCTCAAGTTGGCGTAGTTATTAAACACGCATTAAGAAATGCATTAATTCCGGTTGTTACAATTTTAGGCCCTATGGCTGTAAACTTAATGACTGGTACATTAGTTATTGAAAATATGTTTGCTGTACCTGGATTAGGTTCTCAATTCGTGCAATCAATCCAAACAAATGATTACTCATTAATCATGGGTACAACAATTTTCTATAGTGCATTATTATTAATTGTAATCTTCGTAGTAGATATTTTATACGGTGTAATTGATCCACGTATCCGTTTAGCAGGAGGTAAATAAGAATGAACAATAATACAGCTCAAAAAATTTCATCTGATTTATTTCAACCTGCAAACGTAGATTTAAATAATGCAGATAAAATTTCAAGACCTTCAGATTCTTTCTGGAAAGATGCAAGAAGACGTTTTATGAGAAATAAAGGTGCGATGTTAGGTTTTATCATCCTAGGCATCTTATTAATCTTCACTTTGTTTGGTCCAATGATTAGTGGCCATTCTTACAAAGATCAAGATTTAAAAAGAGCAAAATTACCACCAAAAATTGGTGTATTAGCAAATGTAAAATTCTTACCATTTGATGGGTATGATCAATATGGAAATGACGTTTATAAAGATAAAGGAATTAAAGAAAATTACTGGTTTGGTACAGATGATCTTGGACGTGACCTTTTCACAAGAACATGGTCTGGTGCTCGTGTTTCAATCTTAATCGGTTTATTAGCAGCAGTAATTGATATGTTAATTGGTGTTACATTTGGTGGTATCTCAGGCTTCTTTGGTGGACGAGTGGATACAATCATGCAACGTATCGCCGAAGTATTAATGGGTATTCCGTATTTAATCGTAGTAATCCTGTTTATCCTGATCTTTAAAAACCCAGGTATTCTTTCAATCGCCTTAGCGATGGTTATTACAGGCTGGGTAAGTATGTCACGTATCGTACGTGGTCAAATGTTAAAATTAAAAAATCAAGAATTCGTTTTAGCTTCAAGAACATTAGGTGCGACAAATACTCAATTAATTGCAAAACACTTAATTCCAAATATTATGGGTCCAATTATCGTAATGATGATGTTTACGATTCCAAGTGCTATCTTCTCTGAAGCGTTCTTAAGTTTCATTGGTTTAGGTATTGCACCACCAAAAGCATCATTAGGTTCTTTAGTAAGTGATGGCTTTAAGTCATTACAAACTTTCCCTCATATGATGATTATTCCAGCGATTGTAATCAGTTTGTTAATTTTAAGTTTCAACTTAATTGCTGACGGCTTACGCGACGCTCTAGATCCAAAATCGAGTAAGTAATTTTGAAAGGAGAATGAACAATGAGTAAATTATTAGAAGTAAAAGATCTGTGTGTCTCCTTTTATACTCATGCTGGTGAAGTTCAAGCAGTACGCGGAGTTTCATTTGACCTAAAAAAAGGTGAGACATTAGCAATTGTAGGTGAATCTGGTTCAGGTAAATCAGTAACATCTAAAGCATTAATGGGGTTAATTCCAAGCCCTCCTGGAAAAATTAAAAGCGGTGAAATCTTATTCGATGGAAAAGATTTAGCTAAAATAAGCGAAAAAGAAATGCAAGCTATTCGTGGAAAAGATATTTCAATGATTTTCCAAGATCCTATGACTTCTTTAAATCCAGTATTAACGATTGGATATCAAATAACAGAAGGTCTAATGAAGCACCAAAAAATGAGCAAAACTGAAGCAAAGAAAATTGCGATTGAATTAATCAACCTTGTAGGTATTCCACAGGCTGAAGCTCGTTTTAAACAATACCCGCACCAATTCTCAGGTGGTATGAGACAACGTGTTGTTATTGCAATGGCGCTTGCTTGTAATCCAAAATTATTAATTGCCGATGAGCCAACGACAGCTCTTGACGTTACAATTCAAGCTCAAATCCTTGAATTAATGAAAGATATTCAAAGAAAAACTGATTCAGCAATTATCTTTATTACACATGATTTAGGTGTAGTAGCAAATGTTGCCGATAAAGTAGCAGTTATGTATGCAGGTCGAGTAGTTGAAATTGGAACTGTAGACGATGTTTTCTACAATCCAAAACATCCTTATACTTGGGGACTTTTAGCTTCAATGCCTGACTTAGATAATGAACAAGGAGCAGAATTAGTAGCTATTCCTGGTACGCCGCCAGATCTACTAAATCCTCCAAAAGGTGATGCGTTTGCACCACGTAATCCAAATGCTTTAAAAATTGACTATGAAATGGAACCTCCTATGTTCAAAGTGTCTGATACACACTACGCTGCAACATGGTTATTACATGAGGATGCTCCTAAAGTTGAACCACCTGAAGCCGTTAAGAAGCGTATTCAACGAATGAAGGAAGGTGAAGTAAATGTCAAATAAAACAGCAGAAAAATTAGTCGAAGTTAAAAATTTAAAACAATACTTTAATACAGGTAAAACAACGGTTAAAGCAATCGATGATGTTACATTTGACATCTTCCGTGGAGAAACATTCGGTTTAGTAGGTGAATCAGGTTCTGGTAAATCAACAACTGGACGTGCAATCATTCGTTTATACAATGCGACGGATGGACAAGTAATTTTTGATGGTGAAGATGTACATGGAAAGAAAAGTAGTAAAGAATTAAAGAAATTTAACCGACGTATGCAAATGATATTCCAAGATCCATACGCTTCACTTAACCCGCGTATGAAAGTTGCTGATATCATTGCTGAAGGTATTGATATTCACGGCTTAGCTCGTAACAGACAAGAACGTACGAAAATGGTATATGACTTACTTGACACAGTAGGTTTAAATAAAGAGCATGCTAATCGTTTCCCACATGAATTCTCAGGTGGACAACGTCAACGTATCGGTATTGCAAGAGCACTTGCTGTACAACCAGACTTTATCATTGCCGATGAGCCAATTTCAGCTCTTGACGTATCGATTCAAGCTCAGGTTGTAAACTTAATGAAAAAGCTTCAAAAGGAAAAAGGCTTAACATATTTATTTATTGCCCATGATTTATCAATGGTTAAATACATTAGTGACCGTATCGGTGTAATGTATCACGGTAAAATCGTTGAGCTTGCAGATAGTAATGAATTATATGATTACCCAATGCATCCTTATACAAAATCTTTATTATCAGCAATCCCGCTTCCAGATCCAGTTTATGAGCGCAACCGTAAACGTATCGTTTATGATGCATCTCAACACGATTATTCTAACGAAGAACCAAAATTACGTGAAGTTCGTCCAGGACATTTCGTACTTTGCTCTGAAGCAGAATTTAAAAATTACCAACAAATGTATAAATAAAAACAGTGCCTAGTGAATAATTCGCTAGGCATTTTTTTATAGGGTTAAGGAGTAGGACGGGAAGATAGGATAGGAAATTACATTAAGGTGTAGAAAAATAGGGTTCATGAGTTAATAAACGGAAGAAGCATCAATTTTTTAATCTCATAAGGTGCTCATGAGTTAGAAAAAAGGTAAATCCAAATGAATTTCAAGGTATTCTGAAATTAAGGGAAAATTAAGATGAAAGTTCTAAAATTATCAGTGCAGGCAAGGGTAGGTAGAAGAATGGTTGGACTAGCTGTGGAGAAGAAGGAAGAGCAAAAGTGTATAATGGTGCGGTATAAATTTATTTTCAAAGCCCCTGAATCTAATATTCCTTAGAATACTGAACCAACTATACCTTAAACATCTCCTAAAGACTCGACCTTTTTTGAAACAAAAAAAGAAAGGGCTTTTGTGCCCTTCCTTTTCCTAAAACCTTTGTTCTACCTAATACCTGCACTATTAATAAGTTTTCTTACGGAATTTGCCTTGACCACCAACTTGTTTGAAGTTAGCAGACATTCTGTCAGACATCTCAACAAATTGACTTTTTTTACTTCTACCGAATATTTTTTCGCCGATCGCGTTTGTAAACACACCATTAAGTGCAGTAATTCCAATTACTAACACTGCAACAATCAGTAAATCAGTTATGTAAGCTGCCATTAGATTAGCCTCCTAGGAATGTAAGCGTTACTATTATTGTATTAAAAAAGTGGTGAAATATAAAGCGTAATTGGTTATTTTCAAAATAATTATTTTGAATTTATTGGATTTTAAATTTACTGAAAATTGTACACCTTTTGTATAGGTTTTTTTAAATTTTTTTACAAATTAGTCTATATTTATCTTAAGCAATACTGTATAATGTGAACATATAGTGGTAGATTAAACTTATTATAATTAACCAATTCTTATAAACTAATACAGATAACTATATTACTTTTTTTAAAAGAATAGTTAGGGGGAGCGCAAAATGGTAATTTTGTATAATTCACCAAGTTGTACGTCTTGTAGAAAAGCAAAAATGTGGCTAGAAGATAATAATATTCCTTATAAAGAAAGAAATATTTTTTCAGAACCATTGTCAATTAATGAGATTAAACAAATTTTACGTATGACTGAAAGTGGTACTGATGAAATTATATCAACAAGATCAAAAATATTCCAGGAATTAAACGTGGACCTTGAAAGTCTTCCTTTACAAGACTTATATGAAATCATTCAAAAATATCCGGGTTTATTAAGAAGACCTATAATTATTGATGAGAAACGTTTACAAGTTGGTTATAATGAAGATGAAATAAGAAGATTTTTACCACGTTCAGTTCGCACATATCAATTACGCGAAGCACAACGTTTAGTTAATGAGTAATTTTTTGATTTGAATTGTGAAAAATATTACAATTCTTGATTAAGATTCTCATTCATATTGAACAAATACTTATGAATAATATATAAAAAGCTGTAAAAAGTTTACTGAATACTTTTTACAGCTTTTTTTTTACAATTAGGAAGTTCGCTTACGATATCGAATATTATTAAAGTAGTAACCTATAATAATCGTAAAAATAACACAAGATGAACTGACAATTAACTCCATATCGTTTCTCCCGTTTATATACGCATTAATAGCTGGTTCGTCTATTAACATTTTGCTTGCAGTAATTGAAAGGACTGAAGCACCAACAAAGCTAAGGACAGGATATCGTTCTAAAAACCATAAAACAACCTTGCTTCCCCAGATAATAATTGGAATCGAAATCGAAAGACCTATAATTACTAATGAAGGCTTTCCATTTGATGCCCCTGCAATTGCTAATACGTTATCGATCCCCATAACAAGGTCAGCAAATACAATTGTACGGATTGCATGGAAAACGGTATAGTTTTCCTTTATGGAAGAAAGATTGTCCTCTTCCTGGATAATTAGTTTGCATGCTATGTACAAAAGTAATATTCCGCCGATTAAATGTAGAAAAGGAACCTTTAAAACATAAATTGCACCAATTGTTAAAATGATTCGTAAAACAATTGCGGTTATACTACCGAAAATGATCGCTATGTTACGCTGTTTATATGGTAATTTTCTACATGCTAATGCAATGACAATAGCATTATCACCACCTAAAACAATATCTATGATGACAATCATTAAAAAGGACCATATATACCCAAGATCTATCATGAATTCACCTCTCTTACAATTGCATTATGTTTGTCCTAATAATACTAGGTATATGATGATTTTTAAAAAATAGGTGAATTTTATTTCCAAAATTTTAAATTGTATCATAAAATAGAAGTGTAGTTACTATTCGCATTTAATAATTTTTCATGGTAAGATAGATAAAAATTTACTTATTAAAGCTAAATTTTTAAGAGTATTTTTCTAATTTACTATTTCAGAATTTTATATTTAATATAAAATTCTTTAACTATATTTATTCTATTTCGTCTAACGCAATTACTTGTTGTTCATTAAAGGAGGGGGAAAACAATGGAAATAGAAAGAATTAATGAGAATACGTTTAAATTCTCCATATCCTACTTAGACATCGAAGAGAGAGGTTTCTCGAAGGATGAAGTATGGTTAGACCGAGAAAGAAGTGAAGAGCTTTTCTGGGAATTAATTGATGAAGCGCATTTGACTGAGGAATTCATTGCTGGTGGCCCCCTATGGATTCAGGTACAGGCACTAGACAAAGGCTTAGAAGTAGTTGTCACGAAAGCTGTAATTTCTAAAGATGGTAAGAAAGTAGAAGTTAACTTAGGTGAAGGAGAAAAGAATTTAGAAATACCTTTTATTTCTGTAGATGATGACGATGATTCAGAAGAAGATGATGATGACGATATTTTTGAATCGATTGATGAAGAGGAAAATGAAATTATTTTATCCTTTAAAAATCTTGAAGATCTCATTTCTTTATCTCATTCTGTTAATCAAGAATCATTTGAAAGTACACTTTATTCCTTCCAAGATTATTACTATCTTTATGTTAAATTTGAGGAAGATTTACTTGATGAAGTTCAAGTTGAATACCTATCATCAATGTTACTTGAATATGGCCATCGTTCAAAGGTAACTATACATGTTTTAGAGGAATACGGAAAATTGATTTATGAGAAAACAGCATTACCTCATTTTAAATCAATTTTTCCATTACTGTAATAGCCGATGCCTTAGGGATCGGTTTCTTTTCTGTATAAAGGAGAATATTGATGCAATTTCGATTAAAGATTTTAATATTTTTATCAATTGTAGTATGCATTTTATATTTTGCTTCTCCGACTATTAAATTCATTTGGCTAATGAATTTTGCTTTTTTTGAGAAATCTACTGTTTTTAGATTAATAAGTATTATGTTTTCGATAACAGCAATAGGTGTATCGATTATTATTTTCTTAGAAAATAGAAATCCTGCTAGAACTTTAACGTGGATTATTCTCTTAGCCATATTTCCGTTGTTTGGTTTTGTTTTTTATTTAATTTTTGGACAAAATTACAAAAAGAAAATGGTCTATCGAAAAAAAGCAATTAATGATCAGAATGCAAATGGGTTAATCAATGGGTCAGATGATGAAGAAGTGAAAGATTTTATTTATCAAAATAAAAGATTGGAATATTTAATTAATATCGCTGCAAAACAAAGTAATACACCAGTCACAATGAATACTTTTACGAAAGTTTTAACGAATGGAAGTGAAACATTTCCAAAAATCATTGAAGAATTAAAAAAAGCAAAGCATCATATTCATATTGAGTTTTATATAGTAAGAGACGATGAAATTGGTAAACAGCTTAAAGAAATTCTAATTGAAAAGGCTATGAATGGAGTAAAAGTTCGATTTTTATATGACGCTGTAGGAAGCTGGAAGTTATCAAGAAGTTTTGTAAAAGATTTACGAAAAGCTGGAGTAGAAATACTACCATTTTCTCCAGTGAAAATTCCAGTATTAAATGATACCATCAATTACCGGAATCATCGTAAGATCATTGTAATTGATTCAAATGTCGGTTTTGTCGGTGGTTTAAACATTGGAGACGAGTATTTAGGAAAAGATCTTTATTTTGGTAAATGGAGAGATACACATCTATACCTTAATGGAGAAGGTGTGCGAACACTACAATTCATATTTCTACAAGACTGGTATTATATGACGAATGAGTTAATTGATGAAAAAGAATATTTTGATATTAATTCAAATAATTATTCCTCAAAGGGAGCAATTCAATTAGTTTCTGGAGGGCCAGATCGGAAACATGAAGTCATTAAAGAATTATTTTTTGCAATGATTACTAGTGCAAGAGAAAGTATTTATATTGCTTCACCGTATTTTGTACCTGATGAAGATATATTAACTGCGCTTAAGGTGGCAGCAAATGGTGGGGTAAAAGTAAAAATTCTAATGCCAGATCGTCCAGATAAAAAGATTGTATTCTATGCCTCACGTTCTTATTTTCCAGAGTTATTAGAGGCCGGAGTAGAAATATATGAATATAAGCAAGGGTTCTTACACAGTAAAATATTAATTGTAGATGGCGAAGTCGCTTCTGTCGGAACTGCAAATATGGACATGCGAAGTTTTCGTTTGAATTTTGAAGTAACTGCATTTTTATATTTGGAAGAAAGTATTGATCACTTAGTTAATGATTTTAAACATGATATCCTTGAATCAGAAGCAATTATATTTAATGAATTTAAAAAGAGACCTATATACAAAAGGATATTTGAATCATTATCAAGATTAATGGCACCACTACTTTAAGTGCAAAATTACTTGAAAAAGATTGGAAATTTCTATGAATAACTTCATTATAAAGAACAATTTTATATAAATGCATAGACATAGTTAGCCTACCAAATTGAAAATTCAATTTTGGGTGGGCTTTTTTATTTGAAAAATCGCTTTTTATTTTTTTGAAGGATATTTTGAGGAGTATAGTGAAGTAGTGTGGAAAGGAGGTAGTTTTTTCATGATCGTTGCATTAAATTCGAAGAAAGATATTATTAATTTATTTGAAATGAAAACTCCAGAGGAATTAGTCAGATTGAAAAAAGTGGGGCCATACTATTGTCCTAATTGTAAAAAACCGGTGAGGCTCAAAGCTGGTCTAAAGAATGTTCCGCATTTTGCTCATATTGATTTGACGGAATGTGATAATGAAGGAAAAGAAAGTCTTGAGCACATAAAAGGGAAATTTGCTTTATATCAATTTTTTAAAAAATTAGCGTTAAATGTTGAAGTTGAAAAATTTTTACCAGAATTAAATCAAAGGCCAGATTTGTTTGTTAGTATACAAAGTTTTCAATTATGTATTGAGTATCAATGTTCTATTATACCGTTAGATCTAATGGTAAAAAGAACTAGTTCATTAAAGAATAGTGGAATGAAAGTAATGTGGATCTTAAATGATAAGCTATTAAAACAAAAAAGATGGTCATCGTTCTATCTAAATTCACTCTCTGTTTATTCTCTAATTAAGGTTAATGTATATTCTCTTCTGTATTATAATCCTACGATGGATTCATTTATTGTCCTTTCCTCACTTATAGCATTCTCTCCAGTCCAATATATTGGACAAAAGCAAGTTTATCCAATAAATCATTTTAATCTAAAGAAATTATTATCCCAAAATAAAATTGATAAAAAGGAATTCATTGATCGATGGAATCGTTTAAAAAAAGATTTTAGACTTTATCAACATTTGCATACTAAAGGTAAATTTAAAATTTTAAAACAATATTTGTATAAAGCGAAAATGGTGTATTTTCCGGCTATAATTGGTGTGCCATTAGAAAGTAACTGTATTATTAAGGAACATTGTATCTTATGGCAAGGGCTAATATATTTTAAATTTTTTCATCAGGTGGAGATTGGACAACGAATTGATGTCGAGAATATTAAACAATATGTAAATTTAGAAGTACAGAATAATCATAGGAGGATTAATCAGTTTCAGGATAACGAAATAGGTAATTTGGAGAAATGTGTAGAAAAGTATATTGACTTTTTAGTAAAATTTAGAATCGTAAAACGGAGTAAAAATGGTAAAATAATGAAGATAGCTAATGCTATTATTCCATCATTATTCGAACAAGCATTGGATGAAGATTGTCTGAGCACTAATACAGCATTTGATTTATTGTTTAACGTAGAAACCGATTCAAATGATTATTAATATCAGACGTTGGAAGGTTATTAATACAATAATAATAATTTAGGGGGATCAGACATGCTAGAACAAAAAGCTGTAAAAAAACTGCCGACTAGAAATGAAGTTCAAGAAGAATTAACTTGGAAGTTGGAAGATATTTATGCAACTGATGCAAAATGGGAAGAAGAGTACAAGAAAGTACTTGAATTAATCCCATCATTTTCAGAATTTAAAGGCAAATTAGGGGAATCTTCTCAAACGCTTTTAAATGCATTAAAAAAGCAGGACGAAATTTCGTTCTTATTAGGTAAGTTGTATACATATTCTCATATGCGTTACGATCAAGATACAACAAATTCAACATATCAAGCTTTAGATGATCGCGCGAAAAACTTATATACTAAGGCTGGAAGTGCAATGTCGTACTTCGTGCCTGAATTACTAACAATTTCAGATGATACATTGAAAAAATTTATTGATGAAAACGATGACCTAAAATTGTACGAGCATTCTTTAGAGGAAGTTTTAAAACAAAAACCGCATGTTCTTTCAGCAGCTGAAGAAGAAATTATGGCTCAAGCATCTGAAGTATTATCTTCTTCTAGTAATACATTTGGAATGTTAAATAATGCGGATTTAAAATTCCCAACGATTGAAGATGAAAATGGTGAAGAAGTAGAAATTACTCACGGTCGTTATATTCACTATTTAGAAAGTGCAGATCGTCGAGTTCGTAAAGATGCTTTTGAAGCAGTTTACAATACGTATGATGCGTATAAAAACACTTTTGCAAGTACTTTAAGTGGAGCTGTTAAGAAAGATAATTTCAAGGCTAAAGTAAGAAAATACGATAACGCTCGCCATGCAGCATTAAGTAATAATGCTATTCCTGAAATTGTTTATGATCAATTAGTTTCTACTGTAAATGATCATTTAAGCTTATTACATCGCTATATTGATATTCGTAAGAAAGCATTAAAATTAGACGAAATTCATATGTATGATTTATTTACTCCATTAGTTGAAGAAGTAAAAATGGAAGTTAAATATGATGAAGCAAAAGAAGTATTATTAAAGGCATTAAAACCTTTAGGTGAGGAATACATTGAAATTCTTAAAGAAGCATATGAAAACCGCTGGGTAGACGTTGTAGAAAACAAAGGAAAACGTAGTGGTGCATATTCTTCTGGAGCATATGGTACGAATCCATACATCTTAATGAACTGGCAAGACAATGTAAATAATTTATTTACTTTAGCACATGAATTTGGACATTCAGTGCACAGTTATTATACTCGTAAAAATCAACCATATGTTTACGGAGACTATTCAATTTTCGTAGCAGAAGTTGCTTCTACATGTAATGAAGCGATATTAAATGAGTATTTACTAAAAAATACAGAAGACCCTAAACAAAGACTATATTTATTAAATCACTATTTAGAGACGTTTAGAGGTACTGTTTTCCGTCAAACAATGTTTGCAGAATTTGAGCACAAGATTCATGAATTAGCTCAAAATGGTGAAGCATTAACGCCAGATTTATTAACAAAAACATACTATGAACTAAATCAAAAATATTTTGGTGAGGATATCGTAATTGATGAGTTAATTGGGTTAGAATGGAGCAGAATCCCGCATTTCTATTACAACTACTATGTGTACCAATACGCAACAGGATTCAGTGCTGCTACAGCTCTTTCTAAACAAATTTTAGAAGAAGGCGAACCAGCAGTTGAGAGATATTTAGGCTTCTTAAAATCAGGAAGCTCTGATTATCCAATTGAAGTATTGAAAAAAGCTGGGGTAGACATGACTTCTTCACAACCAATCGTAGAAGCATTAAAAGTCTTTGAAGAAATGCTAAACGAAATGGAAGAATTACTATTTAACTAAAATTTTTCAGTAACCAGACATATGTAAGATAAAATCTTATATGTGTTTGGTTTTTTTGTATTCTCTCATTTGCTCATACTCTCAATTGAATCGTTAAGCCTACGGTATATTTGACGGTTATTTTGATTGAACGTAAACCATTATCCTAGAATTGTATTTGTGTCTAAAATGTGAAATATTTCTCAAGTGGTTGCCAAACGCCAAAATAAATTGTATTATAAGGGTGTGAATTACTTCACAAACACAAATACCCCTTTGTTGAACGTGAAAATTTCTCCCATCCCCTTGATGTAAAATTACATCAAAAAAAGGACCTAGCGAAAGCTAGGTCTTTTTTTGTCGTTTAAACAACGTATTGATAATAAATATTATCTTTTTGAACAATTTTCTTAACTTTTCTACGTAAAATTAGTTTTTTTAATTCTAACTCCATGCATTGAGTAGATTTCTCATAGATCGTACAAAGTTCTTTTATTGTAACGAAAGGTTGAAATTTAATAAATTCGGCTAAATCAGGAAGTTCTCTTTTTTTTAGCACTGTATTAGTCATTAGTTTTAAAATTTTTACATAGGTTTGATAGCTCTCAAAACCAGATACCTTCAAACCTTCTTCTTCGATATTCTCATTAAAAAATACAACACTCGGTATTTCAGTTACATGCATTTCTTTTGTAACTTTAATATCGCATTGCAAAGCTTTAATTGAGTGGGTACTGTGTAAATCTTCCATAAACTCTTTGACATCAATATTTATATCTTTAGCACATTGAATAAGAACTTCTTGATCTGTAATGTCTAAGTCCATTAAGAAATAATATTCTTGTAGCTTTTTTAAATAATTAACGCCAGCTACTCTACCTTGAAGCTCAGCTGCTTTTATTGCAATAGCCGAGTAATAAGGATAAAGCTCCTTATTATCAATCCAAAGGTGATCATCACAAAGTATATCAGACCTGCTAGCTGTCTTTTCCCAAACGAAAGAAAGCTGTGATGGTCGTTTTTCTAATAGTTTTTTTGTAGTGTAATATCGATTAACTGGAATATAAGTAGATGAAAAATATTGACCATATTCTAAGTGGAACTTCTTTAAAAGTGTACTAAAATCCCAACAATTTCTACAAAGTGGATCTATGAATACATACAATTCAATCGATTTTTTTGTACAGTTCTTCTCGGGAAGCGTGATTGATTCCTTTTTATATTGTTTGTCATTCATATATTTCACCCTTAATGCAATTCAAATGTCCGTACTATAACAGACATGAAAATTAATTTGTAAGATATAACACGTTTCATCTCTAACCGTATTGTAGCAACGGAGAGTTAATATTTCAAATATGATGCACTTTTTTTCCATAATCTATTAAATCTTTTTAATTAATTTGAGTCTAATGAAAGGAAGTAGTGATTTAAGTTTAGTCGATCTTAAAGAATTAGCCGGAGTTGTAAATAAAGTCGTACTGCAAATAAATTTTGAAAATCGCAAATAAGAGAAAGAAATACCCATACCCGTTGGGGCATTTTCACCTGAAATTGGCCAAAATCAGTTACTTCCAAATACCTAACTTGGAATATTACTTTAATTATATAAAAAAATGATAAAAATCTGTTAAATTTTGATTGGAAGGATCAATAAAATAGATTATGAATTAAAAAACTTGGAATTATACCCT
This sequence comes from Gottfriedia sp. NPDC056225, assembly GCF_042267765.1. Classification (NCBI taxonomy): domain Bacteria; kingdom Bacillati; phylum Bacillota; class Bacilli; order Caryophanales; family Bacillaceae; genus Gottfriedia; species Gottfriedia sp. NPDC056225. Next base: position 85,426 of record NZ_JBHJTJ010000008.1, on the reverse strand, counting down.
CTAAGTTCTTCCCTCGGCTGACTAGGAGAGGCACACAGCTTGGCGTTTATTCGTTTAGAATTTAAAAAAAGCCTCTCATCCATCAGTTAGTCTGACTTTTGAAAGGCTTATAAAACCAATTATATCACTTTTTATCAAGCTCATTTTTGACATTAAAAAAGCGTTTAATTTTATTAAGAGTTTTACGCTCTGGAATTTGATGATTCATTAGGAGATTGATAAACTGCTGTTTGCCAATGTTTTCATCGGTTACTTCGAATTCTAATTCATAATCCTCATGCTTTAAATATGTACTATGGTCTAAGACTAAGAGTCCATCTTCATATGGGAATTCTACTCGATTTGTTGTTAATTCACCTATTAAATTTAAATCATTTAAGTCTAACTTTACTTCGTTGATATATTCTTTTACTTCTCCATCTGGTAATACGGATGTTTCTAACATGTTTGATGCATCAGATTCACTAATTTTTTGATTAATTTCTAAATGACCGACAGTTTGTCTAATTTTTAAAGTTAATGTGTAAGAAGTGGCTGACTTTTTGCGAATTCTTAAAGCTCCACCATGTTCTTTAATTGAAAAACTAGGAGTTTCAAAATAATAATTAGTTTGCGAATGGAACCTAGATTCATTAATTTGAAAAAAGGTTTTTAGGTTTTCAAATTCTTCTTTTGTTAATAAGTTTTTAAATTCTATTTCAATTTCTTTAGCCATAAGGAGCTCCTTCTTTTTGTATTATTTGTGTTATCGTTTGTGCTAGTCGTCTATTTTCTATTTGATATGTTACAATATAAATGGTCAAATTAGAATAAAATACATACATTAAAAAGGTTGAGGTTTTACGATGAGAAAAATGCTTGAAATAAATGGAACAATTATAAATGAAGATGGTTTATTTTTATTAATTGATCAGTCAAAATTGAATTTAGAACAGTGCAGTGAAGTTGGGACAATGATTGCAGACTCAGATGAAAGTTCACTATTGTATATAATAGAAGAAAAAGAAGAATTTGTATATGTTACGGTTCCTTTTGAATATTGGTCTGATTTAAAAAAAGCAAGTGATCAAAATATAAATGTATTTTTAAAAGTCGATGAAGAAAACATGGCACTAAATAGTTGGAATGATGAATTATCTTATTTAGTTCAAAATGTAGAAGGTAATTTTAACTATGGGGAAGAATTTGTTAAGCAGATTCAAAGCGTGTTTTTAGAAGAGAAGTAAGTTAGTGGGTGATTGATATGAATGGTCAATGGGAAAGTTTTTTAGCACCTTATGAGCAAGCAGTAAATGAATTGAAAGTTAAGTTAAAAGGGATTAGAAAGCAGTTTGAAGAAACTCACCAACATTCCCCTATTGAATTCGTTACTGGGAGAGTAAAACCAATTCATAGTATCGTGAATAAGACAATAAGAAAAGGTATTCCATTAGCGAATTTGGAAACTGAGCTACAAGATATTGCTGGTCTAAGAATGATGTGTCAATTTGTTGAAGATATTAAAAATGTCGTGGAACTTCTGCGTAAACGGAAGGATTTTAAAATTGTAGAAGAGCGCGATTATATTACGAATAAAAAGCAGAGCGGCTATCGTTCATACCACGTTGTAGTTGAATATCCAGTTCAAACGATTGAAGGTGAACGTAAAGTGCTCGTGGAAATACAAATTAGAACACTTGCGATGAATTTTTGGGCAACAATAGAGCATTCTTTAAACTATAAGTACAAAGGGCAATATCCTAAAAACATTCTTGAACGATTACAAAGAGCAGCTGAAGCAGCGTTTTTACTTGATGAAGAAATGTCTCTAATAAGAGGTGAGATTCAAGAAGCACAAGCCGAATTTTCGAAAAAAAACGACCAATAAGGGAAGGACAAGAAAATGAATTTTGTAATTATGTCTAAGGGTGATCAAGAGTCCAATGAGCTGATGAAACGAATGAGAGATTATTTAGAGAGCTTTGATTTTAAATTTGATGAAGAGGAACCTGAAATAGTCATATCAGTAGGTGGCGATGGGACTTTACTTCATGCTTTTCATCATTACACTCATCTTCTCGATAAAGTATCTTTCGTAGGGGTTCATACTGGACACTTGGGATTTTACGCTGATTGGGTACCAAGCGAGGTAGAAAAACTTGTTATTGCAATAGCGAAGACTCCATTTCAAGTAGTTGAATATCCTTTATTGGAAGTTATCATTCGTTACAAGGATGGAAGAAAAGAAATGCAAACACTAGCTTTAAATGAGTGTACGATAAAAGGACTTGAAGGTACTTTAGTGATTGATGTTGAAATAAAAGGTCAGCATTTTGAAACATTTAGGGGTGACGGGCTTTGCATTTCTACTCCATCAGGTAGTACTGCATATAATAAGGCTTTAGGTGGTGCGATTATTCATCCATCAATTGAGGCGATTCAAATTGCTGAGATGGCATCAATCAATAATCGAGTTTTTCGTACTATTGGCTCACCACTTGTTTTACCTAAGCATCATACTTGTTTACTTAAACCAGTGAGAAATGCAAACTTTCAAATTACATTAGATCATAAAACAATTGTGCATCAAGACGTTAAATCGATTCAATGTAGAGTAGCTCATGAAAAAGTACGATTTGCACGTTTCAGACCTTTTCCATTTTGGAAACGTGTTGTGGATTCTTTTGTTAAAGAATAATGGTGAAGAAAATGAAGCAATTTAGTTTAAAGTGGGAAGTAAAAAAAGAACATAATGGCATTTTACTTAGAGAGTTTCTTAAATTAAAGGAGCTCTCTAAACGTGCGTTAACAGATATAAAATTTCAAGGTGGAAAAATCACAGTAAATGATGAAGAAAAAACTGTTCGTACAATATTAAATGAATCAGATCTTGTACAAATCTATTTTCCAATCGAAAAGCCAAGTGAAGAGCTAATAGCTGAAGAAATTCCTTTTGAGATTGTTTATGAAGATGATGCAGTTTTAATCATAAATAAACCTTCTGGAATACCGAGTATACCTTCTAGAGAGCATCCTAATGGTACTCTAGCAAATGGTTTATTATATTATTATCAATCGATTGGACTTCAATCTACAATTCATATTGTAACTAGATTAGACAAAGATACTTCAGGATTAATGCTAGTTGCAAAAAATCGTTATATTCATTATTTATTTTCTAAAAATGAGTTAAAAAGTGTTCAAAGAAAATATATTGCAATTGTTCATGGGCAAATGAATGAATCTATAGGGGTTATACGAGCAAAAATTGCTAGGAAAAGTGATAGCATTATTGAAAGAGTTGTATCTGAAAACGGGCAAGAGGCAATTACACATTATAACGTCCTCTTGGCAAATAGTAATTATTCAGTCGTAGAACTACAATTAGAAACTGGTAGAACACATCAAATTCGTGTTCATATGTCTTCTTTAGGACATCCCTTAATTGGGGATGACTTATATGGAGGGAAAAATGATGCGCTAAAGAGACAGGCGTTGCATAGTTATAAGTTGTCATTTACGCATCCAATTGACCATTTTAGGAAAAATTATGAAATCGCTTTACCACCTGATTTAATAGGCTTTTTGGAATCGTAAAATGTCAAGGGATAAATTTGTCTAAATTTTGTAGAATTTATTGACAATATATGAATAATAGATTATTTTTAATTATGTAGTGTTTCAACCATGGGGATGGAAGAGACTAAAATATAACGCTGATAAGTGGACGCCTGCTTAAATCAGCAAAAAAGTAGGTTCCACTTGGAAATCTACTTTTTTTTGTTCTATTTCTAAATTTATATGTAAATTTAATTATTTTTTAAATGCTCTTAACCTCTTCATAAAAGCTAAATTTTTCCTCAATATAAGGCATTGAAGACTGGACCTGTGTAATTTTTCGTTCCGGGTATGAAAATGCAGTAAGTTTGCCTCCAAAAACTGCACCTGTATCGATATTTATTGTATTATTTAATTCCCTTGGTTCCTTAATAGGAGTATGACCATAAATTATTAAGGCTTTACCTTTATATTCTTTAGCCCAATCTTTTCTTACAGGCATTCCGTTAGGAAGTACTTCTCCATTAATATCACCATATAAAACGAATGTTTTTACATTATTGGAATGCTTACCGATCATATCCTCACGAATGCCAGCATGACTAACAACTAACATTCCATGATCAAGAACATGATACAATGGTGAGCCTTCATAAAGCTTTTTAAATGATTCTTCATAATGACTTCTTTCTTTACCGTTTAGTGCTTCTAATTCGGCTACAGTCGTTTCAAGGCCATGTTGAATTTTCACATTACGTCCAAGAAAATAACGATAAAGCTTATTACAATGATTGCCCGGTGAATAATATGCTTTTTTTTGTTTCATCACTAATTCATATACTACTTTTATAACTGCTAAAGATTTTGGTCCACGATCCGTTAAATCACCGACAAAAACCAACCTGCGATCATTAGGGTGGACAGGGATATTATTTTCCCATAAATAGCCAAGTGTTTTAGTTAACGCGACAAACTCATCATAGCAACCATGAATATCTCCTATTACATCATATTTCATCTTATCAATCCTTATTAAGAAAATTGAAACAATTAATTTCTATTAGTATGTACAGTAAATAATAGAAAAAACAATAAATCTAAATGTTATGGCGGCGTTCAAAACCTAGCAGTAACAAAAAAATTCTAAAAAAGTCTTCCATTGTTTCTCTATAGTAGAAATAAAAAAGAGGGGCAAGATTTAAAAAATCTTTGCCCCTGCTTTCCTTTATCATTAGCCATATTTAGTCAAACATGTATTTATTTGTTCGAGATCTTACGTTTAGGATGAAACCTATTGCTAGCAGGTTGGTTGCTAGTGAACTTCCTCCATAGCTTACGAATGGTAGAGTGATCCCTGTAATTGGTAGTAGCCCAATTGTCATACCAATATTTTGGAATACTTGGAAAGTGAACATACCAACTACTCCAGCACAAATATAACTACCAAATTTATCATTACTTTCTAACGCGATATGAATCATTCGATAAATTAATAAGAAGAATAATGAGATTACTATACTTGCTCCTATAAAACCATATTGTTCGCAAATTACTGTGAAGATAAAATCTGTATGCGGCTCAGGGAAGTATGCCTCACCGTTATGGAAACCTTTTCCTGTTAGCATACCAGAACCAGCTGCCATTAATGCCTGAGTAAGCTGATAACCTTGAGATGGATATTCATATGGTGCTAACCAGCCGTAAAAACGATTTAACTGGTATTCTTCCAGTATGTGAGATGTGAAAAACTCAAAATGGTAAAAGTATAGATAAACCATCAAAGCACCAAGGCCGACTGTTAAAGTAACTAGTCCAAGGATATAGCGCCAACGAATTCCAGAAACTAAGATCATTGATGCTATAATTGCGCACATAACCATTGTGTTTCCTAAGTCGGGCTCTTTAGCAATTAATAGTAATGGTGGCAGAGCAAAACCAAATATTTTACCTAAAAGTAAAATATCCTCTCTTCTTCCACGTACTGCATACGTTTCATTGTGTCTTGAAATGACCGTTCCTAAAATGATGATCATAAAAATTTTCATTAACTCAGATGGTTGGAAGTTACCTACACCGGGTATACTGTACCATGCGGTAGCACCTTTAATCGTTTGAGCACCTGGGATATGTAATTCTAATCCAAGAAGTAGGATTAAACCAAATCCATACATATACCAAATTACATTTTTATATCGATCAAAATCAATTATCATAATAGCTGCAATACCAACTAATCCAATGATATACCATTTAATTTGTTGAGCAGCGAAATTGATGTTTCTTAGATTTGCAGGAAGGCTTGGCATTGCACTTGTAATTGCAAGATAACTTACAACTGCTATACAAAATAGAATGAATAGTAATTTAAAATCAATTTGAAAGGGAGATGTACGGTCTTCCTTCATGTCCTCACCTCTCTATATATTTATTTTATTAGTATGCTTTTAAATAAGCATTTTAAATGTACGACATTCATCATTATAATTTATTTTTGTCTTTAAAGGAATTAAAAAACGATAAACTCTTTTTAATAAACTATTATATTTCTGTTTTTCACTTTAAATAGTATAAATTGGCAACGAAGAATCGTACTCGGCGTGGTAGCCAATTTTAGGAATAAAGTATAAGTGCAACTACGCCTCTGACTTCGCCTAAAAGGCTCGTCAGTCGACGAGTTTTCTTTATGTGGATAAAGCTATATTAAACTTTACTATTTGCAATTGATAGTATTTGTGCTACTATTTTAGTATCTAGTACTAATAACTAATAATAAAGGAGACTATTGATATGATTTCATTAAAAGGTAAAACATATGTAGTTATGGGTGTAGCAAACTTCCGTAGTATCGCATGGGGAATTGCACAATCATTACATAGCGCTGGAGCAAACTTAATTTTTACATACGCAAATGAAAGATTAGAAAAAGGGGTACGTGAACTAGCTGAGTCACTAGAAAATCCAAATAATATTCTTGTTCAATGTGATGTAACTAGCGACGAAGATTTAGCAAAATGCTTTGCTATAATTAAAGAGAAAGTTGGAGCAATTCACGGTGTAGCACACTGTATCGCATTTGCAAATAAAGAGGATTTAAAAGGCGATTTCGTAGATACAAGTCGTGACGGATACCTTTTATCACAAAACATTAGTGCATACTCTTTAGTAGGTGTAGCTCGTGAAGCAAAGGAATTAATGGCTGAAGGCGGCAGTATCGTTACACTAACTTACTTAGGTGGAGAGCGCGTAATGCAAAACTACAACTTAATGGGTGTTTCTAAAGCAGCTTTAGAAGCTTCTGTACGTTATTTAGCAAATGACCTTGGTAGATATAATATTCGCGTAAACTCAATTTCTGCAGGACCAATCCGTACGCTTTCTGCAAAAGGAGTAGGTGACTTTAATTCGATCTTAAAAGAGATTGAAGAAAAAGCTCCGTTACGTAGAAATGTAACACAAGAAGAAGTCGGAGATTCTGCGCTATTCTTATTTAGTGACTTAGCAAGAGGTATTACTGGAGAAAACATTCACGTTGACTCAGGATACCATATAATGGGATAAAGATAGTAAAAAAATAGAAGCTCTAGGAGCTTCTATTTTTTTTATGGTAGAAAATGGAATGCGGGATTAGGAAGAGAATTAATCTTCTCTTTTCCTGCTTTAGTTACACCCGCAACACTCAATTGATTTTTACGGAATAAAAATTGATTTTAAGTGACGAAGACCTACTAATTTGCTTTCTCCTCTTGATGTCGTTAACTCTATGAAATTTGAGTCAATCGAACTCAATTTACCTATATATTCATAATGCTCTCCACTGTTCATTACGACTAATTCACCAATCAACTTATTTAATTGAACGTCTAGAGTACGTGCTAAAGGGATATTAGAAGGATTTACAGGTAAAAGATTATTACTTAACATATAAGGGGTTTTATCAGTGAGATAGGGGGTCAACCATTTTAAATGCTGTAGTGATATATACATGACTTTATAGATTGGGGAATAAAAAACGAAGTAATTATTCATGATTGTTGTAATAAAGCCATGAAAAGAATGATTGTTTGAAAGACTAATTTCAACAAAAATTCCTTTAGCAGCAGTTAATACTTTACGTAAAGATAACTCATCTTTTTCGTGTTCTAATTCCTGTAAGGAAGGAACAACTCCGTAGGATTCTTCGATTAAACTTTCACTAAGATTATGAATATGCAGTAGTGGAATATAAAGAAAATTTTCACCATTGAAAACAACTAATAAATCATTTCCAACTTCTATTAAGATTCCATCAACATTACTGTTACCGGATATTTCTATTGTAACTTGTTTGTTGAGAAAATTTTTGAAACTTGCCATGATTTTCTCCTTTCTTAAAAAGATAAATCATTATTATTCAGACATGATCATTTCTGAAAAAGGATTCTCGTTTTAGATTAATTAGGCATATCTTAGAATGATAGTTTGTCTAAATAAAATCAATCATTTCATTTAAAGATTGGCAAGATTGTTAGTGCCTGTCTATTATGAATGAAAAAAGATTATTTGGGTTGAAAATTTATAGTTGAAATAGTTAATTAAACATACTTCCAATGATCTATTGATTACCACTCAAAATTAAGTATAGTTTCAAATTACAGTATTAGTTTAAAACATAATTAGAATGGCATCGAGGTCAACGTTTAAAAAAAAAGGGTCGTTTTATTTGAATAAAACGACCGTTCTAAACATTATTTTCTTCTTCTTAATGTTTGGCTTGTCGTATTACTTCTTTCGTAAACTTCAAATTTTTCTCCGAAACTTACACTCTTGATATGATAAGTAGCAATATATACTAGTTCATCGTTTAAAGAAATTTCTACATAATCATGATTTGCATCAAGAAGAATACCTTCGATTTTGTCGTGGCCACCACGATTAATTTTTACCCATTGTCTGCATTGAGAATTTAATAGATCCACAAAATTCTCGTTAGGTAATAATTCAATCGTATTGAACATTTCATCATAAGATAATTTACCTTTTGCAAATGAAGTTAAACTTTTTACATGAGTGTAAGGGAAATAAATTACACCGTCTGCCTCTGTAAAAAGAGCAATATGTGTTCCAAATGCACCAAGTAATAAACCTTCTTTAGATTCATGACCTCCTCGACCAATTCTAACTCCTTTACCTACGAATACTGAGAATAACTCTTTATTCACTTTTTCATCGCTCCTTGTTTTTTCTGTGCGGTTACAATGTATTTATATGTGCCCTGTCAATTGTTTGTACTAGGATATTTGTCCAATTTATAAGATTATGTACAAAATTGGTCAAGTGTTGATAGGCATTTATTTCTATATTAGGTACTTTTCTAGGTTAATTAATTGAGAAAAAATTAACATGATACATATTGTCCGTTCATATAATTTATGGGAGCACACTTACGAGGGAGGAACAACAATGGCAGGTAAAGAGTCTAAAGAGGGAGTAAAGCCATTATTATATATTGCACAGCCTGATTTTGAAGAAGCAAAGTTAAATGTACAACACTCTTATGTAGTGAAAGTAAATAAACAGGATCAAAAAACAAAGGAAGAAAATTATGTAGAATCTAAATATGAAGAAGTGGAGGAACTAGAGGAAGAAGTTGTGTTAGAAGAAGAGGAAGTTAATCTAGAAAAACAATCTGAAGCAGATAATGCTTGGATGAAAAAACCATTCAAAGCGATGACAAATGAAGAGAAGGTTTTGTTTATGATCAATAAGCCTCATTATATTCCAAAAGTGGAATGCCGAATTAGAACAGAAAAAGATTTATATATTGGTTATATTATGGGTTACAACGAAGGAAAGGTTTCAATTAAAGTTTCTTCAAAAATTAACGATATTGAACTGGATATTGCAAGCATCTTAAGTATCCAAATGGTTGGGATTTAGAACCATTAAAAAGGTGGTAGATCATGATCTACCACCCATAGTTTTTTAGTTTACATTAAACTTACAGATTTGAAACGTGTACGTCACGTAAGCATTGGATTGCACAGAAGCAATCTAAGTCAACAGTTACACAAGTATTTGATGCTACAAACATATCAGCGTCTACTAGATCACAGAAAGTATTGTTGTTGTTGTTGTTATTTTTGTTGTTGTTATTGTTGTTGTTTCTGTTTACAGGAACTAATGCTCTTAATACTGCACAGCAATCATCATCTACACTTTCAACACGGAAAACAACTGTATCTTGGCAATTGTTGATTTGAGGGTTTTTGTTATTATTGTTGTTGTCATCTCCGCCTTGAGCTTGTTGAGCCATAATTGGCATCATATTATTGTTGAATGCTGGTACTCTAAATAATTCACCGTTTGCTAAATACAATAGGAAAGGGCGAGTATTTGCAAGTGGTACATTAGGGTTAGCACCTAAAAATGGAACGTCACAACCTGTTGGGCAAGTGTTTGTTGCGCAATCTTGTAGATCATTTATGAATTTTACAACGTCACATACACAGTGGTTTCTTTTTTTGTCGTGGTTGTCTTTGCAACTCATCTTTTTCACTCCTTATCACTTATGATGGATATTACATTAATATGATATTAAGCAGGCGAAAAACGGTTACTGAAGATTGTTGCTTTTTTAGATAAATGGGCGAGGGGGATAAAGCAAAGTAAAGGTGAGAGTAGTTAAAGGATGATAAGGACAGTAGCGTAGAAAAGAATAAGGGGAGGAGACGGGGTAAAAGGGATAGGTAGAGAAAATATACTGGGGAGGGAAGCGGAGCGAAGCAATAGTTTGTTTTTCCGTTTATGTTGCTAATGATCCCTAGTATACTTATCCCAAGTCCCTGCAACAATAATGGATATTAGCTGGTTTTTATTGTTCATATTAATTCTGGCAAGCTTTCGATTAACCCGTTTAGTTGTTCATGATAAAATAACAGCTTTTATGAGAAGACCTTTTATTGATGAGATAACCCTTGAGGAAAATGGGATGCCCGTTACGTATACAAAGATCAAGGGTAGTGGACTACGATATTTTTTTGGTGAGCTATTAAGTTGTACTTGGTGTAGTGGGATTTGGTGTACTGCATTTTTACTATTATTATATATGTTCTTTCCTCATGTGGGAGAGTTCATCATCATTTTATTAGCGATTGCTGGAGCAGCAGGCGTAATAGAAACAATTGTTAGTAGATTGAATTCATAATTTTAGGTAGAACGATTGAAAATTCCTTTCATATACTAAAATGAATAGACTTATTTAGGAGGGAAGAAATGTATAATCAAGGGCAAATGACACCTTTTCAATGGCAACAACTTCAACAGCAACAACAGTATCAAATGCAACAACAACAAATGCAACAACAACAAATGAATCAAGAAAACTATAACCCGTATTATCAAGGAGCACCAGCTGGTTATGTGAAAAAATCAGGTTGTGGCTGTAGTGGTAGAACGACTAGACGATAATCCATAAAAAAGGTGAGCATTAGCTGCTCACCTTTATTTTTTATTTATAAATCGTTTTATTAATCGTGAAGGATTAGCTTTTTTTCCTCGTCTTCTTTGAAGAAGCGATAAGTATAATTGCTTTCTAGCTCTTGTACAAGCAACATATAAAAGGCGACGTTCTTCTTCTAATTGATCTAGGTTGCCGTTCTTTAACGACTCTAGAGCATAATCATGTGGAAAGCCACCGTCTACTACTCCTAATATATAGACATAATCATATTCTAAACCTTTAGAGCGGTGAGCCGTTAAAAGCGAAATATTTCCTTGTGAAGATTGGTTTTTTTTCTGCTTGTACTCTTTAAACTTAGCTGAAATATGAAATGCGTGTTCTACAAACTCTCGAATTGATTTAAAGTTTTTGCTGACGACTTTTAAATCTCTTAAATCATCTGAAGGGCGTTCTATTTTATTAGATTCATTTCCGCGCTTTTTTATATAGTCTGTAAATGCAGGACTTTCTTCAATTCGTTCAATCGCTTCTAATGGTGAAGCGATTTTTAAATAACGCAATATTTTAATTAGGTTTTCAATTTTTTTAATTTGAAATGGTGCAGCACTTTTTATCGTCGTAAATGCTTCTAAGAATGTTAGATTTTGCAATACACTGTTCATTTTTGCATCTTGAAATGCTTGCTGTTTTAGAAAAAAGACAGGCAATATTTCTTTTAAAGCGGACTGATGATCCTCATCTTCAATTAACAATAAGAAAGAGATCATTTTTCGAATAATCGGTCGATCATAAAATGAGTCTCCGTCTTGATCGATTGTAAATGGTAAACTTGTGCCAATTAAACGCTCAAAAACAGCCCTTGAGGCAGTATTAGTACGATATAAGATGGCAAACTGTCCTGGATTTGCACCATTATTAATTTTTTCTTTCATATCATTAATAATCATCGTAGCTTCCTCTTCTTCATCATACGGAAAGAAGAAAGAAGGTACCTTATCGTAGTCATATTGTGCATGCATAGATTTTACAAAACGGTTTTTATTAGGTTTAATGACTTCGTTTGCCAAAGAAACAATTCCGTGAGTGGAACGATAATTTTCACTTAAATGATAAATTTTAGCTCCTGTGAAATGCTCCTTAAAGTCTAAAATAAATCGAGGATCGCTTCCTCTAAACGCATAGATTGACTGGTCATCGTCTCCAACTGCTGTAATATTCTCTGTATGTTGAAAAAGAACTTGTAGAATATTAAATTGAATTTTATTAATATCTTGAAACTCATCGACTAATAAACATTTAAATCGATTCTGATAATGCAGCAGTAATTCATTATTTTCATTTAACATTTCAAAGCAGCCAAGTAACATATCATCAAAATCAAATTGTCCGTTTTCCTTTTTTAATGATTCATATCCTTCATAGAGTGAAGCGACCTGATTTTCCCAAGTATCTTTTGACCTAATTTCATGTGGATAAACGCATGAGTTTTTCCATAAGCCGATTTGCTGAATAGCTTGGTCATATGCAAATGATTTTTCATCAATTTCAAGTCGTCGTCCAATTTGCTTTAACATGATTTCTTTTTGAAAATCTGACTTAATTAATCGACTTGAATCCCATTTTGTACGATCAAAGCGCAAAAGCATTTTATAGAAAATACTATGAAACGTTCCAATTTCCATCTGTTGCGTAGGATAACCAAGATTTTTCATGCGCTCTTTCATTTCTGTCGATGCCTTTGATGTAAACGTTACTAGCATCATTTCGTGTGGGAGTATCCCCTTATTCATTAAGTACATTGCTCTAGTTGTTATTACACGGGTTTTACCACTTCCTGCTCCGGCAAGTACAAGTAATGGAGAATCCGTATGTGTAACGGCATCCCATTGTTGTGCATCTAATGGAATTTGATTGATCACATAGTCATCCGTTTTTTGCTCAACTTTTTTATATGGAGGAATGTGGTAAAAGGGTAGCCGATTTATAAATTGATTTTCATCTGTTTTATCGATTGTAGATGTATTTGAGATTGAACGATTAGTAGGTAATTTAATCGTACCATCTTGATAATTTTCAGTAGTAGTTGTAGCGGCTGTTTCAGATCTAGCAATGATTGCTTCTTCTAATTCAATCGTTTTGTTTTTACATGCTAGATTTTGATCTTTGTTTATATGATAAAAATGAGGAATATCATAAATAGTTAATGTGAAGCTTAAATTTTGCTGACAGCTAGCACATTTCACTTCACCGCGAATACTGGCTTGATATATTTCCTCATATCTTGAACGAGGGAATTCTGGTAAATAGATTGTTTGGTTTTGATAGTTTGCAATTTTCATTATTTTCCCCCTTAAATTTAATGCAGACTCATCTATGTTAACAGAAAGACAGGGTTAATGGAAGGTAGGGAAGAGGTTCAAAGAAAAGAATTTAATAGACTTATTTCCGCTATTTTTGTTATTTTTTCTATCCTTTTAATGTCGATAAACGTTCATTATTCCAACTATTTCCAAAAAAAAGATCGAAGCTCTATAAGAACTCCGATCTTTTACCAGCTTATAATTTTAGATTCATTTCTACGTGTGGAATACCAGCTTCGAAAAATATTTCGGAAGTGATCGCGTAACCTAATTTTTCATAAAAAGGAATTGCAGATTCTTGTGCGTGTAGAACTAATTGGCTCAAGCCTTTTTCCTTTGCAGTTTTAAGGATTAAGTACATGATTTCATTTCCAATTTTTTTTCCTCGATAGTTTTCTAGAACACAGATTCGTTGCACTTTTCCTGTCGATTCGATTAATCTTAGGCGACCAGCAGCAATCGGTTGTTCTCCATCGTAAGATACGAAGTGAACACATTCATCGTCTAGTCCATCGAATTCTAGCTCTTTTGAAATTTGTTGCTCTACAACAAAAACTTCAACTCGAACCTTTAGGGCATCTTGTATTTCTTTTTCTGTTGCTGCAACGATCGTACGAATTGTCATTTATTTGCTCCTAATTTAAATGTTTCATATACTTCCCAAGCACCGTTTTCTAATTGGTAAACTAATTTAAAGCTATCAACTACTTCATTATAACTAAATTGAATCATGCGTAACTGGCCAAGAATATCTGCAAATTCAGCATCTTGTAATTGCTGACCAATTGTAATATGCGGTACGAATGCATATTCCTTTGTTTCAGGAAATGTACCAGTGTGCATTTTTTCATGAAGCTCTTTTAATGCTTCAACAGGATTAACTTTTAAATAGATGACATTATTAACGGGTGCAAAAGAACTAACTTTATTAATTTCCAATTCAAATGGTTCAATTTGAGTCGCAATTTCATTTAATTGTGAAATAATATTTGGAAGTTGATCTTCATTAATCTCAAATCCACTTCTTAATGTAACATGAGGAGAAATTAACGTATAAGCTGGATCAAAACGTTTTCTATACTCATTTGCCTTTTCTTGAACGAAATTAGATGGAAAAATAACAACGCCACATTTCATAAAAATTACCTCCTGTTTTCGATACTTTTTATTTTAATTTAAAAAATTAACGATTTTAAAAACTACCAATTTTAATTATACCAAATTTTTTGAAAATCGATAAGTTTCGCGAATTATTTCTCCAAACTAATTTTTAACAATTCTTCTAACTGCTTTTCCCAATTAGTCCAAGTATGGTCTCCTTCATATTCAGCATAATGTAATTCCACTGGGAAGTTGGCTAAATATTCTTTTAACTGTAATCCACCTTCGACAAAATTAACCCATTGTTTGCTTGGGGTAAAAACATTATCTTCTTGTTTTCCAACAGTTTGAATAATTGAAAGAATCGAGTTTAATTTTGAATTCTTTAAAAACTCGATTACATCATTATTAACAAAAGGGGACTGCATAATAATTTGTCCAAATGTATTTGGATATGTAAATGCTGCTTGTAGTGAAACCGTGGCACCTAATGAATCGCCTATTAACGTTCTACTATGTGCTAAACCAAGCAGTGGTAGGTGATCATCTAAATAAGGTAGTAATTCTTCAGCTAAAAATCGAATATAATTTTTTTGGCCAGGTTGAGATGGATGATATAGCTTAAAACGTTCTTCTGGTGAAGAATATGGAATTCCAACTACAATTGTAGGTTGAATTGATCCTTCTTTCGTTAATTTTTCGATAACTCTATGTACTTTTCCTAAATTAAAATAGTCTTGACCATCTTGTGTAATTAATAAGTGATGTTTTATTAACGGAGTGTACTTGCTTGAATAGTATATTGTAAATGTAACTTCTTTTTGAATGTGTTCACTATATAATGTATGTTCTTCTCTTGTACCATTTGTTTGAATCATAAATGTCTCCTCTTCTTTTCCCTAGGATGATATAATTAGATGTTACTTTATATAAAAAAATTAGAAAAGTAAAAAGTGTTAAACGCTTACAAATTAAGTCATAATGAGGTGAAACATGAGTAAAAAACAACCTAATGCAATGATGTCATTATTAATATTGTCCATTATTGCCATTTCAACTTCAGCTATATTAGCTAAATGGACGAATGCATCTCCATCTGTTTTAAGCATGTATCGCCTCTGGTTTACATGTATATGGATGCTACCATTTGTATTGAAGCGAAAAAATGAGTTAAAAGCTTTAAAAAAATCTCATTATAGGTCATTCGCTTTAGGTGGATTAATGTTAGCGATTCATTTTATTTTATGGTACGGTTCATTAGTGTTTACTTCAGTGGCAAGCTCAACCATTATATTAGCTCTTCAACCACTTGTAGCAATGATCCTTGGTTATTTTGTCTTTAAAGAACGAACTTCCATGCAATCTAAAATATGTATGATTATCGCGATTATTGGTGTATGTCTAATAGGATTCGGTGATATTGGTTTAAGTATGTCAGCTTTTAAAGGTGATATTCTTTCGTTTTTAAGTGTAATTGCTGCAGTGCTCTATTTAATGGTTGGACAAACAACCGTAAAAAATACGTCTCATTGGGTGTATAGTTTTTGGGTATTCGCATTTTCAGCGGCATTTTTAACAATTTATAATATTGTAACAATGGATAATTTCTTTGATTATCAATCAAAAGATTGGATCATCTTTATTGCATCAGCCATTATTCCATCATTAGCTCATATTATTAATAACTATTTATTAAATTACGTAAATGCTACAACGATCTCGATGAGTATACTTGGAGAACCAGTTGGTGCATCTATTTTAGCAGTATTCCTTCTTCATGAAATGCTATCATCATTTCAGTTAATCGGAGGCACAATCGTAATCGTAAGTGTATTCTTGTATTTATATCAACAACAAAAAGAAGTTTCATCGATACAAGTGAAATCGGATAATTCTTCATCAGCATAAAAAACGTTACATGACTTTCAAATCTTTCTATTGATTTGAAAGTTTTTTTGTTTTTTTACTAAAAATAGGTAGAATAGATAATAGCAATTAGTAAAAAATTCCATGAACTTTTATCCCGAACTTAAAGGAGAAAAAGAGCTACTTATGAAGAAAAAGAAGAAAGCAAAAAATCCTCTCCACTACATATTTATTTCCTATATATTAATTACATTTTTATTTTCATTTTTATACTATCTACCTTTTACGAGAATTTCTACAATTAGCTATATAGACAGTCTATTTGTTTCAACTAGTGCGATTAGTGTGACTGGGTTAACAACAGTAAACTTAGTTGAGACATTTAATGTGTGGGGCAAAATATTATTAATGATTCAAATGGAAATTGGTGCAATCGGAATTGTTGTATTTATTAGCTATGGATTTATGATCCTTGGTATTCGGATTACAATTTCAAATTTATTAGTCGTATCAAAAGATCAAAATCAAAGTAGTATAAAGTCAATTAAACGATTAAGTTTGTCGGTTTTATTTACATCATTAATCTTTCAATTTATAGGTGGTTTATTTTTTTATAGTCAATTTAGGGAGAAATATGACACCGTATTTGAAACATTATTAGTTACAGCATTTCATTCAATTGCAAGCTTTACAAACACGGGCTTTGATTTATTTGGCAATAGTTTAATCTCATTTCAAAAAAATAACTTAGTCTTAATTGTAACAGCGGCATTAATTTTTATAGGTGGATTAGGCTATCCAACTATAATGGAATACGTCTATAAATATAATAAGAAAAAATCTTTATTTACGAGAATCAATATGCGACTACATTTTTCGTTTATGATTATAGGAACGATTATTTTTTGGCTTTTAGAAAGAGGGCATGCTTTTAAACATTTAAATTTTTCAGATCAACTAACAAACTCAATGTTTTTATCGGTTACTAGTCGTAATGGAGGATATGCACCTCTTGATATTGCGGAATTGACATTACCTGCAATATTGATTCTTTTAGTGCTTATGTATATCGGTGGAGCTTCCTCGAGTGCAGCTGGAGGGATACGCTTAACAACAGTTTCGGTGTTAGCAGCAAAAATGTTTGCGGTCATTAAGTCACGAGACGATACGATTATTTTTAGAACAAGTGTAAAGAAAGAAGTAGTTGACCGTGCATTTGTTATAGCGATGAGTTTTATCATTTTGATTACAATTGCAACTATTATTATTTCGATTTTTGAACCGTTTCAATTAGATTTAATTTTACTAGAAGTGATCTCAGCAATTACGAATACTGGATTATCATTAGGGATTACAACAAATATACATAGCATTTCAAAAATAATAATAATTTTACTTATGTTTATTGGTAGAATTGGAATTTTCACACTGATTTATTTCGTACTTCGAGTAGATAAACAAAAGTTGAAATATGTTGAAAAAGATTTAGCAGTTGGGTAAGGAGGAAAGTTAAAATGCCAAAGCAATACTTAGTAATTGGTGCTGGTCGATTTGGTCGAGGGATTGTAAAAGAATTAGATCGATTAGGTCACGAAGTTGTTGTTTGTGATAAAGAAAAAAAGACATTAGACCAATTAGAGGAGTACACAGAATATGCAGTAATTGGCGACTTACGTGAGGAGTCCATTCTAGAAGACTTAAACGTAAGTCAATTTGATGCAGTATTTGTTGCGATTGGAACGGATTCGTTAGCCTCTATTTTAATCACGAGAAGATTGAAAGAGAGGAAGGTAAAAAGAATTATATGTAAAGCAAATAATCGTGAAGTAGGCGGAATTTTAGAAAGTATAGGTGCCGACTTAGTCATTTATCCGGAAGAGGAGGCAGGACATAAAGCAGCACGAATGGAAGCGATGAGCGGAATCATTGAATACATTGAAATTACAAAAAATGTTGCAGGTGTAGAAACGGTCATCCCAGAAAAATTAGTCGGTAAATCATTAAGGGAAATGAACTTTTCTGTGAAGTACGGTATAACAGTTGTACTTATCATCCGTGATGGCGAGCCAATGGTATCTCAAATCGGAGACGTTGTTTTTCAAACTGGCGATTTAATTTTTATTGTAGGAGAAAAATCAAAAATTGAATTATTTAAGAAGAAAGTTGGGTAGATACATTTCGGGCTTAATTATATTTACCTATTTGGAACGTTTAAACGCCTTAGATGAATATACTAATCCTAAATGACTAATCAAGGATTGGTGTTTCTATAATGAGCCAAGTGATGGAGGTTATTGGTTCATGGGTGAATGCAATTGGCACAATCAGTTCAGCAATAAGTAGTACACCCATGAGAGGATTAAAAGGAGAAAACCGAAAAAGATGGGAAGATATAAGTTTTCATCTAGATTTTGGTGGGAATACCTTTCAAGCAATCGGAAATATCATAGAAGCTTTCTTAGGTGAACCTAGTGTATTAGAAGATGCAGGTGAAATTATCCAAGCTTCAGGTAATGTCACTGTATTATTCAGTTTATTAGCTGCAGAAGCAGAGGAAGAAAAAATAGAAGAAGCAAAAAATCCAGATCGAGCGATAAAATTAAATATTACAGGGAATGCACAACAAGCATTTGGGGGACTAATTGCAGCTCTCGAAGAAGTAAGTAGTGAGGATTTTGATGTATCTGGTTTCATGGGAAATTTTTTACAAGCGATCGGAAATACATTACAAGTATTGGGAGGTTTAGTAGAGTTAGAAATTGAGGATTTAAAAGACTATTTAGAAGAAAGTGGGCAAGTAGAAGCACCTAGCGATTTATCAGATGGAGTCATATTTGACGTACTTCAAGAATATCCAGGAATTGCGCACCAACATGAGGCTAGTGAACTCTCTGACGGAATTATATTTGATGAGGTTCAAGAATACCAAGGTAGACTGCCTGAAGCTAGTGATCTATCAAATGGAGAAATGAATAATCATAAAACAGCAGTAATAACTAATGAAGAAACTATGAATGAAATAGTAATGCTTTTTGGTAGAATACCAGATTACGAACCGATTGAAGCATCAGATGAATCGATTTCAAGTCAAACGGCAGAACCAATCTTAAGCGAACAAGGAATGCCTAGTGACTTATCAGATGGGGTAATTTTTGATGTACTTCAACAATTTGAAGAAGAAACTGAAACTAACCCATTAGTTAAGGAATACGAAGAGCTAGCATTACTACTAAAATATAGCGGTAGTTGGATTCAAGCTGGTGGATCAATCGTTTCCGTATATTCTGAGCAAAAAGAGTTACTAAAAGTGAAATCTGAACAAAAAGAGCAAGAAAAAAAGGCTTTAGATAGTAAGAAAAAATCTAAAAGAACTAGAAATAATAAGAAAAAAAACTCCGAAACTCCATTAGAATCTAATCAAAATAAAAATACAACTTCTGAGTACTCAGTGTTCAGGAAAAAGAGCTAACAAAATAAGGGAACGTGAAAATGTTAGTTCTAGATACATAGAATAGGAATGAGATTTATTAAATAAAAATGTACTCTGGAAAATTTAAAATTAAACACATAAAACGTTTCAATAATATGAAGAAGAACATCATACTGCATATACAATGCTACTAAAATAGATAAGTTAACGATTACAAAATTATTTTGATTACATAATAGGCAAACTGGCAAATATTAATATTAAAAGAGTGTGTACTTCAATCACTAAGGAATATTAATAAGTAACTAGGAGAGAAGCCTATGAAAAACAGAATGATTAAAATCGTAAAAAACTATCATGTGCAGACAGTTGTCTTTGGCATTGGGGTCCTATTATTATTCTTAACAATTGTAATTGGTAGCATTTTATTAAGCAATATTCCAAGTGACCACGATATGAGATGGAAAGATTTAATGCACACAATTAGTAACTTAGAAGCAAAATCGAATAAATGACGGCTTATCAAAATCTATTTAATTACTTCATGTTCGAAATTTATTGTTAAAATTTGGTTGAAGTAAACGGGGGAAAACAGTATAATAGAGTTTACAGAGAGATAAATCTCACTATATATTACGATTCCATAGCTCAGCTGGGAGAGCACTACCTTGACAGGGTAGGGGTCGCTGGTTCAAGTCCAGTTGGGATCATACAAATGAGAAGGCTCAAACCTAAGTATATCAAGGGTTTGAGCTTTTTCTTTGTTTTCTATTATTCTTTGTATGAATATTATTCATTGCACAAAGACTGCACAGAAACTTCACGAGCTTATTAATTTAAACCAAATTTTTCATCAAATCGGTTAGCTGTTTTCTTCTGCATTTCTTCATTTGAATGTAATTAAATACCAAGTGTTGTTTCAACTCTTGAATGGCCCATTCTCTCGCTAACGATCTTCGGGTTCTCGCCCATTCTCACTGGAATTGGAGGAAACAATCTGATCAATGGAGGTAGGTTTTTATTGATTCTTCATCATTTATCGTACCGTAAATTCATGGGGACATTCCTATCAGACCTAGACCAATCGCTGAAACCTCTAAATCACTATTTCCGATGTCTAAATTCTCTTGATAGTAGCACATAAAAAAATCTCTTGTAAAATTTTCCTGCAAAGGGGATTGTTTTTAAAATTATATACTTAGAATCTATTGACTAAGTTCATATTTAAATAATCCATTTTATTAAAATAATGTCAATATATTATAGGTCTTAAGGACCGTTTCCCCCAATCTCTAGCAACCTAATTTACTTATTTTAATAAAATACTTAAAGAATATTCCGCATAAACCTATTTTATTCTTCGGATTTCGTTAATTAACAATGAGAAAAATGTCGATTCTTGTAACTGAGTAATAAATAATTCCCCCAATTTACAGTAAATGTATGTACAAATACAATATGAATTAAGTTCCCATTCTAAATCGATAGAATATTAGATTTGTCTTGTTGATAATTTTTGACTGATTTAATATCTATTAAGTTCCTTTTTGGAAATGGGAGTATGAAATTTGGAAGGGGAGATTTTTTAACAAAACATAAGGTAGTAGAATTAATGGGTTACATATTTTTGTTTAAAGAAAGTCTTAGATCTTTATTATTTAGTAACATTATTTTTACTGTACAAGATTAAAGTGAATTAATCTTGTACCAGATCTAAAAAGAAAAGTAGTCTCAAATTGACTAGCTAAATGGGTCTGTCTCTCTCGCTGTATACTTCAACTAATTTTAGAAGTATTCCATCAATTTAATCCTCTAATTTTCTTGTAAAGACTACCCGCTAATCATTTAATAGTTTGAAAGGGTGGAGAGTTTGAAAAAAAGAAAGCTATTTCCTTACAAGGTAATTTCTTCAATTGGTCTATCAGTATTACTATTTTCAACAACTGTATTTGCTGAAGGAGTTAATAATAATTCATCAAATGAAAAAGTAACTCGTAATATAAGCGATTACATAAAAAAAGGATTATTATCTGAACAAAGTCAAAATCGATTCGGTGACAAAAATCATGTTGGAGATAAAAACTTATACGATTTAGACAAAGAACAAATTAAAAAGTTTAAACCAGACGAGAAAGTAAGAATAATAGTTGAGGTTGATAGTCCAGTAGATGCATCAACCATGTCTGAAAAAACAAAAGAGAAAGAGTTTAAGTTAAAGCAAGATAAAGTCATTAATAACCTTAATAAAACAAAAAAGAATATACATGTTAAACATCGTTTCTTTACAGGGTTCAACGGATTTAGTACTGAAACAGAATATAAAAATGTGAATGAAATCAAATCGATTCAAGGCGTTAAGAATATTCATATCGCTAAAGTGTTCCAACCATCTATGGCTGCCAGTAAAGAATTAGTACAAGCTCAAAAAGTTTGGGAATCATATGGATATCAAGGAGAAGGTTTAGTAGTTGGAGTAATCGACTCAGGTATTGACTGGACACATAAGGATTTGAGGATAACTGACAAAGGAAAACAACAAGAAAAGTGGACTAAAGAAAAGATTCAAGGAAAATTTGCAGAAACAAATGTGAATGAAATTTGGTATAGCGAAAAAGTTCCAACAGGATATGACTGGGCGGATGACGACACAGATGTTATTCCCGGAGAATATGGAAGTCCACATGGTACACACGTGTCAGGAACAATTGGTGCAAATGGAGATGAAACAAATGACGGAGTAAAAGGGATTGCACCTGGCGTACAATTGTTAGCTGAAAAAGTATTTTCGGATTATGGTGGTGGAGCATATGAGGATGACCTTATTGCAGGAATTCAGCACGCAGTAACGATGGGTGCAGATGTTATTAATATGAGCTTAGGAAGTGATTCGGGGTGGGTTGGCGAAGAAGATGATCCAGTACAAAAAGCGATTCGTCAAGCAACTGAGCAGGGCACTTTGGTTGTTGTTGCAGGAGGAAATGCCGCTTATAGTACAAAAAATTATCTATTAGAAAGATCTTTACAACCATTTGCCGAGAACCCAGATATCGGAACAGTAGGGTCACCTAGTGTCAGTCCTTTTGCTTTATCTGTGGCATCTTATGAAAATTCAAAAGTGCATATGGATTCCATGAAATCAACTACTGGTGAAATTTTTCCATATAAAAATCAAGCTGATAAGAAGCTTATTGACGTTTTAGAAAAAGGGAAAAATTATGAATTTGTTTACGTTGGTGAAGGAAGAGCTGCTGATTACGCAGGTAAAGATGTAAATGGTAAAATCGTTGTAACAAAGCCAATTCCATCAACAGGCTATAGAGGGAATGTCACTTTCCAACAAGAAGCAGCTAAAAAAGGGGCAGTTGCACTAATCCAAGTACCAGCCTCAGATGTACCTGATTATCCTGATATCGATTTTTCACCATATTTCTTAACTTCTGTTACAACATCAAAAGTAGTAGGTGATGAATTAATAACTAAATTATCTAAAGGGCAAAAAATAAGTATGCAACTCTCAAGTGGAGTATATGTCGATAATCAAAATAAAAACAAAATGTCTTCATTCTCGTCTTATGGTGCACCTTATACTTTAGATTTTAAACCTGAAATTTCTGCTCCTGGAGGAAATATATATTCGACAGTACCTGGAAATCAATATGATGTTTATAGCGGTACATCAATGGCAACGCCGCATGTAGCAGGAGGAGCAGCACTTTTATTACAGTCATTATATAATAAAGGATTCAGCCATTCTGAGGAAACTGTACTAAAATCAAAAATTGCTTTAATGAATACTTCGAATATTATAATGGATCCTAATACGAATAATACATTACCTTATTCACCACGAATTCAAGGATCTGGTTTAATGCAAATTCAAAATGCAATTTCGACCCCGGCAATTATTACACAAAAAGGGGCACCACTTGAGCAAGCTGGAGCAGTAGCTTTAAAAGAAATTAAAAATGATCGAGCGATTTTCAACTTGAATGTGGAAGCATTTAAAAACCTTAATCTAAAAGATGATTTAGAATACGCTGTATATGTAGACGTTTTAACGGATGGAACTGAAACGAAAGAATTTGACTACGACAATGATGGGAAAAAGGATTATTCTAATGACTATTTAACGTTACAAAGTAAACGTGTAGAGGGTGCTTCTGTCTATGTGAACGGTGAAAAGATAACTAACTCACAAGGACTTGCATTAAAGATTAAGCAAGGGCAAGAAAAAAATTTAAATATTGAAATTCGACTTCCGAGAACTTTAAAGAAAGATGCATTTATCGAAGGGTTTGTACGTCTTATACCAACTGGTGCGAATAAAGACAAATCAGTTCCTTTAACAATGCCATATATGGGCTTTTTAGGTGATTGGACGAAACCAAAAAATATTGATCCTACTCCGTGGAATGATGATGTATATGTAGGATATACTGTACTTTGGGATGATGTATCTGATGCACCATTGGGATTTGATCGTATGACAAATAGTTTTAATTTAGATCATATGACGATTTCACCAAACACGTTCGCTCCAGGTGTTTACCCGTCGTTTCAAGTACTACGAAATTTAAAAGAAACTGAAATGTATATTGAAGATCAAAAAGGGAAAAAAGTTAAATGGTTAGGAAACCTTAGTGAATTCACACCGGATGGTTCACCATTTAAATTCACAAAAAATAACATGGCTAATGGTGATTTCTATTATATGTTGGATCGATATTCTGCCCCTAATTATACATGGAACGAAACAAATGAGAAGGGTGAGTTTGTTCCAGATGGTACTTATAATTATGTAATCAAATCAACTTTGGATTATAAATCTGCGAAACCACAATATGTAAAGCTGCCTGTAAAGATTGATTCAAAGGCTGTAAAAGTATCAGATATTCAAGTGCAACCAAAAAATGGAAAATATGAAATATCATTTAATGCTGTTGATAGTGCCGGTGGTAGCGGATACAACGGTGCCATTGTATTTGTAAATGGGGAGTATTATGAAACGAACGAAGGAGAAACATCGCTTAGTGTACCAACTGAACCAAAAGGTATTGTAGTAATGGCTTATGATTATGCATACAATCAAAGCTATACTGTTTGGGGTGACGAATCATATATTGATTACAATATGGTTCTTAGTTGGTTTTATGTTTCTGGAACAAATGTAAACGAAAATAATCCGGCTCAAATAACTGGTTATGCAAACAATCGTGTAGATTGGAAAATTTATGTTAAAGATGAAAATGGCAACATAGTTGAAACGAAAGAAATATTAAACGAGCATACTTTACGTATGAAATGGACACCTGAATCAAATGTCCCAGACGGAACTTATTATATTTCTGCTGGTGTTACCACGAAGGATGGATTTAAAGTTACAACAGATTCAGAAAAAATTACAGTAAAACGTTAATTTTTTGTACAAGCCAGCTTTCAATGAGCTAGGCTTGTATTTTTTGTTGTTGGTAATTCGATGCTTCCAATTTGACCGTGAAATTTGCATTCATCGCATACAAACTGATACACCGCGCCTTTGCCACCAAATTAGGAGAAATAAAGAGGTTTTTTACATCAATAGAAGTATGTGCTAATGAACATCGAATCGAACAAATCATCAACCATATTTCAATAATCGGTGAATATTTTTGCAGATAACACCTCTGTTATCGTCTGTTCCACGTATGAATAATAACGCGTCTGAAAAAGCACAAACTCTATTACTTATATACTCTATTCAACTACCTGCTATTTTGTTTATCTAGTAAGTTATGAACGAAAAGGATTAAAATCAAAATCTATACTAAAATAATTTATAAAAATCGTAAATTGACAATATGACTTTTCACTATCTTATTTAGCGAATTCCCCCAAGTTTAAAATAGAATTTTTTTTATGCATGTTCTATTCACTTCGTAATTTTGCAATTTTCTACAATTTTCTACAAAATTTAAACGTAGAACTGAAGTTTTGTTGGTCTCCTCTTATAATAATCAGCATGAACAATGAAAAATTAACCCCAATTTACAGCAAATATTGCACTAAGTACAATGAAAACAATAAGTCGTATTATTTAGAAAATTCTTAATAATAAGGTTTATGACTTGGATTTCGATTGAGCAAGTGAACTTCACTAATAGATTGTTCAGTCAACGGGGGAGGAAACATGAAGTATAGAAAAAGATTGTTGAAAAAAATGTCGTATATGGCGGTCTTCGGCCTTGTCATGTCAAACATGAATTTTGTATTTGCTGAGGAAAATAGTCATAAAAATCCATTCACAGTAAAAGAATCCGAACCAAAATCAGGAATATTTGTTACGAATGGTAAAGGAAACTTGAATTCACCTAATTTGTCTCAAAAAGATCTAGATGCCTTGAATGAGAAGGGTAAAAAAAGCATTGAGGCTGCAATTGAAAGGGATAAGAAAAAGAATCTTGCAGATTTGGCGAAATTGTCGGATATGGAAGCTCATAAGCCAGATGAGAAGGTTTCGGTCATTGTTCAGCTTAAAGGTCAAACAGTTTCTGAGATAAGTGCAGCTAATCATGTTGGAGTCAATAAAATGTCTGTGAACAATGCTTCAATTAGTGTCCAAGAAGATATTAAAACGATAAAAAACCAAATCATGAGTGAATTATCAAATAGTAAAACGAAGAGTAGTAATAAACTAGAGTTTAAGCACGAATTTGAAAATATATTTAAAGGGTTTAGTATTGATAATATCAAATTCGAAGATATAGATTATATTAAATCATTACCAGATGTACAAGCTGTTACATTACAACAAACATTTACACCAGCTGTTAATCAACAGCATGATTTGACAGGAATTAAAAATCTTTGGAATGGTTCTTCTTTAGGAAAACCGATTGGTTATAAAGGAGAAGGGATGGTCATTGCAGTAGTTGATACTGGCGTTGACTATACACATGAAGTATTCCCAGATCCGAAAAATATGAGTAAAGCAAGGATTAAAAAGGGGAAATTTAAACGTCTAGATGGCACAACCTCACTAAAAGTAGTAGATGGCTACAATTGGGCAGATCAAAATGATGATATCATCCCACGAGTGGAAGATCCAAATAATGCAACTAGCTCACATGGTGTGCACGTGGCAGGAATTGCAGCTGGGTCTGGCCCTGTTATACAAGGTGTTGCACCAGAAGCGCAAATTATTGCCGAAAAAGTGTTCTCTGATCATCAAGCCGGTGCATTAACAGAAGATATAATTAAAGGAATCGACCATGCTTCTTCATTAGGAGCAGATGTAATTAACATGAGTTTAGGCTCATCTTCTTCTTTCGATACAAGAGACCCTAATGATCCATTAGGAATTGCGATTCGAAATGCAACAGATGAGGGGCATGTGGTCGTAGTGGCAGCTGGAAATGCGTCTAATGCATATGCAGATCGATCTGGTGGTATGGGTGAAACAATAAAAATTGGACAAACTCCTGATTTAAATAAAATTGGTAATCCAGGTGTTTATCCAGATTCATTTACAGTTGCAGCTGCAAATAATATTGTTTCCAAACATACTTATAAATTTCATACAGACGAAGTTGATAATGATATTTCTGGCGAAGGTCTCGATGACTGGAATTGGCCATCAGACAAAAACAAAG
Source organism: Gottfriedia sp. NPDC056225 (assembly GCF_042267765.1). NCBI lineage: Bacteria > Bacillati > Bacillota > Bacilli > Caryophanales > Bacillaceae > Gottfriedia > Gottfriedia sp. NPDC056225. The sequence goes on along the minus strand of NZ_JBHJTJ010000008.1, from coordinate 58,066 downwards.
AGTATACATTAGTTTCGCTAGGAAAAGACAGTAGTGGAAATGAACGTATTGGTGTGCCATCAGATTACGATGGATTAGATGTGACGGGTAAAGTTGTTTTAATTAAACGCGGTACAATAAGTTTTGCAGAAAAGGTAGCAAATGCGAAAGAAAAAGGTGCTGCTGGAGTAATCGTTTATAACGGAAGTTCTTCTCAACCAGCACCAGATCCTCAAGGATTCGGAACGATTCCATTTTCATTTATTAGTTATGATGATGGAAAGGCATTAGACGATATACTTTCATGTGGCGGTGATGGTCCTGTTATTGGCCCACTTAGCACATGTGGAGGTGGACCAGTTATTGGACCACTAGATGCAACCACGCAAAAGTCAATTAAGTTTAAAATTAATGAAGAGAAAGTAAGCTCTGCATTCGCTGAATCGAACCCAGGACAACCAACGGATTTCACATCTTGGGGGACAACTAGTGATCTTTTATTAAAACCAGAAGTAATGGCTCCTGGTCATGCGATTGTTTCATCAGTTAGAACTGCTGATACAAATAAACACAATGCGTATGAGAGCGAAGATGGAACTTCAATGGCAGCTCCATATGTAGCAGGTGCAGTTGCAGATGTAATGCAAGCTTTAATTGATAAAGGATTTAAACCAGGAACAAGAGCTTTTGCGGGGTTATCGAAGAATTTAATTATGAATACATCGATTCCAGCAAAAAGAGATTATATCAATGGTAATAATTCAATTGACCGTAGTGACTATATGACTGAATACCAACCTAGAAGACAGGGGGCAGGGATGATTCGCCCAGACCTTGCTGTAAAAACTCCCGTGGTTGTTTCCGGTTCAACTGGTACTGGTAGTATTAGTTTAAAAGAACTAGGCAAAGATACAACATTTACTCTAACTGCTTCAAATCTTTCAAATAAAGCTGTAACTTACAAATTAAATGGAACTGTGATGACGGATGTTTTAAAAGACAAGCTTAAGACAAATTCAGATAACATTCGTAGTCGATATTTAGATGATGCAAACTTATCATTTGATTTAAAAGAAATTACAATTCCAGCAAATTCAACTAAGCGAGTAACTGTTACTTTATCTTTAACAGATGCCACAGTAAAAAATACATTTGTTGAGGGCTATATTTATTTAACGCCGACAGATTCAAATAACCCGACACTAAGCGTGCCATATAATGGTTTTTATGGGGAATGGGATGAGCCAAGAGTCATCGATACACCAAATACCACGGATGTATGGACACAGTCAGGATTTGGTACACAATTAGCAGTTCAAACAGGTCCTTTCTATTTTGGATATGAACAGTTATTCGGTAAACCTACAACACCTGCTCAGATTGCTTTAGGTGACAAGTTTTATGCTTTTGGCCCTGAGTTTTTCCCAGTACCAGCGCTTGCTTTACTAAGAAGCGCACGAAACATAAAAATAGATGTTGTTGATAAAGAACATAATCTTGTGACTCATTTGGCAAATGAAGAATGGAATGTCAAAAACGATCCATATTCAGGTAGCTTACCTTCTCAGGTTTCACAAAACTGGGTTTGGTATGCGTATAATCAAGGACTACTTGTTCCTGATGGACAATATTACTTTGCAGTTACAGCAACAGCAGATGCACCAAATGCAAAACCGCAACCGACAGTTTATATTCCTATGTATAAGGATACTACAGCACCGAAATTAAATTTATTAAGATCAGCTGACTATGATGAAAAAACACATCCAGAAGTGACGAATAAAGATAGTTATACTGTGCGATGGACGATGGATGATGGAGATGCTGGTGGAGTTGACGGAAGTGTATATCTAGCTGTTAATGGAAGCGAGCCATTTACTACTTATAAATCAGATGTTAAACAAAATGCAGATGGCACATATGAGTTAAATGTACCAGGATTAAATGAAGGACTAAACATCATCACTATTGCTCCAATCGATAAAGTCGGAAATTATGGTGAATCTCATACAGTAATTGTTAATAAAACAAGTAATCATGTTTGGATTGATATGTATTCAGCTACTTTAGGTGACAAAAGTCCAAGTATGTACTGGACTGCTAACGTAAAACCTGACGACAATTTTAGTTTGAATTTTAAAGCAGTAGGACGTACAGGTGCTGTGAAAAAAATTCAAGCGGTCCTTTTAAAAGATTATTACGATAATAACACGATTGTTGGAGATCCGCTTGATCTTAATCTAAATCAAGTGATGACGGAAAAACCAGCATATGGAGAATACAGTGAGTATTCGATAAAAGGACAATATACCGTTCCAAAAGATTTACCTGCAGGAGAGTATGTTGTGAAGTATGTATGTTTAGCTGAGGGAGAAAAATGGAATGATGCAGAAATTCCAGCAATTGGCATCGAGACATATGTAGATACCGTGGCACCAACGATTTCAGTGAATGCGGATAAAATGAAAGCTTTTGTAGAAAAGAGCGGAGATCCTGTTTCTCTAATGTTAAATACGACAGTGAAAGATGAAATAGCAAATTCAAGAGGATATAAAGTAGAAGTAGCTGTTGATGGTGGAAATAAAAAATCGATGGGAAGTATAACAACTTTAGATAGATCTGAACAACCGTTCCGTTATCCAGTTGTGTTAGCAAATGGTGAGCACTCAATCGAACTGACAACTACCGATTATATGGGAAATGCAAGCACGATTAAGTTTGAGGTAAGTGTTGCCGCAGATAAAGTAATTGTTAAAAATGGTGAAACAAATACTGAACTTCCGATTAATATTGTTCCATATAAGGATGCTAGTAGAAATTCAGAAATAAAACTTAAATATAATAAGACTTACCATGTAGAAAGTTACGATCCATGGGCTCAAGGCTATCTTGTAACGCCTTATGGTAACAATAAAACATGGTCAGCAGATCCAGATTTAGCACCGATTTTATTAGTTGGAAATCAACAAAGAAAAGCGGCAACATCGTATTATCCTAATGCTATTCCAGAGTGGGACTTGCCATTAGGAGATGTATATACCTTTAATAGTCCTGTTGGATATAATGATCCAGGAAGTATACCAGAAGGAGAAAGTACGTTCCCGGTAACGATGATTGATTATTTAGGTCACGAGACAACGATCCAAGTACCTGTCATCAAAAATCCGTATATACCAAAAGTGAAATTTGATAACGCGATTATTGATTCAACGGGTACTGCAACATTCTTTACTTATGATTCAACATATGATGTAAAAGGGTCGATAACTGCGGTTGGAATGAATTTCTACGCTGAATGGGTTGATTGGAATCGAGCAGTAGCGGGAGAAGATAAATTCTATAAAAACTTATTTGATCCAACGTTAGAATGGAGAAGTGGTCCATATGACGATGCATTTAACGAAGAAACTGGAGGAAATATCCCAGAAGGATATAACAATGATCCAGGCGTAAAACCATTCAGTATGCCAACAGGTGAGTTAAAACCAGGAGCAAACTATTTTGAAATAGATGGTGGAAGTACAATCGGTGAGAACCCTAGTCACCCATTTGCAGGGAACCATCCATTAGTTTTCAATGTGGTTGTCTATCGTCTTGGTGCTGCAGAAGTCGCTGATCAACCACTAGCAACAAAAGCAGCGGAACAGTTGAATTGGGACAAGATAAAAGGTGGTAACACAGAGCAAACGAATGTGATGACTAATTTAATGCTACCTTTCTATGATAAAAATAATCTAGCAGAAATAAGCTGGGAAAGTAGTGACCAGAACATTATCACAAATGATGGGAAGGTATATCGAGCAGATAAAGATACGAATATCACACTGACAGCTAAGACAACTGTAGGTGGTGCTACTGCTGTTAAGAGGTTTAACGTGACAGTAAAAGCTAAAAATCCAGAAGACTCATCAGCAGTTGCTGAAGATTCTTCAACTATTACTTGGGATGTTATTCGTGAAGGAAATACTGACCAAGGTGATATATCTCAAGCTTTATCATTACCAACTAGAGGATCAAATGGTTCAGTAATTACTTGGACTTCTGATGATCAAAAGCATATTACAAATCAAGGTCAGGTGTACCTGCCGTTATTTGACGAAGATGATGCACACGTGGAACTTGTTGCAAAAATCACACGAAACAGCAGTACATTATACAAAACATTCCATCTAACAGTCCTAAGAGATACACAACACGCAGAACGTACAAAAGTACTACGCGTGTATCAAGGGTTAACAACTGACAAATTACTTGGCGAAAACACAAGTGATTTGGACGTGACAAAGGATTTAAACTTCCCGACAACTTTTGGAAATGATGGTGTCGAAATTCGATGGGAATCGGACATGCCAGACGTGATTGCAAATGATGGAAAAGTGACAAGACCTGCTCAAAATCAGTACATTTCAGTTTTCGCTTATATCAAATTAGGTGATGCTAGACTTGGAAAAACGTTTTATTTCTTTGTAAGAAGTAAAGATAATAATGATGATCCGGCAGTTTTGGCAGCTAAGTCATCAGTCGTTTGGAATTTAATAAAGAACAATAATATAGATCAAAATTCTGTAACATCTAATTTGAATTTGCCAACAAAAGGGACAAATGATACAACAATTAGTTGGTCTTCAAGTAATCTTTCTTTCATTAAAAATGATGGAACAGTAACAAGACCAAAATTTGAGCTTGGTAACCGTCCTGTTACGTTAACGGCAACTATTAAGAAAGGAAATGCTAGCACGACGAGAGAATTTTATCTGACAGTATTAAGACAAAATTATGAAGAACCACCAGTTTCAACAATCAACACAATTGATGACAATGACACAAGTATTTCAGGAACTACGCTAGCCAATGCAAATATTATTGTGAAAAATAAAGAACTTGTAGTAGGAACTGGAAAAACGAATGCCGATGGAAAATTTGTGATAAAGATTAGCCCACAAAAAGCAGGCACGGTTTTAACGGTATATGTCCAAGGTCAACAAAGTAAATCAGTAATCGTATTAGATCGTACAGCACCTAATGCACCAAGGATTTATCCAGTTGATGACAATGATACATCAATTTCAGGTAGTACCGAAGCAAACGCATCGGTTACGATTAACGTACAAAATAAAGTACTAGCAACAGGAAAAGCAGATTCAAAAGGGATATATCGATTTAAAATAAGTAAACAAAAAGCTGGTACAGCATTAATCGCATATGCAAAAGATCAAGCGGGAAATAAAAGTGCTACATCAAAAGTAACAGTATTAGACCGGACAGCACCTAATGCTCCAAGGATTAATCAGATTGATAACAACGATACATCAATATCAGGTACGAGCGAAGCAAATGCATCTATTATTGTTAAAAATCAAAACAAAATAATTGCAACAGGAAAAGCCGATACAAAGGGAGCATATCGTATTAAGGTAAGTAAACAAAAAACAGGTACAGTTCTAACAGTTTATGCCAAAGACAGCGCAGGAAATCAGAGCGCTGCATCTAAAACAAAGGTGTTAGATCGTACTGCTCCAAATACACCGGTCATCTCAAGCCTGAGTGTAAGTTCCAAACATGGTGTGGAAATTAAAGGTAAAGCAGAGGCTTATTCAACAATTGTTGTAACAATAGGGAATAAAGTTGTTGCAAAAGCAAAAGTATCAAGTAAGGGTACATTTGATATGAAATTACCAAAACAAAGTCAAGGTACAAAAACTATTACTCTATATGCAATGGATAATGCCGGAAATAAAAGTCATTCTGTAAAACGAACGATAAAAGTTAAGTAAAGGTAGTTCAATGTAATTAAAAAAAAAGAAGATGTCTCAAATGATTCGTATCATTTGAGACATCTTTTCATTTTATTAGCATTATACAATTTTAGGTTGTGAATTAGCTATGAATATGAAGTCGAATCTTAATTTAGATAATATTGTAATTCAGATTTAATAAACCGAGTTAAGTGTTCCTCAATTTTTGTAAGAGTTCTATTCTTCGTTTGAATAATGCCAAGTGTTACATTAATGGGTTCATAGTTGATAATATCAATTTCAACGATTTTACCTTCCATAACATAAGGGTTAGCTTTAGTAGCAAAGTCTGGGGCAAACCCAATCGCTAATCCATTTGAGATTAAACGAGATAGTTCTTCTGTTTGATTTGATGACAATAAAATATTCAATTTTCCAAAAGTACATTGAAAATTATTAATAAACCATTTAATATAATCGCCATTATATAAGACGATCCTTTGCTGAATGATTTCTTCTGGTGTTATTTTTTTCTTTTTAGCGAAAGGTGAATCTTTACTTACATAAACCTTTAATGTTCCCTCAAGGATACTTTCGAAATTTAAATTCTCAATATTTTTTAAAATATCTTCATAGATGCAGATAAGGCCGATTTCAGTTTTATTCTGTTGCACTGATTCAACTGTAAGTTCAGTTATATTTTCTGAAATCTCTATCGTTAAATTTGAATATAAATTCTTGAATTCCATTAATGGTTTCAATAAATAAGTAATAAAAGCAGGTATTGTAGACACTCTGAGAGTTCCAGAATGTGTATCTAAAAATTTTCTAGCCTCTTCGATTAATTCTTCATATTTTAACAAAACTTCATTTGCTTTTTTTACAATTTTAGCGCCTTCATTTGATTGAACAACCCCATAACGAGTGCGGTCGAAAATTTTTATCCCTAATTCATCTTCTATTTTTTTGATATCCTGACTAATACCAGATTGACTTATATGAAGATTCTGACCAGCTATAGAAAAAGAGCCCGTTTTAGCAACTTCAGAAAGAATTTTTAGTTTTTGTATGTGCATAGGATGACCACCTTATTAAATAAATTACTATATTAGAAATTCGTTTTGAGAATAGTAATATCCTCTAATTTTAGATATTAGTAATTGTGATTCAGGTATTACAAAGCTTAATTTTACTAAGTAATTATGAAGTTGTAAAATTAATTCAGATAATTCTTAATTTTTAAATTAGATTAAAATTCTAAAAAAACTTTCATCTAATTTTATATTCTAAAAATTTTTATGTGTTTTTGCAAGCGTTTTCTTGGGTGTTGAAAGTCTGTTGAACCAGGTCATTTTAATTTATCTTAATTCATTTAAAAAGGGGAAAGAACATGATCCATGACCTAATATCGTTATACCCTAATGATCTACCATTTTTTCTAAATAAGAGGTAAGGCCAATTCGATGGAAAAGGTGTTACTATAAATCCTATTTATCTAATATTAATAAAACTATTTTTAGGAGGTTTTTAAATGCAAACGACTGTAAAAGTATTAGAATTTCCGCTTTATATTGATGGTAGATGGACACCAGCAAAAAGTGGTGAAACGTTTAGTGTTAAAAATCCTGCATCCGGAGACGTAATCGCTCTAGTCGCTAAAGCAGGAAAGGAAGATACTGAGGCTGCTATTGTTTCTGCCCGTAAAGCCTTTGATTCAGGAGTATGGTCAAAAAAATCACCACAAGAAAGAGCTCAAATCTTAATTAATTTCGGAAATAAGATTGTCGAACATTCTGAGGAACTTGCATTCTTAGAAGCTATTAGCTCAGGTGCAACTGTAAGACGAATATCAAATTTAGATATTTTATATTTAGTAGATTTACTTCAGCAAACAGCAAAATTTACTGTTGAGTATCCATTTGTTGAGTCTCTGCCAGTTCTGCCTTTTCCAGGACCAAGCAATAATCAGGTATGGCGTGAAGGGGTTGGTGTCGTAGCTGCGATTACACCTTGGAATCTTCCAATGCTTTTAGCAATGTGGAAAATTGCACCTGCACTGGCAATGGGTAATTCTATTATTGTTAAGCCAGCTTCAAATACACCTCTTTCTACTTTAAAATTAGCAGAATTAGCTACTGAAGCTGGAATACCTGCCGGAGTTTTCAATGTTGTTTCTGGACCTGGAGCTACTGTTGGAGAAGTGCTAGCTACTCATCCACATGTTGATAAAATCGCGTTTACGGGTTCAACGGAAGTTGGACGACGTATTATGGAACTGGCGTCCGGTACGGTTAAACGTGTAACCCTTGAGTTAGGTGGAAAGTCACCTTCGATTGTTTTACCAGACGCTGATTTAGACATTACGATTCCAGGTAGCTTATTTGGATTCTGTCTTCATTCTGGACAACTTTGCGAATCCGGAACTCGCCTTTTAGTACATGATTCGATTTATGATGAAGTTGTTGATCGCTTAGCAAAATTAGCATCTTCAATTACAATTGGAAACCAGCTTGATATGGCGAACGGCATGGGACCTATGGCTTCTTTGCAACAACTTGATACAGTATTATCCTATGTTGAGACTGGAATTAGGGAAGGTGCTCGCTTAGTTTGCGGAGGTAAACGATTAACGGGTGAAGCTTATGATCATGGCTATTTCATTGAACCTACTATTTTCGCAGATGTAGACAATAAAATGAAAATTGCTCAAGAAGAGATTTTCGGTCCTGTGCTTTCCGTGATTCGCTACTCTACGGTTGCTGAAGCAGTCGAAATTGCGAATGACACAATTTTCGGGTTAGCAGCTGGTATTTGGTCAAAAGATGTTAATAAAGCACTAAAAATTGCTCGTGAATTAAAAGCAGGAACAGTTTGGATTAATGACTGGCACATGTTAAGAAGTGATGCACCATTTGGTGGGTATAAACAAAGTGGTTTTGGGCGTGAACTTGGCCGTTATGCTTTAGATGAGTACACGCAAGTAAAACATGTGCATTGTTCACTTACTCCTGAATTAAGCCAAAAACCTTGGTATGGCATCTTATTATAAAAAACTAGATTTAAAAGTTACGATTATAAAATAGTAGATTAATACAGTATGACTAATAAAAAACAATAATAGAAAAGAGAAGGTGATCCCATGATAACATCATTTTTTCAGTTTTCGGTTCGTACAGTTGTAAACAGTGGGGCTGGAGCTCGTTCAATGTTACCAGAAATGATAAAAGGACTTGGTGGTAAAAGAGCAGTTCTTTACGTTGATAAAGGAATAACTCAAGCGGGAATTACAGATAAAATTAAGGAATTATTTGAAGCTATTCCTAGTGCAGTACAACTGGTAGGAGTTTTTGAGGACATTGAACAGGATGCAAAAGGTGAAATCATAAACCGCGGAGCTAAGTTCTTTAAAGAATGTAATGGAGATTCATTAATTGCAGTTGGTGGAGGAAGTGTTTTAGACACAGTTAAAGCAATTAAATGGATGCTTCATAATAAGGTGCATGATATTCGTGAAGAGCTTCTTGTTGGAAATTTAATGGAATTTTGGCCAGAAGCTCAGTATATTCCAATTCCACACGTTGCAATTGCAACAACAGCTGGAACTGGTGCAGAAGTGTCTCCAATCGCTGTAGTATTTAATGAAAAAATAGGAATTAAAACGAATATCCTAAATACATTCATTAGCCCTGATATGGCGATTTTAGATCCTGAGCTTACAGTTGGTTTACCGCCAAAAATTACAGCGTTTACAGGATTTGACGCATTAACTCATGCAATTGAGGCTTATTTCTCTCCTCAGTCGAATCCTATGACAGATGCATATGCACTTCAAGCGGTTCGTATGATTGTAGATAATTTACCTATTGCTGTTCATGAAGGAAATAACCTTGCGTCACGATCAAATATGTTAATGGCTAGTTCGATGGCAATTTCTGCTTTCAGTCTTTCTGTTAATGCGATTCCAGTTCATAATATAGCACACGTATTTGGAGCAAAATTCGGAATTCCTCATGGACTTGCAAATGCAGTGTTATTACCAAATGTAATGGAATCACTAGCACCATATTATTTGAAACGAATTCATGGTTTTGCCCAAGCGCTAGGCCTAAAAGATATTTCGGAAAAACCAGAAGAGTGCCTTGCAGAAGTTGTTTTATTCATCCGTAATTTACGTGAAAAAGTTGGTCTTCCTAGTACATTTGCTGATTTTGAGGTGAATGTCGATAATATGACATACATTGTAGCGATGGTTCATAGCGATCCTTGCGGAATATTCTTCAAAATTCCACCTGAAGTAATCGCAAAAGTTTCTAATGAAGTTGCAGGTTCTGGCTTAGTAATTTCATAATTTTTAATTATAGTTACCAGGCACCCTCAAAAATTTTGAAGGTGCCTCAATTATATTCAAATTTTATGTATACAGTTGGAAGAAATAATAATACGAATCTATCTCTATTTTTATAACAATTTCAATCAAGCTCTCTTAATTCAGTATTTTACTAGAATGTTGCCTACTAATGGTATGTAGTTATCAGGAGGAGAAATATTTTTATGAATTGGAATTTAAATGAAAGTTTAAGAAAAAGTGCAGAAAAATATCCAAATCGTAATGCAATTACATTTGAAAATAAAAATATAACGTATAGTGAATTATATTTACAAGTTGAATGTGTAGCATCTAGTTTAGTACGTAATGGAATCAGAAAAGGTGATAAAGTAGCCTTGGTATTAGGGAATTGTCCGGAATTTGTCATCGCTTTTTATGGAATTCTTCGCGCAGGTGGGGTAGTAGTGCCGGTTAACCCGATCTATACAAAAGATGAAATTTCATATGTTTTATCGAATAGCCAAGCAAAAGCTGTTATAGCAAATTTTACAATGGAAAAGACCATTGATTCTCTTAAATTAGAATTAAAACAGATCGAGATGCTTTACTATGTCGGATCTAATAATGCTGAATTCAATTGGGAGCGGTTGATTGTAAACAAATCAATAAGCAATGAAAATCCGTTAATTATGGCAGAAGATCTTGCTGTTATTTTATATACTTCGGGAACAACAGGAAGACCAAAAGGAGCTATGCTAAGTCACAGAAATATGGCATCAAATGCAGAGTCAATTGTTAAACTTGTCGAGTTCAAAGCAGATGATCGCATTTTAGCTGCCCTTCCAATGTTCCATGTATTTAGCATGACAGTTTGTATTAATACTCCAATTATGAGTGGTGCTAATATCGTAATTGTTCAAAAATTTAATCCTATTGAAGTCATTCATACAATTTTTAATGAGAAAGTGACATTATTTGCTGGTGTTCCAACGATGTATAACTTTTTATTACAATTAAAAGATTATTCAGCTGAGTATTTCGCATCTATGCGTGTATGTTTATCAGGGGGAGCATCGATGCCAGTTGAATTACTTCAGCGATTTGAAGAAAAATATAAGACTATTATTGCTGAAGGATTCGGACTTTCAGAAACAGCTCCTGTAACGGCATTTAATCCTATAAAAGGAATAAGAAAAATTGGGTCTGTAGGAATAAATATTCCAGGCGTTGTTAATAAGGTTGTCGACAAATTTGGAAATGAGGTCCCGAGAGGCGAAATAGGTGAACTAATTGTAAAAGGTCCAAATGTCATGATTGGATATCTTGGAATGCCTGATGCAACAACTAACGCCATAAAGAATGATTGGTTTTATACTGGTGACTTAGCAAAAATGGATAACGATGGATATATCTATATTGTTGATCGAATAAAGGACATGATTATTGTAAACGGATACAATGTATATCCAAGAGAAGTAGAGGAAGTTATCTATCAACATCCAGCAATTGTTGAAGTAGCTGTATTGGGAGTAACTGATAAAGATTACGGAGAGATCGTAAAGGCTTTCGTTGTATCGAATGATGAAAATATAACGGAGGACGACATACTACATTTCTGCAAGGACAAGCTTGCAAAGTACAAGCTGCCTAAACAAATAGAATTTAAGAAAGAATTGCCAAAGAATAATACAGGTAAGATTTTAAAAAGAGCTTTAAATGTAGAACAAGTGAAAGTTAATTAGTTTAATAGAGTATTTTCTGATAAAAACTTTTGAATATATATTAATTCATGGAGGTTATTATGACAAATAACATTTTAACTCAATCAATGCCCGCAACTTCTTTTACAAAAAAGGCTAATTTAGCAGTATATGATTCTCTAAATTTTGATGATAAGCAGGACTTCTTAGATGCAAACAGAGGATTTATTGCACCACTAGAAGCAAAGATTATTAAAGATGATTCTGGGGAAGTCGTTTGGGACATTGAACAGTTAAACTATTTAATTGACACTGCTCCAGAGACTGTTAACCCTAGTTTATGGAGAAATGCACAATTACAGGCTATTTCTGGTTTATTTGAAGTTGTAGAAGGAGTATACCAAGTTCGTGGTCAATCATTGGTAACGAACTTTTTTATTGAAGGAAAACATGGAGTTATTGTCGTTGATGCATTAGGAAGTAATGAATCAGCTGAAGCCGCGATGGAATTATATTATAAACATCGACCACAAAAGCCAGTAACAGCCATTATAATAAGTCAAAGTCATGCTGACCATTTTGGCGGTATTCAAGCTGTACTTAAATATGCTGAAAATCCTAATATTCCGATTATAGTCCCTCAATATTTTACAGAAGAAGCATTAAGTGAGAATGCACTTTTAGGTACGATCATGGCGCGTCGTGCAGAGTATCAGTTTGGAAAAGATTTACCAGACGGTACAAAAGGCTCTGTATCAGTAGGTATTGGCCCAACAATGGGATCAGGTACTATGAGTTTTCAGTTACCAAATGTTGTCATAGAAAATGAAATCCAATCGATGGAAGTCGACGGTGTAACATTTGAATTTTTATTAACGCCAAACACAGAAGCACCAGCTGAAATGCATTTTTATATTAGGGATTACAAAATATTATTTGTATCAGAGAATGCCAACAAATTGATGCATCAAATTTATACAGTAAGAGGAGCAAAAACGCGAGATGCATTACATTGGGCTAATTCACTGGATAAAACAATCGAATTATTTGAAAATGAAGAGATTGATGCATTACTCATGATTCATGCTTGGCCTGTATGGGATAAAGGTAATGCGATCAATCATTTAAAACTACAACGTGATTTATATAAATATATGCACGATCAGACGGTGCGCTTAGCCAATCATGGATATACGATGGATGAAATCGCTGAAATAATCAAACTTCCTAAAGAATTGGATACTTACTGGGGAAACCGTGGGTATTATGGAACTTTAAAGCATAATTCAAAGGGTATTTACAATTATTATTTAGGTTATTATAGTGCTCATCCTTCTGATTTAGATCCATTACCACAAGTGGAAGCAGGCCAAAAATATGTTGAATACATGGGCGGATCAACAAATATTTTGAGACAAGCAAAAGCTGATTTTGAAAAAGGTGACTATCGTTGGGTAGCTCAAGTATTAAAAAACGTCATTATGGCTGAACCAGAAAATTCAGAAGCTAAAAATTTATTAGCAGATGCATTTGAACAATTAGGGTATCAAGCTGAATCAGCTAATTGGCGCAATATTTATCTTGTAGGCGCATCTGAACTAAGATATGGAATTAATAAAGAAAATTCCCCGTTAGATGTCTCGGGAATCATTAAGAGAATGCCAGTCAATGAATTTTTAAAACTAGTAGCCGTTAAATTAAACGGTCCAAAAGCAGAGGGTAGAAAAATAACGATAAATGTAACATTATCAAACTCTAATCAGCTTTATACTTTATATTTGGAAAATTCTGTTTTGTTTTCCAGAGCAAATAAGTTAGATGACAATGCAGACGTTTCATTAACAATTGATCAATTTGCATTTTATGGAACTGTACTTGGGCTTCTTTCACCTGAACAAGCAGTTGGAGCAGGAAAATTGATCATTTCTGGTGACCAAACAAAATTGAATGAATTTTTATTACTTTTAGATGATTTCGAGCGCTGTATTAATATCGTAACTCCTTAATTAATAGAAAAAATAATGAATGATTCAATTTTTACAATAAGCATCTGCTCAATCATGTTCGAAAAAAATAGATTGTGCAGGTGTTTTTTCGAATGTATGTTTAATAAGGTTTATCGAAAAAGTATAGATTTGTTGAGAGGCAGGAGTTTGAATGAAAAGTTGGGCGAAATGGATTATTTTATTTTCACTTTTTATTATGGCTATTATTAATTTTGCAGACAAATCAATTTTAGGTTTAGCTGGAATTCATATTACGAAAGATTTGAACTTAACCTCTACTGAGTTTGGTATTTTAGGTAGCAGCTTTTTTTGGTTATTTTCAATTTTTGGTATAGTAGGTGGCTCTTTATCGGATCGTATTGGTACTGGAAAATCACTTGCTATTATGGCAATTGTTTGGACAATCGCACAATCTTTGGCTTTGTTTGCATCAAGTCTACCGGTTCTAATTATTAGTAGAATACTATTAGGTGCAGGAGAAGGCGCATTTCTGGCAACAGCAATTAGTCATATAAGTAAATGGTTTAAGCCACAATCACGTGGGTTCGCCATATCCATCATTAATTTTGGAAATGTTGTTGGAATAGCTGTTACAGCTCCTATTATCGTTTCTTTAGTATCAAATTATGGTTGGAGGCAAGCATTTTTTATTTCTGGTTTTTTTAGCTTTGTCTGGTTTATTTGTTGGCTTTGGTTAGGAAGAATGAAACCAACTGTTACTTTTGAAGAAGAAGTTAGTACATTGGAAATCAAAAAAGAGAATAATAGGAAAGATGTTTGGGAAGCTTTACGATCTCCTATTTTTATCTTTACAACTTTAATTGCATTTATTGCGTATTCATTCATTGTCTTTGGACTTACGTTTAATCCTTCGTATTTAATAAAGGTAAAGGGGTTATCTGAACAACAGTCAGCATCAGCTATTGCTATTTCTGGATTAATTGGAGCTATTTTAGCAATCGTACTATCTATCATTTCAGATCGTTTATACAAAAAAACACAAAGTTTATGGAAATCGCGTATTTTATTTTCTGCTATTAGTGTATTGCTAGCAGGTATTTTGTACTTATTTTATCCATTATTGAATGGTTCGGGTTCAATTATCATCGTACTTTCATTAGTAAATACACTGGTCATTACTGTTAACACACTTGCCCCAGCAATCGTAGTTAGTATACTTCCGCAGCGAAGAGGAGTTATGACAGGAACTTATTTTGGAATAATGACTTCATCGGGTATTATTACTCCGATTATTTTTGGGAAACTTATTCAAAATTCTGGTACAAATGTAGCAGGTGGATATAGCATTGCAATTTATGGAATGGCAATTGCTATGGTAATTGCAGCGTTATTAATATTCCTTTTCAGAAGCCGAAATCAACAAGCTTCAATAGAAAAGGATAATAAGCTAGTGAACCTCTAATGAGAGTGGTATAGAAGTATCAATGTAATCCTACTCAAAACGTCTATTTAATTATGGTAAAAATGTTCCGATTGAATTGTTTTAAAGATATTCTGAAGAAAGATATAAATATAGAGGTATGAATATGAATAATGCGTTAGAAAAGCTGAAAGAAACAATTGATTCTAAATATATACAACAGCATTTAGCAAATGAAAGAACGTATCTTGCTTGGGTAAGAACAAGTATAACCATTATGGGGGTTGGCTTTTTAATTACTAATCTTCATTTTTCTACTCTGGCTTCTAATGCAAAATTTGGAGACACATTATCAAGGATAATTGGATTATCATCGATTATTGTTGGAATTTTTGCTTTAATCATTTCAACGATCAGCTATTTTATCAAGGGAAATGATATTAATAATCAAACGTTTAAATTTTCAAGGATATTGGTTTTTTATTTATCGGTGGCCTTGGTTCTTATTTTTATTATTTTTGGAGCTTATTATTTAGATGTATGGGGATTGTTTTAAACTCTTCTCCTATGAGAATTTGCCAAAAAATGATCTTTGTTTTTGAGGATCATTTTTTAGATTTAGAGTATTAAAGTGAGAATGGATCAAATGATAAATGACTTTAATGTGGTATTTAAATATAGACTGGTGAGGTAATTGTTAATGAAGGTATTAGTAGAAAAAAAGATAAAGTTTGTACGATTCAAATCAATCGAACTAATGTTAGGAATGCAGTTGACCGTGAGACAGCACAACAGCTTGCTGAAGCATTTCGTGATTTTGAAAATGAAGAAAATCTACATGTAGCTGTATTGTATGGTAAGGGAGGAACGTTCTGTGCAGGCGCAGATCTAAAAGCATTCTCAGTAGACGATGGAAATTGTTTGGAAATAGATATGTCGAAAGAGGGTCCTGAACTTTCTATTATTTTACTAGCATCATAGCTTTTTGGGATTATTACTATCTGCAACGAGTGTAAGTATTTCATTACAAGTATTAAAGGAAATGAATAAATTAAAAACTAATTGTTCCTTACTTCCTTAAAAAATTTTCTACATTGCGTGTTACAGAGACAGTTAATTCATCGGCATTAATCATTTGTTTTATTTATGCATATATAGCTAAATAAACTGAGGTAGCAGCAATTATTGGAGCCTAAATTGCTGGTGTTTCAATAAGTGTAACGGAATTTATACATGAGGTTTTTGAAAAAATGAGACGATAAGTTATTCACTTTTTGTATCAGTTTTCTTTACATCAATCGGTGTTTCAGCAAAATTAAGTGGTTTTACTTGGAGAAATTCATTAGGAATAGGTTCGGCGATGGTATCACGAGGTGAGGTTGCGACCTAAAATATTCATAAATATTGAATTATACCCGTACTCTCTAATTGACAGGGTAGGGGTCGCTGGTTCAAGTCCAGCTGGGTTCATACCAAAACCTCTTGTATATCAAGAGGTTTTTTGTTTTATAACAGTACATAATTTATAAGGTAACAGTTTTATGGGGCAGAAATCCTTTATTGATATAAAAAGTTAGTATAATTTCTTATGCAACGAAAGGCAGTTTAGTTAAATAAGAAATTTAAGTTTAGGCGACGTGAAACATGACTTTGACCGATTAAGAGGGAGGAATTTGATATGAGTATTTCGAATATCGTAGAGATGATGTATAACAGAATATTATCTACACGGCATCAAACAAATTTTCAAATCCCACAATCGAAATTTATGATTTAATCGAGATGAGAGTCAGGAGGGATATTATGAAGAAAAGGTGCTTAGTTGGTTTTGTATTGATTATACTCGTATGCACTCTATTGGGGTGTATTAACAAACAAAAGAATTTAACGAGAATTGAATACATAAAGATGAGTGCAAACGGAACATATTCGGATACAGAAATAGTTACAGATAAGAAGAAACTTGAAAAAATAGAGTGTTTTTTCAGTAATATTAAATGGGAAGAAAACGTTGCAGTAAAAAGTAAACGAATAGCAGACTTTAAAGCAACATTATTCTATGAAGAAGAGAAAAATATGCCTGAAAAGATCTACGAGTATGAAATATGGTTCCACAATGATATCAACAAAGCTGTATTGATAGGAGACAATGATAAACAAAGTTATGTCATGTTGAACAAAAAGCTTTCAAAAGAATTGGAAGAACTCTTGAATTACGAAAAGTAGCATTATGCCTACTTAGGTGGGAAATAACTTATGCAACTAAACCAGCTAATGGTTTGTCAATAATTTTCAATAAAAAAATTATAGTATCATATAAGTTACATCGTGTTTTTTAGGATCGAAGGGATTGATACAATTGGAAAAATCAAGGTTCAGTGAAGCTGGAGAAACTATTTTTGAGTTTGTTGATAATGTTCTCGTCGAATGTCCACGTTGCAATAATTGTGCTAAAATGACCTGGGCACCTTTTAAATCAATTCCAAAGTTGGTTTGTGAAAAGTGCGGATTAGTTGCTGTTTCACCTATTGCAAGTTACGGTGGACCTGAGTTTTGTGGAGTAAGTTTATGGTTAAAAACTAGTTGCTGTAGCAATACACTATGGGCTTATAATAATGAGCATCTCGATTTTTTAGAGAATTATGTGAGTGCAAGCATAAGAGAACAATTACCTAACATTAATCGAAGTTTAGCTAGTAGACTTCCCTCGTGGATTAAGAGTGCTAAAAATAGAGAATCAATTTTAAAGTGTATTAAAAAACTTAGGAAACAATTGAACTAAATAGAGAAAAAAATAATGAATCTAATTCAGCTAACGCATGCTTTAGTTGAACAACGATAGACTACTTCGTGGCCTTTTTTGTTGCACTAACTGGGAGGTTAGTTCAATTAGAAATGCTAATATAAAGACATGGGCTAGCTTTTTTAAATACGCCTATCCATATTTCCCACATTATTTACTATATGATTCTACAACAATTAATCTTTTTTATACATTTTTTTATAATATATAAGATATTAAACAGATTCTATCAAACTGTTGGTTGCAGTCTTTCTCATACTCATTTATTATACAGGATATATAAACATTCATTAAACTAAGATCCCGTTCATTAAGAAGATAAATTAATGCAAAGAATGCAAGCGTTATTGGAATAGGAGCCCTAGAACAGCCTAAAAATATAATAAATATAGGCTCTGATTAAAATGTTTATTAATTTGGAAAAAAACTATATTAAATTAATAGAATCCGAATCTGCTAAGGGTAAATGATATCATTGATATTATTTTTGGTGTATTCACCTAGATTTACTTTAAAACACGTTGTTTTGCCAAATTTCCAGAAAAATATAGAAAAAAATATATTTAGAATCGCGACGATAAAAAAACAAATTTTAGATATTGGCAGGAGATAACTTTATATGAACGTATATGACTTCAACGTAAAAACGGCTAGTGGTGAAAAAAAGTCAATGGGAGATTTTCGTGGCAAAGTACTTCTGATTGTCAATACGGCAACCAAATGCGGCTTGGCTCCACAGTTTAATGAGTTACAGCAATTGCATGAGACTTATCAGCATGATGGGTTAGTTGTTCTTGGCTTCCCATGTAATCAGTTTAAGAATCAAGAGCCGGTAAATGACGGTGACATGGCACAGACTTGCCAACTTAACTTCGGAGTAACATTTCCTCTTCTTGGAAAAATTGATGTAAATGGGATGGATGCTGACCCACTATACAAGTATTTGAAGCAAGAAGCGCCGGGATTTCTAGGTTCACGCATTAAGTGGAACTTCACAAAATTTCTAGTTGATGCAAAAGGGAATGTCGTGAAGCGCTTTTCACCTGCGACCAAACCTCTAAAGATTGAAATGCAAATTAAAAAGTTACTAAAAAAGTAAAATAGATACTCCCCGACTTCACCCAGTTCATCGGTCAAGTCGGTTTTTTTCGTTTGCGATTATTACCCACTAAAGTTAAAAAGTTAAAAGAGGTGTTGGCCTGTTGTTTCATTTCAATTTATTCTAATTATAAGATTGTTCATATTTCCAACGGTAAGATAAACATTAACAGAGGCTAAATATTTATATAAAAACCTTATTCAAACTAACATACCCTTTAGTTGTACAACGATAGACTGCTTCAGCAGTCTATTTTTTTGCAAACTGACAGATTAGATAAATAAGGATTTACTTCTAATTTGTAAAATAAAAGAAATAATTCCTGAAATTCTATCTCAACTTACAATTGCATAACATTTTATTGATATTTATTCTTTTAGAAGAAGAGGTGAGATCTTTGATTCAAAAGTTACTGCTTTCAATGGATCAAATGATTTACATAATTCAAAATGGATTACAAAAAACGAATTCCCCGAAACATGTCACCGTAATTGGTGCAGGAATTTCCGGTTTAGTTGCTGCTTCACTTTTAAAAGAAGCCGGGCATAAGGTTACTATTATTGAGGCAAATAACAGAATCGGGGGGAGGATATACACAAAAAGGGAACCTTTTATAAATAATCAATATATAGATCTTGGGGCAATGCGTATACCTTCATTCCATTATTTGGTAATTGAGTATATAAAAAAATTTAATTTGCATGTAAATGAATTTATAAATAGTACACCTAATGATTTGATTTACATCAATAATGTATTAACAAATGAAAAAAATTATGGAACAAATCCAGACCAGTTAAATTATAATGTTACCCCTAGTGAAAAAGGAAAAACGGCATCAGAATTACTATTATTAGCAGTTAGTCCAGTCATTGATTATATAAACCAAAATCCTGAGAAGAATTGGGAAAAAGTTGTTCAAATGTATGATCAATATTCAATGTATCAATTTTTAAGATATAACCCTGTTGGTGTATCCTTATCAGCTGAAGCAATCAATATGATAGAAACAATGGTTGGATTGGAAGGATTTTCTGAACTTGCATTTACTGCAATATTAAGAGAAGTTTTAGTACTCCTAACTAAGGATCTAAAACTTTATGAAATTACAGGGGGAACGGATCATCTTATTAATGGATTTTTACCACAACTTAAAGACGATATTATTACAAATCAAAGAGTGAAAAAAATCATACAACAAGAATCGAACGTAACGATTTATACAGAAAATCAAATACTTAATACTGAACATCAACTTACAAGTGATTTTGTAATTTCTACAGTTCCTTATACTTTATTGAATTTCATAGATTTACTACCGTATGAGTCTGTTTCATATGAAAAGAGAAATGTTATAAGAAAGATCCATTATGCAAATTCAACCAAAATAGGTCTTCAATTTAAAACGAGATTTTGGGAAAAATATGGATTAAATGGTGGTAAATTAACAACAGATTTACCAATCAAGTTTGCCTATTTTCCTAGTCATGGTCAAGGGTCGGCGGATGATACTGGGATTATGCTAGCTAGTTATACATGGGAAGATGATTCTAGTATTTGGGATAATATGACACAGGCAGAACGGATAAAAATTGCTTTGAATAATCTCTCATTTATATTTGGAGATCAAGTGTTTTCAGATTTTTTAATAGGATACTCGCATAATTGGTCAGAATTTCCTTATGCTGGAGGAGCTTTTGTCATGTATAAACCCGACCAAATTAAAGAGTTTGGTCAGTTTATTGGTACACCAGAAGGAAGAATTCATTTCGCAGGATCCCATTCGTCAACTACACCAGGTTGGATTCAAGGTGCAATTGAAGCAGGAGTTAGAACAGCGTATGAAGTTAATAATAGATAGATTCTTAATACCATATCCTGAAAATATAAATTAATCATTACACTTTTTTGGCATTATGAAACTGGACCCATTTCATTTTTTAAAATAGGTCTTTTTTTATGAATGTACAAAGAGTTAAACTATTGCTTTGAATGACACTTTACATCCAAGATTCTCTAATCGTTTAATAGATTGCTTGATGACAATTTCTTTTTTGTTTATCAAAGTAGTCGGCACCAAATACAATAGAGGCGACTCTTTTGTTTAATATGTAGTAAGCAATTGTTAATATAGTAGTAAATTGGTCTGCAAAATTTCAACTACCGGTGAAATTACTAGGCTTAATTGAACTGAAATGTTTGTTCAAACGAATGCAATTCTTTTTTTAAGTAATCAGTAAATTTATCAGTGATCAAAGTAGTTTTTTTATTATTGGACCGAACTAGTCCAAAAGGGACATAAGAAGAAGCAATATTTTCAATTGGTATGGAAATAATTTCACCGTTTAATATCGTCATTTCATCGATAATCGAGTTATCCGTTACAAGTGTAATAGCAATTTCCTCCTTAACGGCAGCTCGAATTGCATCTACATTATTTGTTACAAATAAAAGTTTTAAGTCGAATTTCTCCATTAAATTCTTTGTAAATGAAAGAATGAAATCATCTTCATACAATACAATTGCTTCATTTTCCAAATCTGTAATCTTAATCGATTCTTTCAATGCCAAACTTGAGTTTTTACTGACGCAAATTCGTACGTGACTATTGTATAGTAATTCAAAGGGAATGTTATTTATTTTCTGCGAGAAATTGTCGAAGAAATTAATAAGTCCGATATCAAGTTTGTTGTAATTGACTGCTTCTAGAATTTCTTTCGAGTTTTTTTCTGCAATATTTAATTGAACCTTAGGATGCTCTTTTCTAAAGTTAGCAAAAACTCTTAATATAATCGTCATGAACCCTGGTATAGCTGCGATTCGCAAGACACCACTCAGTTCTTCATGGAAATGATGTGCATTTTTCCTCAACTCATCAGCCTTCTCCAAAAGTTCTTTAACTTGTATCATTAATTTTTTTCCTTCAAATGTAAGTATTGTACCATGTTTCGATCGAGTAAAGAGAGTTACCCCTAATTCTTTCTCAATGCTAGTAATTGCTTGACTGATTGTAGATTGTGTAACATGTTGGTTCCTTGCTGCGATTGAAATGGACCCTGTTTTTGAAACTTCATAGATATAGTTCAATCTTTCAATATTCATGCTATCCCATCTCTTTATATTAAATTTATTTATAGAAGTCATTAAAAGAATTAACTTTTATAAATTATAAAGCCATCCTATAATAAATTCAAATAATTCAGAAAAAAGAGTTTGCAAAAAAATCTTTTTCTTGAATTATCACCACTATTAAAGGGAGAGATAATTAATGACAACGAAAGAGAATCAAGTATTAGATGCAAACTATGTAGCAGATGAAAGTGTACCTTGGATTCCTTTTTTCGGGAACGAAATAAAATTTCACAAGATTAATATGGTTACAGGTGAGATTTGTGTAACTATGAAGTCTAAGCCAGGTAGTCAATTACCACCTCATGTGCATCACGGTACGGTTATTGTATGTACATTGGCAGGTAAATGGGGATATCTTGAGCATGATTGGGTTTCGAAAAAACATGAAGTTGTTTATGAGCCCGCTGCTTCTTTACACACATTTTATACTCCAGCAGATTGTGAAGAAGATACAATTATTTTCAATGTTATTAATGGAGCACTTGAATTTAAAGATGAAAAAGGAGATACATTCCTAATCTTAAACTGTGCCGGATCGCTTCAAATGTACCATGATCATTGCGAAAAGGTAGGAATACAAAATCCAGTTGATATTACAAAGTTTTAATTATAATTGTACTTATCATTTTTTTGGTAAGTACTTTTTTGAGAATTTACTTTGGAAAGGAGAAATTATATGAAACTAGCAAATAAAGTGGCAATTGTTACAGGTGGTAGTGGTGGAATTGGACTAGCTACAGCTAAAAAACTAGTATCTGAAGGTGCTAAAGTTGTAATCGCTGATATTAACGAAAACGGTGGCCATAAAGCTATAGATGAAATAAATCGCGAATTAGGTGGGGAAGTACTATTCATTAAGACTAATGTAGCAGAATATGAGGATGTTGTGTATTTGGTTGATAGAACGGTAGAAGTCTTTGGTGGACTAGATATTATGTTCAATAATGCTGGATTTGCAAAACCGGTTCCTTTGCTTCAACATGATCCTGCTAATGATTATCATCCAATTGTTGCTGTTAATCAAAATGGTGTCTATTATGGAATTCTAGTAGCTGCTCGCAAAATGGCAGAGCTTGGGGTAAAAGGAACAATTATCAATACGGCCTCTGTTTTTGGTATTTTACCTGGTGAGCTAACTTTTACTTATAATGCTACTAAAGCTGCCATTATTAATATGACATCCTCTGCAGCAATGGAACTGGGGCCACAGGGTATCCGAGTTATTGCGATTGCTCCAGGACGAGTAAATACACCAATTTTATCACCATATAAAGACTTTGGTGTTTGGGAGCAGATGGTAAGTGAACAAATGCGTTCAACCCTAACAGAACCTACAGAAATTGCGAATGCTGTAGCTTTTTTAGCTTCTGAGGAATCAAATTGTATCAATGGAACGTGCGTCAATCTAGATGATGGATATAGTTCGTTTAAAGCAAGATTATTCGTTTAAATTAGAAAATCCTGCATTCTTTTTGGGAATGCAGGATTGGTTTAAAGCATTATAAATTTGAACGCTTAGGCGTTACAAGGATTTTTACTTGTGAACGGTCATTAAGAACAGCTTCAAAGCCTTCTTCAACAATGTCGTCTAAGTGGATTTTTTTTGTAATAATTAAATCTTCTTTTATGATTCCTTGGTTAACTAGTTCGATAACTTCTGGGTAAATGTTGCTATATGTCATAGTAGTAGAGATTTTTTTGTTTGTCATCATGGCTACATTAGGATTAAATGTTACAGGTTTTTCCCATAAACTGATAACTTTTAACTCACCGTTAAATTTTACGCTATTAAGTGCTGCCTCAAAAGTTGGTTGAACGCCAGCACATTCAAACGATACATCAACACCTTTGCCATTTGTTACTCCGAATATTGTTTCAACAGGATTTGATTCCATCGGATTGATCGTGTGTGTTGCGCCTGATTTTAGAGCAACTTCTCTACGGTGGTCAGAAACTTCTACAGCAATGATTTTAGAAGCTCCTGCTGCTTTTAATGCTTGGATAAGAAGTAAACCAATTGGACCAGCGCCAAATACTGCGACAGCATCACCAAATTTATATTGGCTTGAACGAATAGCTTGTGTTACAACCGCAACAGGTTCAACTAAGGCTGCTTGTTCAAAATTCATTGTGTCAGGAATCTTATAAACACGATCTACAGGAGCTACGATATATTCTCCGAACCCACCGTCGTTTAAGATAAGACCAAAGAATTGTGGTTTTTCACAAACATTATAATTACCTGTTTTACAAGAGTTACAAGTCCAACAAGGAACAATAGGTTCGATCACAACACGGTCGCCAATTACAAAATTAGTGACATCTTCTCCAATTTCAACGATTACACCTGAAAATTCATGCCCCATCGTAACGTTAGTTCCAGATGGAATAACCATCGGTCCAGCTAAGTATTCATGCATATCACTACCGCAAATGCCACACCATTCAATTGCTACTTTTACCTCATTCGATTTTGTTTCTGGATTCGGCGTATCAACAACTCTGATATCTCTTGCACCATAAAATTTAGCAGCTTTCATTAATTCTCTCTCCCCTTGGAATTACTTTTATAAAATATTAAATTTTAATTATTAAAGCGCAGATATGTATGCGCTATTATATTTTGTATAATAAAAGAGTTTGAGAAAGGCTACAACCAACAGACTTATAGAAACTGTTTAATATTCGTCAAATTAATATAAAATGTATAAAAAATGATTAATTTTTTGAAGGAATCATTTGCTAAAGGAAGTGAAAAGATGGACAGGCGTATTATTAAAACTAAAAAACTGATTAAAGAAGCATTGTTTAAATATGCAGTTGTAAAGGGGATAGAAAATGTAACTGTGCAGGATATAATTAAAGAAGCAGATATTAACCGAGCAACTTTTTATTATCATTATAAAGATAAGTTTGAATTACATAAGGAAATAGTCGATGAAACGTTAGAAGGATTAGTAAATGACCTTGTCATTCCTTATCGAGTTCAATCATTTGCAGATATTATCTATCCACCTGTTTTAGCCGTATTTGAACATGTAAAGAAACATGCTAAAGTGTATAAAATTTTATTAAGTAAAAATGGATTGCCGGAATTACGATGGAAAATGTTAGACGTTCTTAAACACTCAATTCAGAATAATATTGCTCAATTAAAGGAAAATAAGATTGAAGTGACTTTGGATAAGTGGTTTTTGGAAAGCGTTATCGCTGGAGCACTCGTCGCATTGATTATAGATTGGGTTGATGAAGATTTACCAAATGAACCTAGTTTTATGGCAGATCAAATGGTTTTGATGTTGACTAAAGGAATTTATAAGTAGAATAAGTTGGTCTTCTGTATTTAGTGTAAAAGCAGAACGGAATATCCAAGAAATTCCTCGCTAAAAAACCAAGAATTATGCATTAAACAATTATTAGACTGCATTCCTTAAAATATGGCTAACTATCGGTTATCCAACTTCTATACTAAGGAGTGCTGTCTAATGTGCATATTTTGTCGTAAATCTTTTCTTATTACCTTATCGGATAGATAAATCAAATGCAGTCGATCCAGTATGGGGAAGTATGATATGGAGGCCATCTGCTCCATGTTCAACTGAGCAAGCTGCTGAGTCTATCTTCTGGTTAGCGACAATGACCAGGGGACCTAAAAGTGGAGTTTTTAGAGAGGGAAAACGAATTGATTGGTAACTATCTCCCTTAATAAAATTAAATGTATAAAAAGTATGAGAAAAAGTGCATTATTCCTTAAACGGAGTAATGCATTTTTTTACAAACATACTGAAAAGATTTATAAAATACATACCATTCATCGTCAACAGGCTATAATTGATCCGATTGTTCAGGTGTAATATTGAAATGTTTAACTATAGAGGTAATTTGAACTAACTTTAACTAACATGAGTACAATTTCTTATTTATAAACTTTCTTACAGCTCTATATAATAAGCCGGCAATTAGTTTGATCCTGATTAAAACACCGTGAAGATAGTGGTAGACTGTTTTCCATTTGATAAATGAGTATAGTTCTATTTCTCTATATAACTCTATATTTACTTCTCATAATTAATATCTAATGTTTTTCATAGATAGATAATAATACAATTTACTTGTTTTTACAGAAAAATTAATTTTTGTAGAAAAATTTAAATTGGGAGGATTTAAAAGATGGGGAAAAAGAGCAATAAAAAACTATTAAATAACACGACAGCTGTTGCACTGTTGACTAGTAGTATTTTTGGGGCAATTAGTTTAAGTAACAACTTACCACAAGTAAAAGCACAAACAAATCAAAATGCAGAGTCTATTTTGGCTTCTTTAACACCTGGGCAACTAGATGCATTAAAAAAATCAGAATTGAATCAGGCTACTGGATTACAATTAGATCCGAAAGTGGATTTAACAAGTACCAAGCCGATATCCGTTATTGTTCAATTTAAACAGGCTCCACAAAATGTTGCAGTAATTCAGTCTAAGCTTCAAGGAAAGACGTTAACAAATAGCCAGGTGAAATCAAAAGTCGAGGCTTCCCACGCTGAGTTCAAGAATGATGTTTCGACAATATTTAAAGAGGAGGTGCAAAACCGTAAAAGTTCAATCGCAATTAAGCGTGAGTATAAAAATGTATTCAATGGTGTTTCGATGGTGATACCAGCAAACAAAGTAAGTGATTTATTACAATCAGAGCAGGTACAAGCTGTTTGGAGCGACGATTTTGTTAAATTAGATGAACCAGATTCAGATGTGACTATTCAAGGGACAAGCTCAACTGAAGGAATGGCTGAAAGTAATGAGTTTTTAGGAATAAATCAGCTTCATGAAGAAGGATATACAGGTAAAGGTGTAAAAGTAGGGGTCATTGATACTGGAATTGATTATAATCATCCTGATTTAAAGGATGCTTATAAGGGTGGTTATGATTTTGTTGATAATGATAATGATCCAATGGAAACAACGTATGCTGATTGGAAAAAATCAGGACAACCTGAAACTAATGGTTCTTCTGAATATTATACTGAACATGGGACACATGTTTCAGGAACAATCGCTGGTCAACATAAGAATAATTCACAATATGCAACGACAGGAATTGCTCCAGATGCAGATCTTTATGCTTACCGTGTATTAGGTCCTTATGGAACTGGTTCACAAGCTGCAATCTTAGCAGGGATTGAAAAGTCTGTGACAGATGGAATGGATATTATTAATTTATCATTAGGAAATAATCTTAACGATCCATTGTCACCTTTAAGTATAGGAATTAACAATGCTGTACTAAGCGGTGTAACTGCGGTCATTGCTGCTGGAAATTCAGGAGACGGTGAATATACAGTCGGTTCACCAGCCACAGCAGCACTGGCACTAACGGTGGGTGCAAGTGATGTTCCTATGAATATTTCAACAGCAAAAGGATCAGTACATTCTGGAAATAGTACGTTGCCAGTTGATTTACGTTTATTAGCGAAAGGATTTGAAGGTAATATCGAATCCTTAAAAGATATGGAACTGCCAATTGTAAATGTAGGACTTGGTAGTGTTGGTGAGTTCAATGGGATTGATGTAAAAGATAAGGTTGCTTTAATCCAACGTGGAACTTATACAATAAACGAAAAAATTGAAAATGCAAAATACAATGGAGCCGCAGCTGTTATAATATGGAATAATAATCCTGATGAAGGTTTTATTGGAGCGTATTTAGGAGAAGGACAAACATTTATACCAACATTTAGCATTTCAAATGCACAAGGAATTAAATTATCTGAACAAGCAGCAAGTAATAGTGCTAAGTTCGTTATTGATGAAATTGGCTCAATGAAATCTGATGGAGATCACTTAGCTGCATTCTCTTCTAGAGGTCCCGTTAAAAATACTTATGATATTAAACCTGAAATAACAGCTCCAGGAGTTTCAATTTTATCTACAGTTCCTTCATATATGCAAGGTCCAGATTCTATAGGAACTTATAAAAACGCATACGCACGATTAAACGGAACATCAATGGCAACACCACACGTAACTGGAATTGCAGCTTTATTAAAGCAAGCAAATCCTACGATGACGCCATCTGATATTAAAGCTAACTTAATGAATACAGCTGATCCACTTAAAGAAGATTATAGTGTCTATGAAGTAGGTGCGGGACGTGTAGATCCAGTTGAAGCGTTGAAATCAAGCTTAGAAATTGTCGTACATGACACAACAAAAATGTTTGATGGTGAGAATCAATTAGTAGATATCGAAAATCTTACAGGTGCATTAAGTTTAGGTGCTTATGTTGATTATGGAAAAAAATACAATGAAACGCATATCATTACATTGCAAAATAAAACAAAAGCAACAAAAACGTATAATGTAAAAGTGAATTTTAAACAACAATCATCAGAAGCAAAAGATGCAAAAGCAAATGGTGTTAAATTAACAACTGATTCAACAATAACAGTTGCTGGTTCAAATAAAATGGATTCCCAAATAAACTTAACGATCCCAAATACTGCTAAAGCAGGAGTATATGAAGGCTATATAACTTATACGAATCAAAAGGATCCTGAAGATACATACCAAGTTCCGTTTGCATTCCGATATATGAAAGAAGGAATTGGAGACATATTTACGAGAATACCGATTATGACAGATGATTACTGGTATGAGCGCTTTTCGCCAGTAATGAAGAAATCGACAAGTGTATCGTTCACTATAACTGCTCCAATGCAAAGAGTTGATGTTATTTTACAAGATGCTAAAACTGGTCAAGATCTCGGTTATATTGCAGGCGCAGACGCTTCGAATTTATTCGAAGGTAGTTATCTTCAATTTTCACCAATTTTAGGATATGGAAAATATTATCCATTTACAGGTAATGCTAATTTCCCAATTTCAGATGATACAGTAACGGCACCTCCAGGTCATTACAAACTTAAATTAATTGCTACCGGAAAAACTGGAAAAACATATACTAAGTCGGTTGATTTTTTTATTAAGAATACAGGGCCCAACTTAACACTTGATACACAATCTAATGTGATTGAATATGAAAAAGGGCAAAAAACATATAAAATTTCTGGTACACTTTTAGACTCTGCTATGAAAGAAATCCAAGATGCGGGTCTTGCTTATATCCATGAACCAATCACCCAGGCTGATAATGCACTTACAGTTTATCGCTATGAAAATGCATATGATCCTAAAGCTCCATCAACACTACCTTACGCATATGTCGAAGTTGGAGAAGATGGGAAATTTAGTTATGATGTTGAATTAGATAAACCTGTTAAAGAGATACAGGTTTTAGGTCAAGATAATGCAGGAAATGCTCCTGGTAATACGAGCTATCACGAATCACCGATTTTAACGTTTATTGAAAAAGGAACGACATATATACAAACTAGACCAGAACAATCTAGTGTTGGTTATAACTCATCATTTAACAATACTATAAGTATAAAGAATGCAAAAGATTGGGTTGGAGGAACCTTTAATATTACGTATCCAACAAATACTTTAAAACTAGGTGAAATTAAGCCAAGCCCAGAATTAGAAAAACTGGGGAAAGTTACAATTACTACTAAAAATGAAGCGGCTACATCTTCCTATTCTAATACAACAGTGCAGGTAAAACTTGAAGGAGAAAACGTAAAAGCTGTTAACGGAGACTTGCCTTTGTTTACAGTTGAAGCTAAATCAGGAGAAAAACTAACATATGCTTCAATTACAGCATCTGTGAGAGCAAACAATGCTGTAGCAATCAATTCTTCTGGAGAAACAGATAAATTACCAACTGATTCTAGTAGAAAAGTTAATATTTTACCAGATTATTCTCAAGAGACATTCCTTATGAATATGCAAGGTGTTAAATCTGGAACTCGTAATATGAATCAAGCAGGTGTTGTATTAACGGCAGTAGATCAAGATGGAAAAGAATTTTCAGGTGCATTCACTACTTCTGGAAAGAATACAACAGATTATTTTGTAGTTGATAAATTACCAATAACAAGTAAGACAATTACGCTAAAAGCTAAAATTCCTGGTCATACTTCTGCATCAAAAACAGTTCAAATTGGTCGCGATTACTATGGACAGTGGATTGGCACACAGCGTACTGAGGATGTTCGTCCATCATATGCAGGTGATGTGAATGGAGATGAAGTAATTGATATTTTAGATGCGTTTGCAATTGAAACATTTTGGGGTACTAATAAACGAAGTGCCGACATTAACTTTGATGGAATTGTTGATATGACAGATTTTGCATTTGTAGAACAAAACTTTCTGTTCAGTAATCCAGAAGTAGATAATGTAGCAACACCTAAGAAAGCATTTAAAGGTAAGAAGCTTGCGGATATTAAAAAAGAACTTGAATCAATGAACTAAGGTTTGATTTTAGCAAAATTATAGATAACCGTAGTAATTTAAATTAGATATTAAATGAAAGGCAACTATCTCATAAAATGATAGTTGCCTTAGTAGTAACATTTTTAATTCATAGAATCGATATTAAGTTAGCATCTGCATAATAATATATCTATTTTTTAAGAAGTAGTTAATTCTAAAAATCTAACAAATTCAGTAGCGACATGTCTGTTTACTTTGTTCTTTGATTGAATCCATCCAAATGGGATATTTGTTTTAAATGTACCAGTTAAAGGAATAAGAACAAGATCACCATTTTTTACCGAGATATCGTCTTCCAATGAGATGTCCAAAACAATTGCAGTCGCTAATCCACCAATAACAGTTTTTTTTATAGTTTCCATATTATTTGATGTAAACATAACATCCGCCTTGCCATACATTTCAAACAGCTGGTGAATAAATCTTTTTACATTTACACCATTATACAAGGAAAGAGGTTCATGAAGAAGCTGTTCTGGTTGTATTGTTTGGTGCACAGATAAAGGAGAATTCTTATTCACACAGGCGTGTATTCTTCCGTGAAATAAAACAGCTGATTTTAAATCTACTTCTTTTGTCATTTCCTCGTTAATAAATGTAATGCCTACATCGACTTTTTCGTTTCGGATATTATCAATAATTTCATTGGCTGGTTGTTCTGTAATTTCTAGTTGGACAGCTGGAAATGCCTTTTTGAAAATAGGAATTGTCTTGTCTAATATTTTTATTAATGGACTTGGGCTGGCAGCAATTTTTAATCTTTCGTTCAAGGTTTTATGTAGTTGAGCCTTTTCTTTCAACAGTTTTATTTTTGCCAAAGCTTCATAAGCAACTTTTACAATTTCCTCACCTTCTATTGTAAGTAATGTTCCAGACTTAGAACGAGAAAAAAGCTGTATGTCTAATTCATTTTCCAAATTACTAATAGATCGACTAATACCGGATTGAGTAATTCCTAAATTCTCTGAAGCGATTGCAAGTGATTTTGTCTTAGAAACTTCTAGTATATGTTCTAATTGTTCAATATTCACGTAATGTCCCCTTTTAACATGATTTTTAATCAATTATACTTGATTAATTTACGTTTTACATGCTAAAAAATCAATTATATAATTATTTTTATAATATTCAGTATTTTAAAAAGGAGGAACCTTCGATATGTTTTCTGGAGTTTTAAACGGTATTAGAATCCTCGATATATCAACAGTTCTGGCAGCACCACTCGCATCCAATTTATTGGGTGACTTTGGAGCAGAGATTATTAAAATTGAACAACCTGGAAAAGGAGATGCAAGTCGAAATTGGGGTTCAAATACTTGGAAAGTCACTAATCGAAATAAGAAATGTATTACCTTAGATTTCCATAAAAAAGAAGCCGTCCAGATTTTGTATAAGTTAGTGCAACAATCAGATGCGATCATTACGAATTTTAGACCAGAGACCTTAAGGCAATGGAAAATAGATTATGAAGATTTGATTAAGGTAAAGCCAGATCTTGTCATGTTGCATTTTTCTGCTTTTGGAAGAAGTGGTCCCAGAACTGAACAACCTGGTTTTGCGAGAGTCGCAGAAGGTTTTTCAGGTTTAATGAATATGACAGGGTATCCAGATGATAAACCAATGCCTTCTGGATTTGCCATAGCTGATGGGTTGGGGGGAGTTTATTCAGCATTTTCTATCATGCTGGCATTATATCATTATAAACAAACAGGAGAAGGGCAATTAGTAGACCTGTCCTTATATGAGCCACTATTTCGCGTGATGGAAGATATTTTAATAGATTATGATATTACAGGAAATATAAGAAATAGAGTAGGAACACATAACCCAGGTGTTGCACCAAATGATTTATATCTTACAAAAGATAACCACTGGGTTATTCTACCGGCCTCAACAGAAAATATGTTTAAGAGACTCATGCAAGCTATCGGTCATGACGAACTTATAGAGGATTCTCGATTTTGTTCAAATGCTCTTCGAGTAAAACATCGAGATGAACTGGATCGTTATTTAAAATCGTTCTTCTCTCAGCATACTTATCTAGAAGTAGATGTTTTGCTAGATAAATATAAAATAGCACATGGTCCAGTATATTCCATTGAAGATATTATAAATGATTCTCATTACTTAGCGAGAGAGAATGTATTATCAATTTTTGACTCTCAGTTAAATAAACACGTGAAGGTGCAGGGGATCGTGCCTACAATGTCTAAAACCCCTGGTCAGGTTAAATGGTTATGCCCAGAAGTAGGGGCACATAATGAGGAAATCTATATTAATCTATTAGGTTTTAATAAAGAGAAAGTGAATGAGTTAAGAGCATTAAGTATTATTTAAAATTCTTGTTTTGGAAAATGAAAACGTTTTAAAAAGGAGCGAGGTTATTTATGAAAGGGAAAATGGCATATCAAATCAAACCATTACAGGTTGAAGTAAGAGAGTATGATCTTGAAAGTGATTTACAAGACGGATCTATTTTATTAAAAGTATTACAAACAAACGTATGTGGTTCAGAATTACATATTTTCAAAGGGGACCATCCCCTAAAACAGACTGGAAAAATGGGTCATGAGATGGTTGGACAAGTTGTACAAATAGGTGCGAACGTTAAAACTGATTCTGCAGGAAATAAATTGGAATTAGGAGATAGAGTAGTACCGGTTTACTTCGCAACTTGTAATAAGTGCAGAGAATGCTTGAATGGTAACCACCATCATTGTGAGCATAACTTTAAGTATGATGTGGGGACTTTTGCATCTCACTATGAAGTTCATCATGATCAGTATTTTTTCAAAGTTCCTGACACTGTAACCAACCAGGAAGCAGCTAGTGCCAACTGTGCATTATCTCAAGTTTTATTTGGATTGGATAAAGTTGATATTAAACCTGGAGATTCATTGGTTATTCAAGGTGCTGGTGGGCTAGGGTTAAATGCGTGTGCCGTGGCAAAAGAAAAAGGTGCATACGTCATTGTAATTGATACTGTCCCATCGCGTTTAGCAGCAGCAGAATCATTTGGAGCAGATGTAACTATTAATATAACAGAATATAATACAGTCGAAAAACGAATGTACCGTGTACAAGAACTAACTGGTGGAATTGGAGCAGATTATGTATTAGAGGTATCAGGAGTTCCAGAAGCATTTAGTGAAGGGATTCATCTTGCTAAAACAAACGGTATATACGTGACAATGGGAAATATAACAGTAGGTAAAAAAGTAGAAATTGACCCAGGACTATTGGTCAGAAAAGCGTTACAAATTATTCCGGTTAATCGCTATAATCCTGAGTATTTATTTAAAGCCTTACAATTTTTAGAAAGAAACGCAAAAAAATACCCGTTTGAACAGTTATTAGATGCCTCATTTACATTAGAAGAAGTAGAAGTAGCATTACAAAAATCACTTCAAAGAGAGGTAACACGAGCAACAATTATCATGGACTAATTTAAACTTTAGTAATGGAGGAAGTTAACATGATTGAGATGGAAGAAATGAAGATATTAGAGAAGTATAGTCACTTTATAGATGGGACATGGAAGACACCAAAACAAAACAAATATTTTACTAATATGAATCCTGTTACTGGTGAAAAGCTTACATTTGTCGCAAGGGGGAGTTCAGAAGATATCGATTTAGCTATTAAGAATGCTGAAAAAGGATTTGAGACATGGTGTGCTTTGAAGCCAAGTGCAAGAGGCCAAATTATAATGAAAATAGCGGAACGAATCCGTGAGAATCAACACAGACTGGCATTCTTAGAAACCCTTGATACAGGAAGGCCATTATTTTTATCGATGCAAATGGTTGAAAGCTCAGCTCGATTTTTTGAATATTTAGGAGGCGCTGCTGATAAAATTTTTGGAGATGTGATTCCAGCTCATAATGATTATTTGACTTATACTCTTCGTGAACCTTATGGAGTAGTCGGAATTATTATTCCTTGGAATGCACCATTACAAACGGCTTCTCGAGATGTTTCTGCGGCCTTAGCAGCTGGAAACGCGGTTGTTTTGAAGCCAGCTGAACAAGCAGGATTATCAGTTTTAGAGCTAGCAGCCATTTGTATAGAAGCAGGATTACCACCAGGTGTATTTAATGTAGTAAATGGATTGGGGAATGAAGCGGGGAATGCACTTATTCACCATCCTTCAATTCAAAAGATTACATTTACGGGGTCGGTACAAACAGGAAAACATATTATGAAGGCTGCTGCTGAACAGATTGTGCCTGTAACTGTTGAACTAGGTGGTAAGTCACCTAATATTGTATTTGAGGATGCAAATTTGACTGAGGCTATAAAAGGATCGCTTAAAGCGTTTTTAGCAAATAGTGGACAAGTTTGTGCTGCTGGAACTCGTTTGTTTGTACAAAGGAGTATTCAGGAATCATTTGTTACAGAGTTAATTGAACAGGTAAAGGGAGTCAAAATTGGCAACGGGCTCACGAATCCAATGATGGGACCATTGATCTCTGATAAACAACTAGAGCGTGTACTTCAATATATAGATATTGGAAAGAAAGAAGGAGCCACTTTAGAGTACGGTGGTAAGCGGCTCTCACAAGATGGCTATTTTATTGAACCTACTATTTTTACGAATGTAGATAATTCCATGAAGATTGCAAGAGAAGAAATCTTTGGTCCAGTCGTAAGCATCATTCCATTTGATACTGAAGAAGAAGTGATTGCACTAGCAAATGAATCAGAATTTGGTCTTTCAGCATCAGTTTGGACAGAAAATATTCATAGAGGCCATCGAGTAGCCAAAAAAGTACTCGCTGGGCAAG
Organism: Gottfriedia sp. NPDC056225; assembly: GCF_042267765.1. Classification (NCBI taxonomy): domain Bacteria; kingdom Bacillati; phylum Bacillota; class Bacilli; order Caryophanales; family Bacillaceae; genus Gottfriedia; species Gottfriedia sp. NPDC056225. Next base: position 22,726 of record NZ_JBHJTJ010000008.1, on the reverse strand, counting down.
TGTATATAAATGATTTCATGCCAATCGATGTAGAGGCCCCATTTGGCGGTTACAAAAAAAGTGGCATTGGACGAGAAAAGGGATTGGAATCATTACTTACTTATACACAGGTTAAAACAATTACCACAAAAATGTAATGGTTTCACATGTAGAAACTGCATTATTTAACGAACATACTGAGTCATACCTAAGTATAAAAAAAGAATACACTTGGGGGTTATTTTAAATGATAGATGATACAAAAAGTAAAATAGGAAAGTTTCGGTGGATCATTCTCTCCTTTATGGTTATTTTATTTGGGGTTAATCAAGTAGATAAATCTTTACTAGGATGGGCATCAGAACCAATTATGAAAGAGTTTAATCTTAATAACGCCGAGTGGGGTATTGTTTCAGGTTCATTCTTTTGGTTATTTTCTTTATCTGCTTTAATTGGAGGCTTTTTAATTGATCGAATTAGACCTTCTCGGATTATAAGCACCTTATCTGGAGCATGGGGGGGATTACAGTTATCTTTCTTAATTGGCGGAGGATTTTCTTTTCTTTTATTTAACCGGATGCTTTTAGGTCTTTTTGAAGGACCTGCCTGGATTACGATGATGAAAATGGTGAAAAACTGGCTACCGAAACAGGAGTTAGGACGGGGACTAGGAATCGTTATATTAGGGGGTGGAATTCTTCCAGCAGTATTATCATCTTTTTTAATTAAGATGATTGATCACTTTTCTTGGAGAACACCATTTATTATGATGGGAGTCTTAGGCATAATACTAACGATAATTTGGATGAAATTCGGGGCGAGTTCACCGGAAGAAAGTCATTACGTTAAAATGTCAGAGAGCAATTGGATTAAAAATAACCAAGAAGTTTATGTTGATGAGGTAACTCCTACTGTACCATGGAGATCTATTTTGTTAAGCCCGGCATTTTTTGCAGTCGTCTTAGCATGCATTGTTCATTACTATGAAAGTGTATTATTTTGGACATGGAGTACTAAGTTTGTAACAGATACGTTTCATGCTACTTCTACGGAACTGTCTCTAGTTATTGTATTAGGTAATATTGGAGGAGCTTTTGGGGCTGTCATTTCAGGCTATTTAGCAGATATTATCTTAATCAAGACGAAAAACAGCTGGTATGCAAGAGGTCTTACGACGTTCAGCGGGACTCTATTATCTGGAATATGTATCATGTTCGTTACTAGAAGTACCACAGTCTTATTGACTTCACTATGTTTTGGATTGATGCTTTTCTTTAATTATTTTGCATTAAATGGAGCTACAACAATACTAAATGAAAGTATTCCAAAACAGCAAACTGGGAGGATTCTTGGTATAAATTTTATGATATACAGCTCCATGGGTTTTATTGCCCCTATTATTTCAGGATATGTTGTTGAATCTACTAACTCATATCGGATGGCTTTTGATATTGCTGCCTATCTTGCTTTTTTTTCTTCAATTGTAATTTTCATCTATCTGAAACCATCTAAATTTAACTTTATGATGAAAAACAATTCAGTTTCAAAGACGTCAGAGAACATTAAAGCAATAACTAAATCTTAAAATGAAATAAGCTGCCAAGTGCTTTTTAGAAAGCCTTGGCTTTTAAGTTTTGTAATGATTAGAAGAATAATTCATAGTTTGGATGGGGGGTACGTGGTAATGAAAAAATGGTGGAAGCTTGTTCTTGAAATCTTTTGGACATTTTTTAAGATAAGTCCTGTTACATTTGGCGGTGGATTTGCCATGATTCCCGTGATTGAGAGAGAAGTAGTAATAAAGAGGGGATGGTTAAAAAAGCAAGATGTAGCAAATGTTTTTGCTATTGCTCAATCAGCACCAGGAGCCATCGCGATCAATTCGGCGACATTTATTGGATACCGTGTTGCCGGACTAAAGGGTGCCATTACTGCAATGTTAGGAATCATGCTTCCCAATTTTCTCATTGTAATTTCTCTTTGTATTTTATTTATTCACTTCCAGTACAATCATACTATTGAAGCAGCATTTAAAGGTATACAGGCATCAATCGTAGCTTTAATTACATATGCTGGGTATCAAATTGGTTGTACCGCAGTGTTTGATAAGACAACTTTTTTTATAGTTGTTGTTTCCATTTTAATCTTATTATTTTCCGATATTAATCTTATCATAATAATTTTAAGTGGAGGCATCACAGGAATCTTATCAATCAAAGTAAAAAGTTGGTTAGGATTAATGATTAAGTTGGAGAAGGTAGAAATACAAGAATATAAGGATAGCGAGTATTTTATGGGAGATGGTATTTAAAGGAGAGAAACTATGTTTTGGCAATTATTTTGGACATTCTTTAAAATAGGATTGATTTCTTTTGGCGGTGGATATGCTATGTTACCAGTAATGGAAAGGGAAAGTTCATTTCATGGATGGATGACAATTCAAGAGTTTACCAACGCGGTTGCAATTGCAGGAATGTCACCAGGTTCCATAGCCATTAATAGTGCAATTTTTGTTGGATATCGAACAGCTGGTTTAACTGGAGCGGTGATTACAACATGTGGGATACTGTTCCCATCTTTGATTAGCATCCTGATATTAGCGACAGTCTTTTTTCGTTTTCATAAACATAAATTAGTAAAATCTGCATTTTATGGACTTAGACCCGTAACTACCGGTCTTATTATTTATTCTGCCATTCGTTTTTCTTTATCTAATAACATGATAAGTCATTTATCCTGGTATACATTAAGTCTAATTCTTATTTTTGCAATCTCTTTGTTTTCGTTATTTCGGCTTAAAATACATCCAATCTGTATTATTTTGTTTTCTGGATTAATTGGTATTTTGATATATAGTTGACGAAAGGATTGAAAATTATCATTGAGTTATTGATAGTAAATAATTTCAATAAATTTGTCTTAAAATGGAAATAAAGAATAATTATAAATTGAATAAATAGATCCCCATCACTAAAGCGACTCTTTCATAATAAGAGTCGCTTTCACATTGTTTTGAAATAATCGTATATATAAGTTTCCGTTAAGTGAACATAAATCAAAGTGAATTTTCTTCTGAAATTTTAGAATATATAATAAATTCATTCTTCAAGTAATTTGTTGAATTTTGTAAAAATGCTGCGGTTTAGAGTACGGGGGTGCAATTTAATTAGATTGAAGCAGTTCAGAAATAATTCAGTAGAAAATTAATTTAGAATGGATGATGAAGTTGATGGATAGGAAAGCAATTAGAAAACGGTTTAAGAAACCACTCCTTAATATTATGGCAGTTGGAATGTTATGCTCACTTTTCCAAGGTAATTACAGTATTGTTTCTGCAGAATCAAGTACTACACACAAAATGCTAGAATCATTGACAACTGAACAACGAGAGGCACTTAAACAGTTAGACATGTCACAAAGTAATGGATTGGAAGGTTTTAGTGCAAGTGAGTTAAATAGTAATGCAGACATCTCTGTAATTGTCGAATTTCGTTCAGAACCAGAGAAAGTAGCAGTGTTAAAGGCAGCATTGAAAGGAAAGAAGATTACAACTTCTCAAGCAAAAGAAAATGTTGATCAGGATCATAGTACGTTTCAAAAAGATGTAAATAAACTTTTACCGGCTGTTAATTCGAAAAGTGGGAAAAAGTCGTATAAAATTATGAGAAGTTTTAAAAAGGCATATAGTGGTGTAGCGATGACGTTACCTGCTAACGAAGTAAAGAAACTGCTTCAATCTAAAGCAGTTAAAGCTGTACATAAAAATGCTACTGTTACAATTGAACCTCCAACTAAATCTGAAGAGGGTCAAGGCAAGGAAGCATCTCTTGATAGTGGAGCATTTCTCAGTGTAGACAAGCTACACAATGAAGGGTACACAGGAAAAGGTGTAAAAGTAGCTGTCATTGATACAGGTATTGATTATAATCATCCTGATTTGAAGCCTGCATTTAAAGGTGGATATGATTTTGTTGATAATGATAATGACCCGATGGAGACGACATATAACGATTGGAAAAAATCAAATCAACCTCAGTTCAATCAAAGTGGATCAGCATACTATACAGAACATGGGACACATGTTTCTGGTACGATAGCCGCACAGGCTCAGAATTTAAACGGCCCAAAAGTAGAAGGGATTGCACCAGATGCAGATTTATATGTGTACCGTGTTCTTGGTCCATATGGAACAGGGTTTGAGGAAAACATCATTGCAGGTATTGATCAAGCTGTTATAGATGGTATGGATGTAATGAACTTGTCGCTAGGTTTACAGAGCAATGATCCGTTTTCTCCTACAAGTACAGCAATAAATTATGCAGTTCTTAGTGGTGTAGTAGCGGTTGTATCAGCTGGTAATAGTGGTCCAAATGCCTACACAATTGGTAGTCCAGGAGCGGCAGCACTAGCTTTAACGGTCGGAGCAAGTAGTTCTCCAATATCTGTTGTGAAATATAGTGGAAAATTAAATGGAGTTAACACTAATTATACATTGAGCAATTTGTATAAGGATTTTACAAGCGAATTAAACGTATTGAATGGAAAGAGCTTAGAGATTGTTGATCTAGGAGATGGACTAGAGGCAGATTACGCCAATAAAGACGTAAAAGGAAAAGTTGCTTTTGTTAATACAGGTACAATCGGAACACAATCCAAAGTAGTACTTGCCAAGAAATATGGTGCTAGCGTAGTGATTGCATATAGTAATAGGCCGAATGAAGGACCATCTAATTTTGTAAGAGAAGATCAGCGTTTTATCCCTACTTTTTCAATGAGTTATGAAGAGGGACTTGCTATGAAAGATCAATTAGCAGCTGGAAAACACACGCTCACATTCCAAAACTATAAGGAAACATTTACAGATGGAGATAAGCTTGCTAGTTTTAGTTCTCGAGGACCGACTCGTGAAAATTATGATATGAAACCTGAAGTTACTGCGCCTGGAGTTAGTGTAATGTCGACTGTGCCAGCATATGTAACAAATCCTGATGATACTTCCAATTACCAATTTGCCTATGATCGTTTATCTGGTACTTCCATGGCTTCTCCACACGTAGCTGGGATAGCAGCTTTACTATTACAGGCAAATCCACAGCTTGATCCGCAAGATATTAAAACGATTTTAATGAACACAGCGAAGCCCTTAGATGGGACATATAGTGTCTTTGAAGTTGGAGCAGGGCGTGTAGATCCGTATCGTGCAATTCATACGAATACTACAATTGGCGTACAAGATGAGACAGACATCCCGTTTAATGGGGAACGAGTTACTTTACATGAGGAAACTGGAGGTCTTGCACTTGGTGCTCATTATGGTGGAGAAGCACAAACGTTAGAAAAAAAGGTGAAAATAAACAATCAAGATAATAAGAAGAAAACATTTATATTAACAACTCATTTTCAAAAAGGAGTAAATGGATCGTTGGACGCGGTGCAAAATAAAATAAAAGTAACAGCGCCACCGGTTATCTCCGTGCAAGGATTAAAATCAAAGCAAGTCCCAATTTCAGTCAGTATACCAGCCAAAGCGCAATCTGGAATATATGAAGGATATTTCATTTTAACAAATCAAGAAAATAGCAAGGAATCGTACCGTATTCCGTTCAGTTTCCGTCTGTTAGAGGATGGGTTTAACACTGTTAATCTACTAGACTATGCTATTTCACCTCCATACCTTCATGTAAAAAGAGTGTACCAAAGTTACTCAAGCACATCCTTATTGGTTAATTTTAAGGCACCTATGAAAGAATTAGATCTTGTATTAGAAGATGCAAAAACAGGTAAGGAAATCGGGGCTTTAGGATATGTTGATGTGAGCTCGTATTATGACGGTGTAAACTACTTAATTAATGATGTATTTAAAGGGACGTATTATGCTTTTACAGATGATGCAGATCACCCTGTCGCTACACAAGTGAGCTATGCAAAACCAGGACTTTATCGTATTAAGATAATTGGTACAACTGAGCGTGATCAAACATTCACTAATTATCAGGAAGTATACATTGATAACAATGGTCCTACACTGACGACTTCTTTTGATTCAAATGAATCGCCAGTGATCGAATACAAAGAAGGACAAACAACGATCCCTCTACAAGTAAAGGTTACTGACAAAGAAGTTGATGAGATGACAAACGCAGGAATGGGAATCAATCAATCGATTAATGCTTTTAATTTTTCTTTAAACGGAAACTATAATGAGCCGATACGAGTCGGAGAAGATGGAAATCTTGATTTTACTGTTCCAATGAATGCAAGCGTTCCATTCTCAAAATTAAATATTTACGGGACAGACGCAGCAAACAATCCGAGCATAAAGAAAAATTATTACTTCGTGAAAGAAGGAACACCATATAGCTTTATAAAGAGTAGTCAAGTTGGTGTGAAGATGGGTGAGGCATTAAATGCCAGTCTTTCGCTACACAATGTAAAAAATATGCGCTCAGTAGAATGGACTATTACGAATAGTGAATCCAATTTAGAACTTGTAAATGCGAAGCTTAATGAAAACCTTTCATCTTATAAAAATGCGAAGGTAACTGTAGAGTCAAGTGGGAACACTTCCAAAATTAAGCTGGACTTAAATACAACAAAAGGAATATCTGATATTTCGGACGCAATTAATGTGAAATTTAAAGTGAAAAATTCAATTTTTGCTGCTAGTGCAACAATGAACGTAACAGCATCTTATACTGATGAAATAGGAACTCAACACACACTTTCTTCTGCAGGTGCAGATTGGATTATTCAACCTACTTTTTCTGAAATGTATGGTTATTTAAGTGCCGAGGGTATGGCACTAGGGTTTGATTGGACTAAAGCCGGTGTAAAAGCCCAACTTATTGACTCGAATGGTAAAAAATATGATGTTGCTTCTATTCTTTCTAGAAGTGGAGATTATAATTTAACAAATCTCCCACTTTCTGATCAATTATTTACATGGAGTGTCAAACTTCCAGGACATTTTTCTGTTTCGCAACCTTTACCAATTGGTGTGTTACGTAACAATGAGGTATGGGGTCAACGCTTACAGTATTTTACTAGATATATGATTGGCGGAGATGTAAATCAAGATGATGTAATCGACATCAAGGATGCTCTAGCATTACAAAAAGCGTGGGGTTCAGCAGACCGCAACTCAGATATATATTTTGATGGATTAGTAGATAAGCGTGACATGGAATTAATTGTTGTAAACTATTTAATGCAAAACCCAGATGCAAAAAATGCTCCTTCTCCGTTAGAAGAGAAGAATGGAAAGAAATTGGTAGATGTCCTAAAAGAATTAGGCTTATCATTTGAAGATTTTCCTCAATAAACAGTAATAATCACTTGTGATATTAAATACTAAAAAGGGGCACCGTTGACAAGACGGTAGCCCTTTTTTAGTATATCTATCAATCTATGAATCGGATTTACTAAATTTTTGAAATTCATTTTGTAAATAGCCGATCAGTTTTCGAGTACCATAAGAAGGCTTGCTATTCTTTCGCATCGCATAACCGTGTTGGAGAGAAGGTAAAGGAGGTAAATTAATTAAATTAATTGGAACAATACTTGCTTGATCTAAGTCAGGATGTTTTTCAAGATAAAAGTCGAGTACAAGTCCAATCGCTAAGTTTTCAGCAACAGCAAAGCGGATCGTTTCGAAGTTATCAGTTACAATTGCTCTTTTTATAGGTGAAGAAAAAATAGATTCTATTCCCTTTGAATAGAGTGGGCCACTATACAACGCAAAGCTCTGATCCTGAATATCCTTTACAGTTAAAACATCTTTACTAGCCAGATGAGATTCTTTTCCTACAATTACTTGAACTTTACCATTAACTAGCTGTTCAAATGTTATGTGCTCTAGTTCACCTATCATGTTGTCTGCCGCTAGAAGACCAATATCGGCCCTTCCATGCTGAATATCTTTAAATACCCCGGGTCCTAGATTCTCTAAAACTTGTACTTGTATGGTTGGATACTTTCTTTGAAAGTATTTTAAAGCTTTTAATGCAATCGGTAACATAGTTGGTACAGAAGATAATGTGACATGTCCATCTATTACATTGTTGTATAAATCTACTTGATCTTGAAGTTCATCTAATTTTGCCAAAACCTCATAAGCCTTTTGAATAATTAGTTTGCCCTCAACAGTAGGAGAAACGCCTTGTCGTGAACGAATAAACAATTTAAAACCTATTTCTTTTTCTAAGTTAGTAATGGATTGACTAACAGCTGGTTGTGTTACACACATGTTTTCAGAAGCTCGAGCAATTGAGCTAGTTTTGGCGACTTCAACAATATATCTTAATTGTTCAATATGCATAATCTCACTTTTTCTCCTTAACTATTAGTTAAGTTAATAAAATTTAGTTTTAATTTATTGTTTAATTATATAATAAGTTCTTAATTTATGGAATTATTTAACTATTAGTAAATCAGTTAAATATGCTTGAAATTACAATTACAACAAAAATATTTTAAGTCGAAAATACAAGAAAAAAATAGTAGAAAGATAGGCAAAATCACCTGAAATAGTGTTTGGAAATACAACAAGAGATGTCGGAGAATTTTTCGACCTCTTTATTTCTTTTTTTACAAAATATTAAGGTGAATCATGTAAATAACAGAAATTTGTAAAAAATTTAGAATTGATTGAAATTTGCAAAATCTAAATACGAGCAACTCTCCGTATAATGAATCTATCTTGAGAAAAGAAAGAAGGCTAGTAGATGAAAAAGAGTATGTTTAGAAATGTGACAACATTAGCATTAACAACAGGACTTATAAGTACTACAATGACACCAGGTTCCTTTTCACAACAAGTACATGCACAAGCAACTTCAAAGGTCGAACAAGTATTAGCAAATCTTACACCCCAGCAGCGTGAGGCAATTAAGCAATTGAAATTAAGTGATAAAGAAGGGCTTCAATTATCTAATGAAGTCGATCAAACAAGTGATAAGCTTACGTCTGTCATTGTCGAGTTTAAGGACAAGCCTGAGCAGGCGGCTGTATTAGAAGCAGCATCAAATGGTGAAACGTTATCAGCAAAAGATGCACAAGATAATGTAAGCGCTTCACATGAAGCGTTCCAAAATGATTTAAAAACAATTTTCAGCAGTGAATTAAAAGAAAAGAAAAATCCATATACAATTAGACGCTCATACAAAAAAGCATTTAATGGGGTTGCAATGACAATTCCGGCTAACAAAATAAAACAACTACTTAAATCAAGTGCAGTACAATCTGTCTATAGTGATTTACAAGTTCAAGTAGAGCCACCATCGATCAGCGAAACATCAACTACAGGAACACAAGCTGCAACGCATACGATGGTGACATTCCCTGGAGTTGAAAAACTTCATGAGGAGGGCTATACAGGTAAAGGTGTAAAAGTCGGTATTCTTGATACTGGGATTGATTATAACCACCCAGATTTAAAAGGTGCTTTTAAAGGTGGATACGATTTCGTTGATAATGACAATGACCCAATGGAAACAACATATGCAGATTGGCAGAAGTCTGGGCAGGCTGAGTTAGCAACAAGTGGAGAAGCTTATTATACTGAGCATGGAACACACGTTGCAGGTATTATTGCTGGGCAAGGAAAAAATGATGGAGATCTTTCAGTAACAGGAGTTGCACCGGATGCAGATATTTATTCATATCGTGTATTAGGACCATATGGATCTGGTTATACATCAGCTATTCTAGCAGGACTTGATAAAGCTGTTTCAGATGGAATGGACATTATTAACATGTCTCTTGGTGCAAATTACAATGATCCATTATATCCTACAACGATTGCGGTTAATAATGCTGTACTTGCAGGTGTGACAGCGATTGTTGCTGCCGGAAATTCTGGAAGTACGATGTATTCGCTTGGGGCTCCAGGTACTTCTCCTTTAGCTATTACAGTTGGGGCTAGTGACACATCTGTGACAATTCCGACTTATACAGGAACATTAAAATCGCCAACAGGTAATGTTCCAGCTGATTTAAAACTAGCAGCTCAAGGTTTAACGGATAACGTAGCAGATTTTGATAGTAAAACTATGAAATTAGTCAATGTATTATATGGCACTGAAGCTTCGTACCAGACGAGAAATGCTGATGGTACTGTTACACCAATTGATGTAAAGGGAAAAGTTGTATTAGCTCAACGAGGAAGCATTAGTTTATCTCAAATCATAGCGAATGCGAAAGCACATGGAGCAATCGGCGCTGTATTATATGATTCACCTGTGCCAAATGGCGATGTGTACCTTGGAGAAGGTTACGGTTATATTCCGACATTTTTAATTAGTAACGCACAAGGAACTGCTTTAGCTGCTCCAATAGGAGGATTGAAAACTGCTGGTGCTTCTATGGACTTTACATTTAGTAATATGAAGCAAGTAGTCACAACAGGTGATAAATTAGCGCCATTCAGTTCACGTGGTCCATCCCGTGTATTATATGATATTAAACCTGAAGTAACAGCACCTGGTGTATCTGTTTTCTCTACTGTTCCATCTTACATGCACGGGGCAGATCAAATCGGAAAATATAATTATGCTTACGAACGCTTATCTGGAACATCGATGGCAACGCCAAATGCTGTAGGGGTAGCTGCTTTAGTTAAGCAAGCACACCCTGACATGACTCCATCTGATGTTAAAGCAACACTAATGAACACAGCAGATCCTTTGTCTGATAAATATAGTGTGTACGAAGTCGGGGCTGGGCGTATAAATCCGTATAAAGCTGTCCATGCGCAAACGGAAATCCAAGTTAACGACAAGACTTTAACTGTAAAAAATGTAACAAATAATATAACAACTTTGGCAGATAAGGGAATTAAAAAAATTAAAAACATTACTGGTGCATTAAGTTTTGGTGAACAAGCCGTTGAAGGTAAAGACTTGGCTGATCAACGTTCAATCACTTTATTTAATAAATCATCTGTAGATAAAACATATGATGTAAAGGTTCAGTTCCAGACAATGGATGCTCGTTTTACAAGTGATTCTAGAGCAGACCAAGATGCTGCAGCAAATGGTGTTACTTTAGATGTAAAATCATCTGTAAAAGTAAAAAAATATAGCAGTGCAAATATGGATGCTACAATTAACGTACCAAAAACTGCAAAGCTGGGAACTTACGAAGGGTATGTAGTCTATACAAACCAAAAGAACCCTGATGAAACATATAAAATTCCATTTGCGATTCATACTGTAAAAGAAGGCATTGAATATGTGACAGCTAATCCACCAGCTTATACAATAGCGTATGAAGCAGGAAGTAATGCGACTAGATGGTCTATTGGGGCAAACTTTAAATTAAATTCACATATGCGTCATTTTGATTTCTTCCTTGTCGATCCAAAAACAGACAAAGAAATTGGTTTCTTAGGTTCAGCTGATGGAATGGGAGCAGATGAGAATACGGATTATTATTTCCGAGGCGTGCTAAATGAAGGAAGATATTATCCTTTAACTGATAACCCAGATAATCCGATTGCATATGACTCAAAACAAACGGATCCAGGAGCATATAAAGTTAGAATGGTAGGAACAAACGATAAAGGGGAAACCTTTACAGCAGATACATCGGTCTACTATGGAGAGAGAGAACCAAAGGTAACAATGGATAATATGAAACCTGGTGGCATTTACGAAACGGCTAATTCAACCGACACAAAAGTTTCAGTATCAGGTAATGTATTTGATAAAGACATCGATGATATGAAGGCAGCTGGAATTACTGCTTCTCAAGGTGATAATAATTTTACGTATTATAATCCGAATAGTTCTGCAGAAACAAGTATACCAGTAGACGCTCAAGGTAATTTCAAAGCGGAAATTCCTTTAAGTACATCTGGTCCAATTGTCAATGCCATTACAGAATATGACTTCTCAGATTATAGCAAATCATCTGTTAGAAACTATGGTAGTTTTGTAGATGCATACTTTGTAAGAAAAGGAACGTCTTATACAACTGCAATCGCTGATAAACAACGTATTAATATGGGTGACTCAACGACTGTGACATTCTCTACAAAAAATGTGAAAACAAATGTGAAGAAAGCTGTGTTTACTTTCAGTTACCCAAGCGCGTTTCTTGATGTAGTGAATGTGCAACCAACTGCTGCATATAAAGGTAAGTTAGATGTTCAATATACAAGTGTGCCTCAAGCTGGCGGTAAAACGTTAATGACCATTACTGCATCAGCGACTGGAGACCTTGCGAATACAGGAATAGCTGGAGATGTATCGTTAGTAGACTTGAATTTTAAAGCCAAAGATGCATACTACAAAGGTCCTATGAGTTTCACTAGTTCAACTGGAAGTAGATTCTTTAGTGCTGTTTATACAAATGTGGATAATAGTACAGTGACGACACAAGGAATTCAACCGTATTTCTACGTTACACCGAATTATTCAATTATGCGTGGATCTGTTGAGGTAGAAGGATTAATGAAGTTTAGTGGTTTAGAACCTGAAGTGAAAAAACTTGATTATACTAAAGCAGGTACAAAAATTAGTGTCAAAGATTCCAAAGGTAAAGAATATGGTGTAACTAATCAGCTAGGATATAATACTGGATTAGGATACCCAAATACATTTACAACGAATTTACCTATAACAGATGATACGTTTACACAAAAAATTGACGTGCCAGGCCACTTTACATTCTCGAAAGATTTTACAGTAGGAATAAAAGAGGACGGGAAGGTTACAGCGGGATCTAAACCTGTTCAATATGACTATATCCCTGGTGGAGACGTAAACAAAGATAATGTCATTGATATAAATGATGCGTTATTCATCCAAACGTATTGGGGTACAAATAAACGTGATGCAGACATTAACTTTGATGGCGTTGTTGACGCAAACGATATGCAATATGTCATCAATAACTATATGATGCAAAATCCATGGAATGATAATTCTCCTAAGGCAGTTAAGAAATCAAAAGGTAAAACATTAGATGATGTTTTACAAGCACTTGGTTTAGAATAATTAAATAAACGGTAATCTCTATAAGGGGTTACCGTTTATTTTATTCATTGTGGAATGATGAAAATAATACTTGTTATTTTACTCTTCTAATACTTCTATGACAAAATAAATAATGAATATGTATGGATTACCTCAAGTAAATAAAGACTCCTCAAGGGATAGCTAGTTAGCTTCCAGTTGGGATTATACAAATGAAAAGGCTCAAACCTAAGATTTAAGGTTTGGCCTTTTTCTTTTACATTTTATTACACAAATGGATTACTATTATTATTACGAAATTTGTTTAGTAATTTTTTTGCATATTCGTCTGCTTTTATTCTATTTTGTTTTTCCATGTAATAGTCGAATAATTTGAGTTGATAATGTTCGATTGCATCAGTGATACCAATTTTGTAATAGTATGGTAAGGCTTCAGTTTCTAAGTAGTGAAAATATTCGTTTTCTAAGTTTAGTAGTGTAAATTGGTGAAGCTTAAAAATATGGATGTGCATTTGTGACTCAATTCTTTCTGCTAAAAGTAAACCCTTCTCAACTAGTGGAAGTAAATCCTTGTTTGGTATTAGTTTCCCTTTTGTCATCGAATTAATATATCCTTCAAGAGAGAGCAAGTAGTTTTTTGTGTCCTTATCTTTCAATTGCATCGATTTTTTATAATACACACTCGCTTCCTTATATTGATCATTAAGTAGTTGATGGTATGCAAGATTATGATATAGAGTACTCATTTGGTTATTTAGACCGTATTGTGATGACAGTTCAATTAGACGGTAATAGTCTTTATCACTTGTATTACTCTTATCAGTTTCTTCAAGCTGAACGAGCATAAGGTTTTCGGCCTCTATCATTCTAGAAAAACATTGGCTTTCAGTGAAAAATTGTAATGCTTTATTGCCATAGTAGAAAGCAAGCACTCTAGAGTTCTTGTAATGATAGGCAGATGCTAGATCGTAATAAAATTCTTTATTATCATACTCAGTTGTGTTTATTTGCTTAAGTAGTGAAATTGCCTCTACGTAATCATTTTTAAATTTGAGTTGAAAGATTGCTTTATTATGAAGATGTAAGTTTTTTTCAAATTCACTTAAAGCTTTAGTTTGTTCTATATTTTTAATGTTTATTTTTGCTAATTTCTCATTATTATTTAACAGATAATATTTAGTCAGTATAAGTGTATAAAGGTGAACGAAATTAGATAGATGTATAAATGGAATTTCTTCTAATTGTTCTTTTATACGATCAGCTTTTACAGCTATTTTCATAATAATGGACTGAAACCAATCATTTAGTAACCTTTCTAAACTCATGAATTTTTTTATTTCATCTTCCATATTTATATTAAGTCTGTCAGCTATTAAAGTAATTGTTTGATCAGAAACTTCAGTAAGCCCTCTTTCAATTTTACTTATGTGAGTCGCAGAACAAATTCCTTCACCTAAGTCAGATTGATTAATATTTCTATGTTGTCTATAAAATTGGATAATTTTCCCTTCAACCATTTTCATCCCTCCGCTTAAGTTAATACTTTAATATTTTAATAATAACCCCAAATGTATGAAATGTATTTTTTATTTTTTGGGTATATCTATTTATGTAGATTGCAAGTTTTTGTGGGTATTTGGTCTAATTCTATCTTATAATACGATAAAACTTAATTTGTAACTTTTATTTTGTAGGTCTTTAGATCTCCCATAAACCCCCATAGCTTATATTACTTCAATATACTAGATTTATATAGTGATCTATATTTCCTAAAGTACAGAATATTGTCTTCTATTTGTTGTTGCTACTTGAGATGGATGTTTGTTTTATAAAGAAAAACTTTTAGGGAAATTCCACAATTAAAAAAATCACTAGTAATAGGTTGAAAAGAAAAATCTAGCTAATTATTTAAAAATGGGGCTAGATCGAAAAATTAAATAAAATGCTTATGGTCAAAATGGTTTTACAGTCGAGTTGAACTATAATAATACGCCTTCAAATATAAGAGACCAAATCACTTAAAGATTTGGTCTCTTATTATTAATATGTTATAAATCGTCATTTAAAGGGATGGGGGTCCAAAATGAATGATATTCTACTTAATGAATTTACCAAGTTGTTGAATAGAAATAAATGGAACTTTAGAATCTTATCAAAAAAATCAGATATACATTATACCGATATCAGTAAAATATTTAATAATAAAATACATATTTCTTTACATAATTTGGATGCCATAACTGAAGCTTTCCAACTTCCTAAAGGGGCATTTTATAAAATGTATTTGAACCTATGCTTTAATGAAAGACATCTTTTAGATAAAAGAAGAAGTAGTTCACTGATTTATCAATGTGCTAAGTATGGATTTAAATCGGAGTTATCCTATATTTTATCAGTTATGATAAAAGAAAAATCAAAAGCAATTCGGACTAAATACTTTCAAAATTTATTTTCGATTGCAGAACAGCTTTTCTTAGATGGGAAAGAAAGAGAATCATTACCTTTATATGAAATGGTCATTAAATATATGCCACATTCAGCAACTGAAGAAGTGGCGATAAGTTATTTTAGAAAGTTTTATATGACCATTCCATCCAACAAAGGGAATTCACATTTGGTTCATGTATTAGAGTATATTTCGTATATGCCAGATAAATTTCAAGAATTAACCATCTTATGGATTACAGCTTCCTATTATTTCTTAAGGGAGTGGAATGAGGTTTTACATTATGCTAAAAAATTAGAAAAAATCACAAAAAATGAAGATTATTTGGGACGTAGTTTAATGTATCAAGCATTTGCATTAACTAGATTAGGTGGTAATTTAGAAGATGTTTTAAATAAAATTGAAACATATAGTAAAATAAATGATCATTATGCAGAAATTGCTGCTGGAAATCGATATGTTGCACTTATAGATTTTGGAAACCTAGAAGTAATTGATTTCTATTATAATTGGTTAATTAAACGTGATGACCTTTTTATTGGAATTCCAAGGATTATTGAATGCTATGTAAAATTAGGGAGATTCAAAGATGCAGAAATCTTTATTGAAAAGCATCAAGATCAAATTGAAGCAATGAGTAACTCTTCTAATTTATTTATTCAACATCTTTATTTAGAATATAGGTATGCAATCGGAATATTAAAATGTGAAACAAATAATACCCATTTAGGGATAGAAGAATTATTAAAACTGGCTTTAAAACTGAAAAATGCTGAGAATCGTGAGAAATTTCGAAAATGTCTCTTGGCAATCTGGAATTACCGAAGATTTTTTAATAGAGAATTAGAAGAAAAATATATGAAGCTTTTAAACTCAGAAAATAAAACGTATTCTACTATGAATTCAAATAAAAATGATAGTAACTTCGAAACGATTGAAAAATCTGATTACAGTCATAACATTTGGCAAGAAAGCAAAAGTGATATAGCCCACGAGTCTATAAATGAAAGTATTTTTGCTTACAATGAGATTTCAAATTTTTATTGGTGGGATGGGATCACTCAGTAATATAGTACGACTGGTAATGGTTCCGTATAACAAATAGGCCCAAATAGAATTGTAACCCATATATTGTCGATTTAGTTTGACAATGATTTAAAATCAAGTACGAAATACAAAGTTGAAGTGTTAGATATTGTCCACAGACACTAAGTTTAAAATAATAAAGTGAAAGTATTAGGAAAAACGGTAATCTTTTATTGGATTACCGTTTTATTTTTGTTCAAGCTAGGTTGATATATAGCGCATTAGTTTATTGATATCACTCATTAGTATTTTTAAAAAATGTATATGATAAACGATTCCCAAAAAATGAGTTTTTCATTTGAGTATAACAAAAAAATGAGTAACAATTTTTGGGGAATTTTAATTACATCAAATTAATAGTATAAAACTTAATTATAACAAGGAAAAAAATGGTATGGAAGCTAATTTTTTTTGCACTAAACGACATTTATTCTGACCATAAAACGCCAATTATTCAATGTTTTAGTAGAAAACCTAAAAAGTATGATCTGAAATCATAGGAAAAATAAAGAATTAGAAGGAAAGAAAGATACAGATTATAAATTAAATGAACATATTAAATAACACGCTCGTTTTTTGTCGAAATTTATCGATAGAATGTTTAGTTTTGTGGAATTTGTCAAAATTTCGAAAGTGTAAACTTTCCGTATAATCTAAATAGAAAGAAAAAACAAAAAATGGGGGAGAATAACAGGATGAAACGTTTAATCAAAAGTACTGCAGTTTTGGCTTTAAGTACTGGTGTTTTATTTAATGCATTTCCAATCACACAACACCAGCCAATTGCAAAAGCTGCAGCACAATCTACTATTGAAGAAGTGCTTTCAAAAATGACGTCAGAACAACGTGAAGCTTTAAAGAAAATAGAGGTTACTAGTCAAGAAGGTTTACAATTACCTTCTTCAGTCGATTTAAACAGTACTAAAAATTTATCAGTTATCGTTGAATTGAAAGACAAGCCAGCAAAAGTAGCTGTTTTAGAAGAAGCAGTGAATGGCAATAGTGAATCGCTAGCCGATGCAAAACAAAAAGCAGATGATGCGCAAGAAACATTTAAATCAGATTTACAAACAATTTATAAAGACGATTTAAAAGACAATAAGAATCTTTATAAAATTAAGCGAACATACAAAAACACGTTAAACGGTGTAGCGATTGACTTACCAGCGAATAAAGTTAAGTCTTTATTAAATTCTAAGGTTGTTAAAGCTGTTTGGCCAAATAATGTGATTAAAGTTGAGCCAGAAAAAATAGCTGAAAGTGCACAAGGTTCAACTACGAAAATGGAAACAGAAGTGTTTCCTGGAGTAAGTAAATTACATGCAGAAGGATTTACAGGAAAAGGCGTTAAAGTAGGGGTTATCGATACAGGAATCGATTATAATCACCCTGATTTAACAGATGCATATAAAGGGTATCGCGCGCAACCTGGCGTTGATCCAAAAACTATTAGTCCAAGTTCAGTAAAAGGTTGGGATTTTGTTGACAACGACGCAGACCCAATGGAAACAACATATGATGACTGGAAAAAATCCGGTTTAGCAGAAAAGGATCCACTTACTGGTGAAGCATTCTACACAGAACATGGAACACATGTATCTGGAATTATTGCTGGTCGTGGTAAAAATAATACTGATTACGCAGTAACTGGAGTTGCACCAGAGGCTGATTTATATGTTTATCGTGTACTAGGAAGATATGGATCGGGATCAACTGAAGCTGTTTTAGGTGGTATTGATAAAGCGATATCTGACGGCATGGACGTCATCAATTTATCACTTGGATCAAGCATTAATGATCCAGAAAATATTGAGAGTCTTGCGTTAAATAATGCAGTCCTTTCAGGTGTAACGGCTGTTGTAGCAGCAGGTAACGCAGGAGATGGTATGGATACGTTAGGATCACCAGGGGCAGCAGCATTGCCTATTACAGTTGGTGCGAATGATACGAAAACTGTGATTGAAACATCAAAAGGTACACTACATGGAACAGAAGATGTTACGGCTGATTTAAAATTATTTGGAAAAGGCTTTGAAGATAATGTATCAAGCTTAAAAGGCAAAAATTTACCAATCGTTTTAGTACCAAGTGTAGGTGCAGATTCTGATTATAAAAATATTGATGTGAATGGAAAGATTGCATTAGTAAATAGAGGATCAGTATCACTGAATGATAAAATTACAATTGCTCAAAAGCATGGCGCAGCTGCAGTTATTCTGATAGATAACGTACCTGGCGAAGGGTTTGTTCCATCGTACTTAGGTAAAGGTTATGGATTTATTCCTGCATTCTCAATGTCATATGAACAAGGGGCAGCATTAGTCGCAAAACTTGGTACGGCTAATCCAACCTTCTCATTTGATGAAATCGGACAAGTAACGGATGAAGGTAGTAAGTTAGCGGCATTCAGTTCACGTGGGCCTTCTCGTATTAATTATGATATTAAGCCTGAAGTAACAGCACCAGGTGTTGCGGTATTTTCAACCGTACCTTCTTATATGCATGGAGCAGATCAAATTGGAAAATATGACTATGCTTATGAGAATTTATCAGGTACATCAATGGCTACACCGAACGTAGCGGGTGTGGCAGCATTATTAAAACAAGCAAATCCAAACTTAACACCAGCACAAATTAAAGAAACATTAATGAATACTGCAGATCCACTAAATGGTGACTATAGTGTATTTGAATCTGGTGCAGGCCAAGTTGATCCTTACGAAGCAATCCATTCAAAAACAAGAATTGAAGTAGTGGATGAAACTAAAGGAACATACGATAAAAAAGGTAATTTAACAACGGTAAAAGATTTAACAGGTGCACTTTCATTTGGTTCGCATGCTCCAGAAGGAAAAAATATTAGCGAACAACGCACGCTGAACATCTATAACAATAGCAATCAAGCAAAAACATATGATGTGACTGTTTCCTATCAAGCAGGCCGTCGTGGTTCATTAGATGCTGACGACAATGGCGTTATGGTCGTGACAGATAAATCGATTAAAGTTGGGGCAAACGCGAAAAAGAGATCAACAGTTGCAATTACAGTTCCAAAATCAGCAAAATTAGGTATTTATGAAGGATTTGTAACGTATACAAATCATAATAATTCAGAAGAAACATTCCAAGTGCCTTTCGGAATTAAAACGGTGGAAGAAGGAATAAATCCAGTAACGATGAGTCCACAAGCCTTTACGCAAGTATTTGATTCAGCATATGCAGGTCAATTAATTTATACAAACGCGCAATTTAGTCTGAAAGCAAACTTAAGCACAATTGATGTCATCTTAGAAGATGGGAAAACAGGCGAAGAATTAGGCTATGTAGGGACGTTAGATGGCCTGCGAATGAAGGAGAATGTTGCTTTATCAGCGAGAGTATTTAATGGATATTATTATAAAGCAACTGGCGATGATGAGCATCCATTTGCGTATGATTCTGATTTAGCAAAACCAGGTTATTATAAGATCAAGTTAGTTGGCAAAAATGACGCTGGAAAAACATTTACGCAAGAAGCACCGTTCTACTTTGATAATACGGCGCCAAAAATGACAATTAACAGTCCGGATGTTGTCGAATATAAAAACGGTCAAACAAGTGTGACAATAACTGGTTCAGTTTACGATAAAGAAACGGAAGAAATGCAAAAACTTGGCATGAACTTTAATCAAGGTAGTACAACAGTGTATTATGCAGACTATTTAAACGGTGGAAGGGCCGTGTCGGTACCTGTAAATTCTGACGGTACATTTACAGCGACAATTCCAACAAATGCAACAAAACCGATGGAACTTGTGTTTTATGCGATGGATGCGGCATCAAATAAAACATTTAAAGAAGGTAGAGATATTTTTGTTACGCGTGATGACGTAACGTATGGTTATATGAACCCTGAAAAACGCACGGCAAAAATGGGCGAAACAACGAATGCTACGTTACTATTAAATCATGCAAGTGATGTCAAACAAGTAGTCTATACATTCCAATATAATAAAGCTGTTGCAACGATGAATGTAATACCCAACCCAAGTGTAGTTGATAAAGTGGATGTAAAAGTGGAAGATACAAAGTTGGTTGGAACTACATATGAAGGTAAAGTAACAGTCACAACAAAAGATGGAGTTGCCCCATTATCAGGCAATTTAAATCTTGCAGATATCGAATTTAAAATGAGTAATGATTATAATGCGGGTGCTGTAATTTTCCCTACAAACTTATATAGTGTTAAAGTTACGGACAATAGCGGTACGACAAAAACGGTTCCATCTGGAAATCCATCTATTACTTATATGCAACCAACTACTTCTTTACTGGATGGTAATCTGTTGGCAGAACCGTTCTTAGCTCCAGATGGAGGTATACTTGGTTCGTTTGATTATTCTAAACTAGGGATAAAAGTTAAAGCGACAGCTGGTAACGGTAAAGTGTTCGAAGGAGTTACGACTGCTGGAGGTCGTTATCAAGTGCCGAATTTACCATTAACGGATGATAAGTATGAGTTAGAAGTAAATATTCCAGGGCATTTTACACAACACAAAGACTTTACAATCGGATTCCATGATGAAGATGGAAAAGTGATGAATCAACATCTTAACTTGAAATTAAATACGGCGATTGCTGGAGATGTTAACAAAGACGATGTCATTGACGTAATGGACGCGCTTTACTTACAAACTTATTGGGGAACAAATAAACGTGATGCAGATATTAACAATGATGGTGTAGTAGATGAAAAAGATCTAGCATATGTAGAACAAAACTACTTAATGCAAAATCCAACAATTAACTACGCACCAACACCTAAGAAGAAATACAAATCACAAACTCTTGAAACTGTTAAGAGTGCATTAGGTGTTAACTAAAATATAAATTAATAGTTTATGAGTTAGTTTAATGGACTTCGGTATAAACCGAAGTCTTTTTTTTTAGTCAAAAAGGAACGATTTAGAATGATGAAACAAGAATTGAATAGAAAAACTTGTCGAAAGCTGTTGATAAATAAAGAAACGTTGGTGAAAAATGTTGAAATCTAAAAATTATAAACTTTCAATATAATTAGAAAGTAACAGAAAACATATTTGAATGGGGGATATAACAAGTTGAATCGTTTAATTAAAAGTACAGCAGTTTTAACATTGAGTACTGGTGTATTATTCAATGCATTTCCAGTAACTCATCATCAGTCGATTGTAAAGGCTGCGTCGCAAACTTCAATTGAAGAAGTGCTATCAAAGTTAACGCCTGAGCAACGAGAAGCTTTAAAAAAAATAGAGGTTACTAGTCAAGAAGGATTACAGCTACCTTCTTCAGTCGATTTACAAAGTTCTAAAAATCTATCAGTAATCGTTGAATTTAAGGAGCAGCCTGCAAAAGTAGCCGTATTAGAGGAAGCTGCAGATGGCAATAGCCTATCTCTTGACGATGCAGAGCAAAAGGCAGACAATGCGCAAGAAACATTTAAAACGGATTTACAAACAATTTTTAAAGATGATTTAAAAGAAGATAAGAATCTTTATAAAATTAAACGTACATACAAAAATACGTTAAACGGTGTAGCAATAGACTTACCAGCGAATAAAGTTAAATCTCTATTAAACTCAAAGGTTGTTAAAGCAGTTTGGCCAAATAATAAGATTCAAGTTGAGCCACCAAATGCAACTGAAAGTGCTGGGGATTCTCAAGATACGACTAAGAAAATGGAAACAGAAGTATTCCCTGGTGTAAGTAAATTACACGCAGAAGGATACACTGGTAAAGGCGTTAAAGTTGGGGTTATCGATACTGGGATTGATTATAATCATCCAGATTTAACGGATGCATATAAAGGATATCGTGCTCAAACTGGAGTTGATCCAAAAACAATTAGCCCCAGCTCAGTAAAAGGTTGGGACTTTGTTGACAATGATGCAGATCCAATGGAAACAACTTATGATGACTGGAAAAAATCCGGTTTAGCAGAAAAGGATCCTCTTACTGGTTCAACTTTCTATACAGAGCATGGAACACATGTATCAGGTATTATTGCTGGACGCGGTAAAAATAATACGGATTACGCAGTAACTGGGGTTGCACCTGATGCGGATTTATATGTATACCGTGTATTAGGAAAATTTGGTTCTGGTACAACGGAAAATGTGTTAGGAGGTATTGATAAGGCTGTAGCTGATGGGATGGATGTTATTAATTTATCATTGGGTGCTAGTACAAATGATCCGCAAAATATTGAAAGTCTTGCAGT
>NZ_JBHJTJ010000007.1:0-163244 GCF_042267765.1 Gottfriedia sp. NPDC056225 | reverse complement strand
GTTTTCACATTATCTTAAAGAATATGAGGATAAAATTGGTGGATTTAATATTATAATTTTTTTAAGGTAGTAGAAAAGTGAAACATAAAGTTTAATTCGTAATGTACTTAAGGGAAAACATAATCGCTTTTTAAAAGAAGTAGTATGTATTTGAAATACTATTTGAGTTTGAAGATTTAGTTGATTCTTATTAAAGAAAGTCGGAAATTTTTTAATAGATTCATATTCATTACCTAAATTATTTGTTTATTGATATAACCGTATAATTTTTTCGCTTTGTTAAGGTTCAATTAGCATAACATTTTAAGTGATGGAACGAATGAAGCAAGACATCAGTATATTGTGGCAATGCATTTATAATACATAAAAAAATCACTTTAAAATTAATTATTAAATTTAAAGAGGACTACAAAAAAGATGTGTGAGAGCACAACGATTCAATTCTACTAATGTATTAATGACCTAATTAATTTTCACAAGTAAACTCAAACTTAAAGGGAGTTGAATTTGAATCAAGTTATCAACATAATATGGTAATTCGCTGAGGTGAAAGACGTGTTGCAAGTTCAAAAAAATGTTTCACAAAGTTATTGGAAAACGTGGATAGAGGATCGCGATGTAAATGCAGGAGATGCGTTAGTTCGCATTTATATGCCATTAGTTCATTTTCAAGTTAATCGTATAGCTCATAGATTACCTTCAAATGTCAGTAGAGATGATTTAAGAAGTTTTGCGATGATGGGCTTATATGACGCATTAGAGAAGTTCGATCCAAATAGGGATTTAAAGTTTGAAACCTATGCTTCAATTAGAATAAGTGGAAATATAATGGATGGTCTTCGAAAAGAGGATTGGCTACCTAGAACTACGAGAGATAAAGCTAAGAAAATTGATTATGCAATTGAAAAGCTAGAACCAACGCTTCAGCGCAAAGTCACCCCAGAAGAAATTGCACAATATACTGGTTTTTCCTCAAAAGAAGTTGTTAATGTCATTAATGATGTATTTTTTTCAAATATGTTATCATTTGATGACCAAATAAAAGATGATGGAGATGGACAAGTAAATTTTATCCAGACGATTAGAAATCACGAAACATTAACACCAGAAGAGGAAATACTGAAGGATGAACAAATTAAACAGTTAGCCGAGACGATTGTTGCTGAATTAAATGAGAAAGAACAAATGGTTATTAGCTTGTTTTATCATGAAGAATTAACATTTACTGAAATAGGGTCAATTATTAACTTGTCTACATCTAGAGTTTCTCAAATCCATGCAAAAGCAATTTTTAAACTTAGGGATTTTTTTAGTAATAACTAGTATTATTCAACTTAATATCGTGTGGATTAAATTTTTTTCTTAATAAGTAGTTGGCATTATTATTTAATTATTTTGCTTTAATGAAAGTATGCGTTTTTTAAAATTTTGCGAGAAACAGACAAAGTTTCTTGCTTTTTCTTTGAAGAACAGAAAATATAGAAGATAAATTTTGAATAAATTAACAAAAAATTCCTATACTGATAATATTGCTTTTAGAATCAAATAAAAATTCAAGTGACAAAAGAAAAATTTATTTTAATAGAAGCAATTAAATAAATTGTAGAAAATGTTGGACTTTTCTATAGTTGAAATCAGTCAAGAAACGTCAAATTTAAATCAACTCAAATAAGAGAGTAGAAAGTTCGACAATAATTTCTCGTTTTCTCTTGATAAATAATTCTACATATGCTATAGTAATCCATGGTGTTATTACACACGCTTGCCGATTTTCTTATTGGTGCTACCCAGTATGGGAGTGATAGGAGAAGATGACGCGAGCGGAGGAAAAAGAACCATTAGGAGGAAATAAAATGTCAGTAATTTCTATGAAGCAATTATTAGAAGCTGGTGTTCACTTCGGTCACCAAACTCGCCGTTGGAACCCAAAAATGAAACGTTACATCTTCACTGAGCGTAACGGTATCTACATCATCGACCTACAAAAAACAGTTAAAAAGGTTGAAGAATGTTACAACGTAATGAAAGGTATCGCTGCTGAAGGTGGAAACATCCTTTTCGTTGGTACTAAAAAACAAGCTCAAGAAGCTATTAAAGACGAAGCAATTCGTTCTGGAATGTACTTCATCAACCAACGTTGGTTAGGTGGAACATTAACAAACTTCCAAACAATCCAAAAACGTGTTAAACGTTTAAAAGATATCGAAAGAATGCAAGAAGATGGCACTTTTGAAGTGTTACCTAAGAAAGAAGTTATTCAACTTAAAAAAGAATTAGAACGTCTTGAAAAATTCCTAGGCGGAATCAAAGACATGAAGCAACTTCCTGATGCATTATTCGTTGTTGATCCTCGTAAAGAGCGTATCGCTGTTGCTGAAGCTCGTAAGTTAAACATTCCTATCATCGGTATTGTTGACACTAACTGTGATCCAGATGAAATCGATCACGTTATCCCAGCAAACGACGATGCTATTAGAGCTGTAAAACTTCTTACATCAAAAATGGCAGATGCGATTCTTGAAGCGAAACAAGGCGAAGAAACAACTGCTTAATGAGAAATTGAAAGGTGATAAGAGGGTTTAGCCTTTTATCACCTTTTTTTAAGGTTAAAATAATCAAAAAATGTTTACCTTATAAAACGATTAAATAAAATAAGCTTACATATAGGAGATGAATACTATGGCAATCACTGCACAAATGGTAAAAGAATTACGTGAAAAAACTGGCGCTGGTATGATGGATTGTAAAAAAGCATTAACTGAAACTGAAGGTAACATGGAAAAAGCAATCGACTACCTTCGTGAAAAAGGGATCGCAAAAGCTGCTAAAAAAGGTGATCGTATCGCTGCTGAAGGTTTAACTTTCGTTGAAGTTTCTGGAAACGATGCAGTACTAATCGAAGTAAACTCTGAAACTGATTTCGTTGCTAAAAACGAAGGTTTCAAAGAATTAGGTTCTATTTTAGCTAAACACATTGTTGCTAACAAACCTGCAACTGTTGAAGAAGCTTTAGCTCAAACAATGGAAAACGGTGAAACTCTTGAAACTTTCATCAACCATTCAATCGCTAAAATCGGAGAAAAAATCTCTTTACGTCGTTTTGAACTAGTTTCTAAAACAGATGCTGACGCATTTGGTGCATACTTACACAGTGGTGGACGTATCGGTGTTCTTTCAGTTGTAGAAGGAACTACTAAAGAAGACGTTGCTAAAGACGTTTCTATGCACATCGCTGCAATCAACCCTAAATATATCTCTCGTGATGCTGTTTCTCAAGAAGAAGTTGAGCATGAGCGTGGAATTTTAACTCAACAAGCATTAAACGAAGGTAAACCAGAAAACATCGTTGCTAAAATGGTTGAAGGACGTATTGGTAAATACTTCGAAGAAATCTGCTTATTAGATCAATCTTTCGTTAAAAACCCAGACGTTAAAGTAGGTCAATTCGTTAAAGCTGCTAACGGAACTGTTACATCTTTCGTTCGTTATGAAGTTGGAGAAGGCTTAGAAAAACGTGAAGATAACTTTGCTGAAGAAGTAATGAATCAAGTTAAAGGTAACTAATTTAGTTACTATGAATGAAAATAGGGGACACTATGTGTTCCCTATTTTTTAAAGAACGTAAATTACATAGAGGTACTTAAATGGAGGGTATTATGAGTAAAGCAAAGTATAATCGCGTAGTATTAAAACTTAGTGGAGAAGCATTAGCTGGTGGGCAAGGATTTGGAATTAATCCATCAGTTATTAAATCAATTGCTGAGCAAGTTAAAGAAATCGCAGAACTAGATGTTGAAGTTGCAGTTGTTGTTGGTGCTGGTAATATTTGGCGCGGTAAAACAGGTAGCGAAATGGGTATGGACCGTGCTACTGCAGACTACATGGGTATGTTAGGTACAGTAATGAACTCGTTAGCACTTCAAGATAGTCTTGAAACACTTGGTGTACAATCACGTGTACAATCATCAATTGAAATGCGTCAAGTTGCAGAGCCATATATCCGTCGTAAAGCAATTCGTCATTTAGAGAAAAAACGTGTTGTCATTTTTGCTGCTGGTACAGGAAATCCTTATTTCTCAACTGATACTACTGCTGCATTACGTGCTGCTGAAATCGAAGCAGATGTTATTTTAATGGCAAAAAATAATGTTGATGGAGTGTACTCAGCTGACCCATCAATCGATAAAACGGCTGTAAAATACGAAACACTAACATACTTAGACGTATTAAAAGAAGGTTTAGGTGTAATGGATTCAACAGCATCTTCATTATGTATGGACAATGACATTCCACTAATTGTATTCTCAATTATGGAAGAAGGTAATATTAAACGTGCCGTTCTTGGCGAAAATATTGGAACAATAGTAAGGGGGAAATAAAAATGTCTAATCAAATCATCTCTTTAGCAAAAGAAAAAATGACTAAAGCTGTTTCAGCTTACACAAGAGAATTAGCGACTGTTCGTGCTGGTCGTGCAAATCCAGCTATTTTAGATAGAGTTTTAGTTGAATACTATGGTGCTCCAACACCACTTAACCAAATGGCAAATATTTCAGTGCCAGAGGCAAGATTATTATTAATTACTCCTTATGATAAAACTGTAATTAACGATATGGATAAAGCAATTCAAAAAGCTGACTTAGGTTTAAATCCTTCAAATGACGGAAATGTAATCAGAATAACATTCCCACCATTAACTGAAGAGCGTCGCCGCGATTTAGTTAAAAGTGTAAAGAAATTAGCAGAAGATGCTAAAGTTGCAGTTCGTAACATTCGCCGTGATGCAAATGATGATTTAAAGAAAGCAGAAAAAAATGGCGATATTACTGAAGATGAATTACGTGGTCTTGTAGAAGACATTCAAAAACAAACAGATTCACATATCGAAAAAATCGATGGAATCTCAAAAGATAAAGAAAAAGAGATAATGGAAGTTTAATACTGCATTGCAAGGTATATCTTACTAGCGCTTAGAAAAATAATGATTTTTTCATGTTTTGTATTACATAATTTCATTATTGCATTATAATTAAATAAACTAAGCGCTTTGAGTAAAAAGACCCTCTGTTTAAGGGGGTTTTTTTACTCAATGCTTTAATTAGATATACTTAAACGGAGGATTAAAGATGTTTAAATTAATTTCTTTTTTTAAAAGAAATAAGGTAGAGAAAAATGTACCTCCAAGTTCGCAATTAAATGGGGTCGATGGAGTAATTCCTGAGCATGTTGCTATAATAATGGATGGTAATGGTAGATGGGCACAAAAGAGAAGTTTACCAAGAGTAAAGGGCCACTACGAGGGAATGAAAGTAGTTCGAAAAATCGCAAGAACTGCAAGTAATTTGGGAATTAAGACTTTAACTCTATATGCTTTTTCAACTGAAAACTGGAAAAGACCAAAAACTGAAGTAGAATTCTTAATGAAGTTGCCACAAGAATTTCTAGGTACATTTTTACCTGAATTAATCGAGGAAAATGTACAAGTAAGACTAACTGGAAATAAAGAGCAATTACCAAGCTATACAACCGAAGCAATTTTAAAGGCCGTTGAGGAAACAAAGGATAATACAGGTATGGTATTAAACTTTGCTCTAAATTATGGATCTAGAGATGAAATAATAAATGCAGTTAAAAAGATTTCTTCAGATGTATCGGATAATAAAATAAATAAAGAAGAAATTAATGATGAATTGTTTAATTCGTATTTAATGACGAGTGATTTTAAAGATCCAGATTTGTTAATTAGAACTAGTGGGGAATTAAGAATTAGTAATTTTATGCTTTGGCAGATTGCTTATTCTGAACTATATTTTACTGATGTATTATGGCCAGATTTTACTGAAGAATCTTTAATTGAAGCAGTGAAAGAATATCAAAATCGTGCAAGAAGATATGGTGGTATTTAAGAAAGCGGTGAACGAATTTGAAACAGCGTATTATAACAGGAGTTATAGCTGGAGCATTATTTTTAGGATTAGTAATATTTGGTAAATGGCCGTTTGGGATACTTGTATTTGCTTTAGGCACAATCGGCTATTTTGAATTAATAAAAATGAAAAAGTTTAATTTATCTAGTGCACAAACGGTACTAGGATTAATTTTAACATTGGTTTCTATCATACCGAATGATCTGTCAAATAAGATATTTCCAGATCAAATTGGTAAAACTGAAATTTCTATTGTATTAATCCTCTTACTTTTATCATATACGGTAATTACAAAGAATACATTTACTTTTGAAGATGCTTCTTTCATAGTATTAAGTAGTTTATATGTTGGCTTTGGTTTTCATTATATGTACGAAATGAGAAATATGGGGATTGCGTACTTTTTCTTCCCATTATTCGTCATATGGGCAACTGATTCGGGTGCATATTTTATTGGTAAAGCAATGGGTAAAACAAAACTTTGGCCAGATATTAGTCCAAATAAAACGATTGAAGGTTCAATAGGTGGAATTATTTGTGCCATAGTTGTTGCAGTAATTTTATCGATTATGTTAACTTTAAATCATAATATACTATATTTAGTACTAATAGCCGTTTTAGTATCGATTTTTGGTCAATTAGGTGATCTTGTTCAATCTGCATATAAAAGACATTACGGTGTAAAGGACTCAGGAAACCTGTTACCTGGTCATGGTGGGATTTTAGACAGATTTGATAGTATCATTTTCACATTGCCAATCGTCTATTTATTATTTACGTTATAGTATTAGTTTTTGTATTTAAGGAGACATATGAGAATGAAGAAAATCAGCTTACTCGGAGCAACTGGTTCAATCGGTATTCAAACACTTGATATAATTAGAAATCAATCGAATGATTTTGAATTAGTCGCATGTTCTGCCGGTAGAAATATTGACGAATTATATAAGATAATTTTAGAATTTAATCCAAAACTAGTTTCAGTTGCAAGTAAAGAAGAAGCAAAAAGACTAGCGGGGCTGGATATCCCTTCTAAGACGAAAATTTTATATGGCGAAGAAGGTCTAATCGAAGTTGCAGTCCACGAAGACAGTACAATTCTAGTAAATGCAGTCGTTGGAAGTGTTGGCTTAGTGCCTACAATGAAAGCAATCCAAAGTGGTAAAACAATCGCTCTAGCGAATAAAGAGACTTTAGTAACGGCTGGTCATATTGTAATGGCAGAAGCAGCAAAATATGGTGTTTCAATCTTGCCAGTAGATAGTGAGCATTCGGCGATCTTCCAATGTTTAAATGGTGAAAACCCAAATGAAATACATAAATTAATCATCACAGCTTCCGGTGGTAGTTTTAGAGACAAGTCAAGAAATCAATTAAAAGATGTTACAATTGAAGATGCCCTAAATCATCCAAATTGGTCAATGGGTGCTAAAATTACGATTGACTCAGCTACAATGATGAATAAAGGTTTAGAAGTCATTGAAGCGCATTGGTTATTTAATATGCCATATGAACAAATTGATGTAGTATTACATAGAGAAAGTGTTATTCACTCTATGATTGAATTTAAAGACGGTAGTGTAATGGCACAATTAGGAACACCTGATATGAGAGTCCCTATCGCTTATGCACTAAACTATCCTGAAAGAAAACCAGTAGCAAATCATAAACCATTAGATTTAATTAAATTTGGGACACTTCATTTTGAAAAAATGGATTTTAACAGGTTTAAATGTTTGGATTTTGCTTATCATGCTGGAAAAATAGGTGGTAGTTTACCAACAGTGTTAAATGCGGCAAATGAAGAAGCAGTAGCTGCTTTTCTTCAGGGAAAAATATCATTCTTACAAATTGAGAATTTTATAGAAAATGCTCTTGAAAAACACAATGTAATAAGTAATCCTTCATTGGAAGAAATTCGTAGCATTGATGATCAAACAAGACAATTCGTTTCATCACTATTAAAGTAAGGGTGGTAATTACATGAATACAGTAATCGCGTTTATCGTAATTTTTGGCGCACTTGTATTTTTTCATGAACTAGGTCATCTATATTTTGCAAAACGTGCTGGTATATTATGTAGAGAATTTGCAATTGGATTTGGTCCAAAAGTTTTCTCGTTTTATCGAAATGAAACTACATATACAATAAGATTATTACCACTTGGTGGCTATGTTCGATATGCTGGAGAAGATCCGGAAATGGTACAAGTTAAGCCTGGATCACATATCGGATTACAATTTAATTCAAATAATGAAGTAACAAAGATTGTTGTTGATCAATTTGATCGTTTCCAAGACCTTCGTTTTGTTGAAGTAGATTCGATTGATTTAGAGCATAAGCTAGAAATCATTGGAATAGAAGAAGGTTCTGAAGAAGTTTCTAAATTCAATGTAAATGAAAAAGCGTTCGTTTATAGTGAAGGACAAGGTCATCAAATTGCACCGTATAACAGACAATTTAATAGTAAATCTGTTGGTAAAAGAGCGATTGCAATTTTTGCTGGTCCGATGATGAACTTTGTTTTAGCTTTAGTTATTTTCATCTTACTAGGTTTACTTCAAGGAACACCTGTTAACGATGCAAAAATCGGTAAGCTACTTCCAAAAGGTGCAGCGCAAACGGCTGGTCTAAAAGAAGGAGATGCGGTTTTATCAATTGATAATCATTCAGTTTCGAAATGGGCGGAAGTAGTTAAGATTGTAAGAGAAAGCCCGGGAAAAGAATTATTATTTAATGTTAAACGAGATAACAAAACGATTTCGCTTCCAGTTACGCCAAAATCAGAAGAAATTGATCATAAAGTAAATGGCTTAATTGGTGTATATGCGCCAGTTGAGAAAAATGTTTTTTCTTCGATTAAATATGGAATAACTGAAACGTATGGTTGGACAAAAGAAATAGTTTTAGCAGTTGGTCATTTAGTTACTGGTCAATTCTCTATTAATAATCTTTCTGGTCCAGTTGGTATTTATCAAGTTACAGATCAAGCTGCACATTCAGGTATATTCTATTTAATGAAATGGGCAGCATTCTTAAGTATCAACCTTGGTATTATGAATTTATTACCACTACCAGCTCTTGATGGTGGTAGACTGACATTTTTTGCAATAGAAGCATTAAGAGGAAGACCGATTGATCGCCAAAAAGAAGGTGTTGTTCACTTTATCGGTTTTGCGTTATTAATGTTATTAATGATTATCGTAACTTGGAACGATATTAAAAGATTATTCTTATAAGAAGCTCTGTTTAATTTAAACGTGTAATGAGAATCCGCGTCTTACTTGCTAAAAAAACGGACTTACTGAGCCCGTTTTTTAGTGGGAGCGGATTCTTATCATTATTAGTAAAAAAAGAATTTGAGAATAAAAGAAAAAATATGAGGTGAATCCTTTTGAAACAAAGTATCGTATATAGTCCAACTCTTCGTGAAGTACCATCAGATGCAGATATTAAAAGCCATCAATTATTATTAAGAGCTGGTTTTATTAGACAGAATGCATCTGGTATATATAGTTTTTTACCACTTGGGAATAAAGTTCTTCAAAAAGTAGCAAATATCGTTCGAGAAGAAATGAACAATGCAGGTGCGATGGAAATGTTAATGCCATCAATGCAAGCACAAGAATTATGGGAAGAATCAGGTCGTTGGGAAAATTTTGGACCAGAATTAATGCGTTTAAGAGATCGTCATGGTAGAGGATTTGCTCTAGGGGCAACTCATGAAGAAGTTGTTACTTCAATTATTCGCGATGAATTAAAATCGTATAAAAAGTTACCGATTACACTTTATCAAGTTCAATCTAAATTCCGTGATGAAAAACGTCCTCGATTTGGATTACTACGTGGTCGTGAGTTCTTAATGAAAGATGCCTATTCATTCCATGCGACTCAAGAGAGTTTAGATGAAGTGTATGATCGACTATTTACTGCTTATAGTAATGTATTTACACGCTGTGGTCTGAATTTCAGAGCGGTTGTAGCAGATTCAGGTGCAATGGGTGGTAAAGATACACATGAGTTTATGGTGTTATCTGACATCGGTGAAGATACGATTGCTTTTTCGAATGAATCTAACTATGCAGCAAATATTGAAATGGCTCCAATTATTACAAATTATGAACCATCAGACGAGCCGCTAGAAGAAGTTCAAAAAGTAGAAACGCCAAATCAAAAAACAATCGATGAAGTGATTGAATTCTTAAATTTACCGATTGAAAAAAGTATTAAATCAATTATTTTTAAAGCAGACGAAAATTTTGTTTTAGTTCTTGCTCGTGGTGATCACGAAATCAACGATATTAAATTGAAAAATTATTTAGGTGCACATTCGGTAGAGCTTGCTTCTAAAGAAGAAGTAAAAGAGCTAATGAACTGTGAAATCGGATCATTAGGTCCTATCGGCGTGAAATCTGATTTATTAGTTTTAGCTGATCAAGCAATTAAAGGAATTGTAAATGGTTGCTGTGGAGCAAATGAAGAAGGTTACCACTACATTAACGTTACTGTAAATCGCGACTATAACGTTAAAGACTTTGTAGATTTAAGATTTATTCAAGAAGGTGACTTATCACCAGACGGTAATGGTACAATCTCATTTGCAAAAGGTATTGAGGTAGGTCATGTATTCAAATTAGGTACAAAATATTCTGAGTCTATGAATGCTACATTCTTAGATGAAAATGGTAAATCAAATCCAATCATTATGGGATGCTACGGAATCGGTGTATCTCGTACATTAGCTGCAATTGTAGAACAATATAATGATGAAAAAGGTATTGTCTGGCCTAAAAATCTTGCTCCATTCGATGTACATGTTATTACTGTAAATACAAAGAATGAAGAGCAAGTTACTCTAGCGGATGATATTTATAAAACATTAAAAGAAATTGGACAAGATGTATTACTAGATGATCGAAATGAACGCGTAGGCGTTAAGTTCGCAGATGCAGATCTTTTCGGTATTCCTGTACGTGTAGTAGTTGGTAAAAAGGCTGCAGAAGGAATTGTAGAATTAAAAACTAGAGATGGACAAGTTAGCAAAGAAGTAGAAATTTCTAACCTTGTGAATGAAATAAATATGTTAAAATAAAATAAAAGTGGGTCGACCTCTTAAAGGGTGACGGGCACACAAATAATGAAAGTACCTCTTTTTTGAGAGGTACTTTCAATTTTTAGTCAAAATCTAGACTTTTATAATTTCAAAAATGTATTGTATTTTTTAATGCAATTTTTTAAAAGGTTGGTGAAAGAATGGGACAAACTCGAGAGGAACGTTTTCAGCTATTATTAGATCAACTTCAATTTCCTCAAGAAATGCGAGAACTGTATTTTAAAAACGGAGAAATCGTAAATCTTGAAGTAAATAAAAGTGAAAGAAAATGGCAGTTTATCTTTAAAATAGAAAATGTTTTACCTTTTGCAACGTTTCAAGTTTTTGTTACAAGTTTATTAAGGACGTTTAAACATATAGCAGATGTTTCAGTAGTTATTAAAACAGATAACCTAACTATTGAAGAACAAAAAGTAATCGATTATTGGTCATTTATGATTCAATCAGTTGAATCAAAATCTCCAATTTTACAACATATAGAAGGAGCAATACCTTCAGTTGAAAATAATAAAGTAACGATTAATTTAAATAGTCTAATTGAAGAAAATACATTTACAAGTAGATATGTACCTCAGCTTCAAGACTTATACCAAAAAGTAGGCTTTCCAAAATTATTTTTTGAGAATACGATTCTTGAAAATGTAGAAGAAAAAGCCGAGTTTCTTGAGAAAAAGGCTGAGGAAGATCGCAAAAGAGCGATGGAAGTACTTGTTGAATTAGATAAGAGAGAGGCAGAAGAGGCTGAGGGAGATGAACCACAAGGTCCTCTAGTTGTCGGTTATTATATTAAGGAAACAGAAATTAATACAATCTCGTCAATCATTGAAGAAGAAAAACGTGTTGTAGTCCAAGGTTATGTATTTGATTCTGAAGTACGTGAACTTAAAAGTGGCAGGGTCTTAATTACGTTTAAAATGACAGATTACACTAGCTCAATACTAGTGAAAATGTTCTCTAGAGACAAAGAAGATATCCCGATGTTAAATAGAATCAAAAAGGGTATGTGGTTAAAAGTAAGAGGATCAGTACAAAATGATACATTTGTACGTGATTTAGTGATGATGGCAAATGATATTAATGAGATTACTCCTGAAGAACGGAAGGATAAGGCAAAAGAAGGTGAGCGCAGAATCGAGTTACATGCACATACTCATATGAGCCAAATGGATTCTGTAGTTTCAGCAGGAGACTTAGTTAAGCAAGCAAGTAAGTTTGGACATGAGGCAATTGCCATCACGGATCATGCAGTTGTACAGTCCTTCCCAGAAGCATTTGGAACAGGTAAAAAACTTGGTGTGAAAATATTATATGGTGTTGAAATAAATCTAGTAAATGATGGTGTTCCAACAGCATATAATCCATCTCATGTTTCATTAGAGGAAGCAACCTATGTTGTATTTGACGTAGAGACAACTGGACTATCAGCGGTTTACGATACGATTATCGAATTAGCTGCTGTTAAGATTCATAAAGGTGAAATTATTGATCGATTTGAACGATTCGCAAATCCACATCACCCTTTAAGCGCAACTACAATCGAATTAACTGGAATTACAGACGAAATGGTTAAAGATGCTCCAAATGTAGACGTTATTCTTCGGGAATTTAAAGAGTGGATGGGTGACGATATACTTGTCGCACATAATGCATCATTTGATATGGGCTTTATTCAAATGGGCTTTAAAAAATTTGATATTGGAATTACGAATAACGGTGTAATTGATACGCTTGAGTTAGCTAGAAACTTGTATCCAGATTTTAAAAACTTCCGCTTAAATACACTATGTAAAAAATTCGATATTAACTTAACACAACATCATAGAGCGATTTATGATGCTGAAGCCACTGGTTTCTTGCTTCTAAAAATGCTTAAAGATGCAGCAGAGCAGGATATGAATTATCATGACGAGCTAAATAATAATATGGGGAAAGGCGATGCGTATAAACGAGCACGACCATCACATGCGACTTTACTTGCAACGAATGAGATAGGTCTAAAAAACTTGTTTAAAATTGTTTCATATTCCCATCTTCATTATCATCATCGAGTTGCAAGGGTACCTAGATCATTATTAGTAAAACATCGTGAAGGAATATTAGTTGGATCTGCTTGTGATAAAGGTGAAGTTTTTGAGGCGAGTGTTCAAAAATCTCCTGAAGAAGCAGAAAAGCTAATGGAATTTTATGATTATATTGAAGTAATGCCACCAGAAACATTATTACATTTAATAGAATTAGAACTTGTTCGAAATGAACAACATTTAAGAGAAGTAATCTCAAAGCTAGTGAAAATGGCCGAAAAAGTAGAAAAAATTGTAGTTGGTACTGGTAACGTACATCACTTACAAAAAGAAGACCAAATTTATCGCAAAATTTTAGTTGGTTCTCAAGGCGGAGCAAATCCATTAAATCGACATCGCTTACCGGATGTTCATTTTAGAACAACTGATGAAATGCTAGCTTCTTTCGCATTTTTAGGAGAAGAAAAAGCAAAAGAGATCGTCGTTACAAATACTCAAAAAATTTCTAGTTTAATTGAAGATATTAAACCAATTAAAGATGACTTATATACTCCAAAAATTGAAGGCGCAGAAGATGAAGTTCGTGATATGAGCTATCAAATGGCAAGGTCTATTTATGGGGAGCAGTTACCTGAAATTGTAGAAGCGCGTCTTGAAAAAGAATTGAAAAGTATCATTGGGCATGGATTCGCCGTAATTTACTTGATTTCACATAAACTAGTAAAAAAATCTTTAGATGACGGTTACCTAGTAGGTTCAAGGGGATCTGTAGGATCATCACTAGTTGCGACGATGACAGAAATAACGGAAGTAAATCCACTTCCACCACATTATGTCTGTCCAAATTGTAAACTCTCAGAGTTCTTCAATGATGGATCTGTAGGATCGGGATTTGATTTACCTAATAAAGATTGTCCAGAATGTGGAACAGCATTTAAAAAAGATGGACATGATATTCCTTTCGAAACCTTCCTTGGATTTAAAGGGGATAAGGTTCCTGATATTGATTTGAATTTCAGCGGAGAATATCAACCAACTGCTCACAACTACACAAAAGTACTATTTGGTGAGGACTACGTGTATCGTGCAGGTACAATTGGTACCGTAGCTGATAAAACAGCTTACGGTTATGTAAGAGGCTATGCAAATGATCATAATCTGACTTTACGAGGGGCTGAATATGATCGCTTAGCGATGGGATGTACAGGTGTTAAAAGAACAACTGGTCAACATCCAGGGGGGATTATCGTTGTACCAGATTATATGGACATTTTTGATTTTTCTCCAATTCAGTTCCCAGCCGATGATGTGAAGTCTGAATGGAAAACGACTCATTTTGATTTCCACTCAATCCATGATAATTTATTAAAACTTGATATTCTTGGACACGATGATCCAACCGTTATCCGTATGCTTCAAGACTTAAGTGGAATTGATCCAAAAACAATTCCTACTGATGATCCTGAAGTAATGAAAATATTTGCGGGACCTGAGCCATTAGGTGTTTCAGAAGAACAGATTGGCTGTAAAACAGGTACTTATGGAATTCCTGAATTTGGAACAAAATTCGTTCGTCAAATGTTAGAAGATACGAAGCCATCTACATTTTCTGAACTAGTTCAAATATCAGGTCTATCACATGGTACCGATGTATGGTTAGGAAATGCGTCTGAGTTAATAAACAGCGGAACATGTTCTCTATCTGAAGTAATTGGTTGTCGTGATGACATTATGGTTTATTTAATTTATCAAGGATTAGATCCATCATTAGCATTTAAAATAATGGAATCTGTTCGTAAAGGTAAAGGTGTACCACCAGAGTGGGAAGAGGAAATGAGAAATAATAAGGTTCCTGCATGGTATATTGATTCTTGTAAAAAAATTAAGTACATGTTCCCGAAAGCGCATGCTGCTGCATACGTTTTGATGGCGGTACGAATTGCTTATTTCAAAGTACATCATCCAATTCTTTATTATGCTGCTTATTTTACAGTACGTGCAGAAGATTTTGATATTGAAGCAATGATCACAGGTCCAAGTACGATCAAAGTAAAAATTGAAGAAATTGCCATAAAGGGATTAGATGCATCAGTTAAAGAAAGAAGTTTAATGACTGTACTTGAGTTAGCGTTAGAAATGTGTGAAAGAGGCTTTTCATTTGAAAAAATGGATTTATATCGATCAAGTTCCGATGAATTTTTAGTAAATGGTAATAAATTATTACCTCCATTCAATTCGATTCCAGGATTAGGGACAAATGCTGCTAAAAACATTGTAACAGCAAGAGAAGACGGTGAATTCCTTTCAAAAGAAGATTTACAACAAAGAAGTAAAATTTCTAAAACAGTATTAGAATATCTAGATAAACAAGGCTGTTTACAAAATTTACCAGATCAAAATCAATTATCACTATTCGATGGCTTTTAAAGTTTGCAAAACTTGGGAATTATGGTATAGTAAATACAGATGTGATTTAGCACGGGATTTTTTTTGGAGAGCAGGGGAACCTGCTCTTTCTTATTACCCAATTCATCTTTTACCGATGATATTAACCTTAATTTTAGGTTACGATTATTGTGTAAATTGGAAATACTAAAGATAATTTCCCTGCTAAATAGCAGGGAATTTTCATCTTGTTATGTTTGGAAGGAGGATACTTCTTGAGTAAGAAGGTCACAGAGGTTGTAACGGAATTAGCGCAACCAATAATTGAACAACTAGGATTAGAATTAGTTGATGTAGAATACGTAAAAGAAGGAAAAGACTGGTTCCTTCGAGTATTTATAGATAGTGAGAATGGAATTGATTTGGAACAATGTGCCGGAGTAAGTGAAAAACTTAGTGAAGTATTAGATGAAAAAGATCCAATTGAAAATCTTTACTTCTTAGATGTTTCATCACCTGGTGCTGAGCGTCCATTAAAAAAAGAACAGGACTTTATCAAAGCGATTGGAAAACAAGTTTTCATCAAAACTTACGAGCCAATCCTTGACGAAAAGAAATTTGAAGGAAAATTAATATCCTATACGTCAGAAGAAGTTCAGTTAGAATTAACGATTAAAACGAGAAAAAAAATGATTACAATTCCAACACCAAAAATCGCAAGTGCAAGACTTGCTGTTACGTTTTTCTAAGTAGGGGGTACTTTTAATGAGTTCGGAGTTATTAACAGCATTAGAAATAATTGAAAGAGAAAAAGGAATTAGCAAAGATGTGGTAATTGAAGCGATTGAAGCGGCTTTAATTTCTGCTTATAAACGTAATTTTAATCAAGCACAAAATGTTCGAGTTGATTTTAACCTACATAATGGTTCAATTCGTGTATTTGCAAGAAAAGAAGTTGTAAGCAATGTGTTTGATACTCGTTTAGAAATTACTGTTGAAGAAGCTCAAACGCATAATCCAAACTTTATGGTTGGAGATGTCATTGAGTTAGAAGTAACTCCAAAAGACTTTGGACGAGTTGCTGCAACTACTGCTAAACAAGTAGTAACACAAAGAGTTCGTGAAGCAGAACGCGGTGTAATTTACTCTGAATACATTGATCGTCAAGAAGATATGATGACAGGTACAGTACAACGTATCGACTCTCGAGCAATTTATGTTAACTTAGGTAAAATAGAAGCAGTGCTTCCTGTAACAGAACAAATTCCAACTGAGAAATACAAAATCCATGACCGCATTAAAGTATTTGTTACAAAAGTTGAAAAAACGTCTAAAGGACCACAAATTTTTGTATCACGTACACACCCTGGATTACTAAAACGCTTATTTGAAACTGAAGTACCTGAAATATATGATGGAGTTGTAGAAATTCGTTCTGTAGCTCGTGAAGCTGGAGACCGCTCTAAAATTTCAGTCTATACATCAAATCCAGATTTAGATCCAGTAGGTGCTTGTGTAGGTCAAAAAGGACAACGTGTTCAATCAATCGTGAATGAATTAAAAGGTGAAAAGATTGACATTGTACGTTGGTCTTCTGATCCAGTAGAATTTGTAGCAAATGCACTAAGTCCATCACAAGTCATTAGAGTTTTAGTTAATGAAGATGATAAAGCAACTACTGTAGTTGTGCCGGATCACCAATTGTCTCTTGCAATTGGAAAAAGAGGTCAAAATGCAAGATTAGCTGCGCGTTTAACTGGATGGAAAATTGATATTAAATCACAGTCAGATGCAGATAAAATTGGGATTGACTATACATCACCAGCACAAGAAGTAACAGTTTCTAATGATAGTTTTGAAGCTTACGCTGACGACTTTAATGAGGAGTGAGTAAACTCATGAATCGAAAAATTCCATTACGTAAGTGTGTTGTTACACAAGAAATGAAACCAAAAAAAGAATTAATAAGAATTGTGCGTTCTAAAGAAGGAGAAGTGTCAATTGATCCAAGTGGTAAAAAATCGGGTCGTGGCGCGTACTTAACAAAATCTGTTGAAGTTGTGAAACTAGCTCAACAAAAAAATACTTTAGAACAGCAATTAAACGCTAAAATTGATACTAGCTTATATGACGAACTAATTGCTTTTATTGAAAAGGACCAAACATGATAGATAAAGGCTTGTCATTATTAGGACTTGCAGCTAGAGCTCGAAAAGTGGTTTCAGGCGAGGAGTTAGTTGTAAAAGAGGTCCAGCAAAAAAGAGCAAAGCTAGTGATTTTGTCAAAGGATGCTTCCGATTTAACCGCGAAGAAAATAAAAGACAAAACAACTTATTACAATACACCACTTTGCTATGTTGAAAATCGATATGAATTAGGGCACGCTATTGGGAAAGATGCTCGCGTGGTCGTTGCAATTACTGATCAAGGATTTGCAACAAAACTTCAGACATTATTAAATTAATGGACTAATCTGGGGGTGAACGTATGACGAAAATTAGAATTTATGAGTATGCTAAAAAGCAAAATGTTTCAAGTAAGGAAATTATTGAAAGACTCAAGGATTTAAAAATCGAAGTAAAGAATCATATGGCCACAATTGCAGAAGATATTGTTGAAAAGTTAAATGTGAGTTTTCAGCCTAAAACTGTTGAGATAAAACAACCCCAAAAAGCTAAACCTTCTTTTAAGGTAATTCCTGCATTTAATGTAGAAGTTAGTGAAGAGCTTGATTTCGAAGAAGATTATCAACTAGAAGAAACAGAAGTAAAGTCAAAAAAGAACAGTAATAAAAAGAAAAAGACTGATAGCCAAAAGCAAAGCAGTCAAAATGAAGATCGACAAACGACAGGGATAAAGAAAGGCATTCAAAATATGAATCATAAAAATAACTCGACCGATAATACCTCAAATAAAATAATTTTCTCAGGTTCTTTAAAAGTATCTGAGCTTGCAAAAAAATTAGGTAAAGAACCATCAGAATTAATTAAAAAATTATTCATGCTTGGCATTATGGCAACAATTAACCAAGACCTTGATAAAGACACAATAGAATTATTAGCAAGTGACTATGGTGTTGAAGTAGAAGAAGAAGTAATTGTTGATGAAACAGAATTCGAAGGCTTTATTGATGAAGCTGATGATGAAGCTTCTTTAGAAGAACGTCCACCAGTTGTAACAATTATGGGTCACGTTGACCATGGTAAAACAACTTTACTTGACTATATTCGTAAATCAAAGGTAACTGCTGGAGAAGCAGGTGGTATCACTCAACATATCGGTGCTTACCAAGTAGAAATCGAAGGAAAGAAAATTACATTTTTAGATACTCCTGGTCACGCAGCGTTTACTACAATGCGTGCACGTGGAGCACAAGTTACTGATATTACAATTATCGTTGTAGCAGCTGATGACGGTGTTATGCCTCAAACAGTAGAAGCAATCAACCACGCAAAAGCAGCAGAAGTACCTATTATCATTGCTGTGAATAAAATGGATAAAGAAGCTGCAAACCCAGATCGTGTAATGCAGGAATTAACTGAACACGGTATTGTATCAGAGGCATGGGGTGGAGACACAATCTTTGTTCCAATTTCAGCATTAAATGGTGAAGGTGTTGATCAGTTACTTGAAATGATTCTTTTAGTTAGTGAAGTAGAAGAATATAAAGCAAATCCTACTCGTAAAGCACTAGGAACTGTAATTGAAGCTGAATTAGATAAAGGTAAAGGTTCAGTTGCAACATTATTAGTTCAAAATGGTACATTAAAAGTAGGAGATCCAATTGTAGTTGGTACTTCATTTGGTCGTGTACGTGCGATGGTAAATGACTTAGGTCGTCGAATTAAAGAAGCTGGCCCATCAACTCCAGTGGAAATTACTGGTTTAAATGAAGTTCCTCAAGCTGGCGACCGCTTTATGGTATTTGCTGATGAGAAACGTGCACGTCAAGTTGGTGAAGCTCGTGCTTCAAAAGCAGTTCTTCAACAACGTAGCGAAAGCTCAAAATTATCTCTTGAAGATTTATTTGCTCAAATTCAAGAAGGTAATGTAAAAGAAATCAACTTAATTGTAAAAGCAGACGTACAAGGTTCTGTTGAAGCGATGGCAGGTTCATTACAAAAAATTGAAGTTGAAGGCGTAAAAGTTAAAATTATCCATACTGGCGCAGGTGCAATTACTGAGTCTGATGTAATCTTAGCTTCAGCATCTAATGCAATCATTATTGGTTTCAATGTACGTCCTGATGTAAATGCAAAACGTACTGCTGATTTAGAAAAAGTTGATATTCGATTACACCGTATTATTTACAAAGCAATCGAAGAGATCAAAGCTGCGATGAAAGGTATGCTAGACCCTGAGTTCGAAGAAAAAGTAATCGGTCAAGCGGAAGTACGCCAAGTATTTAAAGTATCAAAAGTTGGAACAATTGCTGGATGTTATGTAACTGAAGGTAAAATCACTCGTGATAGCGGAGTTCGCTTAATTCGTGACGGTATTGTTGTATTTGAAGGTCAATTAGATACTTTAAAACGTTTCAAAGATGACGTTAAAGAAGTAGCTACAAACTACGAATGTGGTATTACGATCGAGAAATACAATGATATTAAAGAAGGCGACGTAATCGAAGCTTATGTAATGGAAGAAATTAAACGTAAATAACGAAAAATGAAGCGACTCACTTTGCCCCCGAAGTAAGCTAATTAGAGGGGCAAGTCGCTTTATGTTAGAAAAAGTGAACCGGTCTCAAATGATTAGGTAAGCAACATAAATAATTATTTATACAATTAGTTAAACTAATCGTATGAAAGCACGAAATGTTTTGCTTTGTAAGATAGAGGTGAAAGTATGAAAGTAAGAGCACATCGAGTTGGGGAACAAATGAAGAAAGAGCTTGGTGAAATTATTGGTAGAAAAATTAAAGATCCAAGAATCGGCTTCGTAACAGTTACTGACGTTCAAGTAACTGGTGACCTTCAACAAGCTAAAGTCTATATTTCAGTATTAGGTGACGATGAACAACGTCAGAATACATTAATTGGTTTAGCGAAAGCAAAAGGATTTATTCGTTCTGAAATTGGTCAACGTATTCGTTTACGTAAGACTCCAGAATTAATTTTTGAATTTGATGA
This sequence comes from Gottfriedia sp. NPDC056225, assembly GCF_042267765.1. Lineage (NCBI taxonomy): Bacteria > Bacillati > Bacillota > Bacilli > Caryophanales > Bacillaceae > Gottfriedia > Gottfriedia sp. NPDC056225. Next base: position 142,665 of record NZ_JBHJTJ010000007.1, on the reverse strand, counting down.
GTCAGTCGATTATGGTAATCGAATTGAAACATTGCTAACTCAAATTAATAAAGAAAATAACTGATAATGAATGGATAGGCGAGTGATTCGTCTATCCATTTTTCATCATGCAAAAAATAAATTATAGGTGATAAGATGAATGGCGTAATCGCACTGAATAAACCAGCAGGTCTTACCTCTCATGACTGTGTCTTTAAAATTAGAAAAATTTTAAAAACAAAAAAGGTTGGTCATACAGGTACACTTGATCCCGAAGTAACGGGTGTTTTGCCAATATGTATTGGTGAAGCAACAAAGCTAATACCATATTTAACTGATGATCGTAAAAAATATATTGGTGAAATTACTTTAGGTTTTTCTACAACAACTGAGGATGCACATGGTGAAATAGTTGAGCAAAAGAATGTTGATCGAGTTATTACTCGTGAAGAAATTTTAACTGTTTTAAATCAATTAACAGGTGATATTCAGCAAACACCTCCAATGTATTCAGCAGTTAAAGTAAATGGTAAAAAGTTATATGAATATGCGCGAGCAGGAATCGAAGTAGAACGTCCAACTAGAACGATTACGATTTTTGAAATGATGTTACTTGATGATCGAGAAGTATTTGAAGGAGAAACAATTTCATTTAAATTTGAAGTGTTCTGTAGTAAAGGTACATATATTAGGACGTTAGCTGTTCAAATGGGTGAACTGTTAGGTTACCCTGCACATATGTCTTATTTAACTAGAACAAAAGCTGGTGCATTTACAATAGATGATTGTGTAACATTAGAGGAACTAGAAGAAGCTACTGAAGCAGCAACTCTTGATCGTGTGATGCTAACGATGGAGCAAGCACTAAATGAGTATCCTCGTTTAAATGTGACTGCCGAAGAAGAAGTAAGAGTATTTAATGGTGGATTTTTTCCTAACACAATGAATTGTAAAGAAGAAGAATATATTGCAGTCTATAACGAAAATAACAAAATTATTGCAATGTATACTCCAAATCCTAAAAATAATCAAGTCATTAAACCAACAAGAGTATTTCATAACCAATAGAAAAAACTATATAAATTTTAATCATTGTTCTATAATGGGAAAAGAGACTTGATTATAGAAAAGGTGATATAAATGACAAAAGTAATAAAAATCACCCATCCTCATTCAATAAAAAAAGAAGATTGTAAAGAAACGGTCTTAGCACTTGGCTTTTTTGATGGAGTACATATAGGTCATCAACAAGTCATAAAAACAGCCAAAGAGATTGCGGATGAAAAAGGATTATTATTATCAGTAATGACATTTGATCCTCATCCATCTGCTATACTTGGAAATCGTGATGATGCGATTTCTTATTTGACGCCTTTGGAACTAAAAGTGAAGTGGATGGAGAAACTTTGTGTAGACCAATTATTTGTAGTTGAATTTTCAGAGGAATTTGCAAATCTCCAACCACAAGAATTTGTCGATCAATATATTATTTCTTTAAATGCAAAACATGTTGTAGCTGGATTTGATTTTTCATTTGGAAAATATGGTAAAGGGAACATGGAATCATTACCATTCCATTCTCGAGGTGAATTTACTCAATCAACCGTAACGAAATTTGTTTTAGATGAAGAAAAAGTTAGTTCGACTCGCATTAGAGAAGCAATAAAAGCCGGCGAAATGGAAGATGCTACTCATTTACTTGGTAGACAGTATCAAATAAAGGGAATAGTTGTAGACGGGGACAAACGTGGTAGAACAATTGGATTTCCGACAGCTAATATTTCTGTTTCAATACCGTATGCATTACCTTCAGTTGGTGTTTATGCAGTAAAATGTATCGTTAACGGACAACTGTATGAAGGTATGTGTAATATAGGATACAAACCAACTTTTTATCATGAATTCCAAAAACAAACAATTGAAGTAAATATATTTGATTTTAACGATGATATTTATGGAAATGAAGTAGAATTATTCTGGTACACAAGAATACGTGATGAAAAGAAATTTAATGGAATCAATGAACTGATTGATCAATTACAAAAAGATCGAGAAACTGTAAAAAGTTATTTTCGAAATAACTAATTTACAAGACTTGCTTTTATAGTTAAAACAATGTAAACTTAATAAAGTATTTGAAAAACCGTTGCTTGGCTGATCGATTCACCGACGACTGCTAGGTGATAGGTGTTCAACAATAATATTATGAGGTGAATTAACATGGCATTAACTCAAGAACGTAAAAACGAAATTATCAGCACTTACAAAACTCATGCAAACGATACTGGTTCTCCAGAAGTTCAAATTGCAGTTTTAACTGAAAACATTAACTCTTTAAATGGGCACTTACGTACTCACAAAAAAGATCACCACTCTCGTCGTGGTTTATTAAAAATGGTTGGTAAGCGTCGTAACTTACTTAACTACTTACGTAACAAAGACATTACTCGTTACCGTGAATTAATTAACAAATTAGGTTTACGTCGTTAATTTCGAGTATTAATTTGATACTTTTAGAAAAAGCGGGATTCTTCCCGCTTTTTCTTATACATATCGACTTAAATTAAGTGTTCATTCGATGTTAAATTTATAAATATTTAATCTCTTTTTCTCGTTAGTTGATTTCTTTACTAAACATAGGAGATAATAGAGAATATACGATTTTTTACATAATTTAATCTAAACATTGAATTGTAAATTAGAGAGGGGTATTTATACCATATGGAACAACAAAAGCACGTTTTTTCCACGGAGCTTGCTGGTAAAACTCTTACAGTTGAAGTAGGACAATTAGCTAAGCAAGCAAATGGAGCAGTTTTAGTAAGATACGAAGATACTGTCGTATTATCATCAGCAACTGCATCAAAAGAACCTAAAAAAGTTAGCTTTTTCCCATTAACAGTAAACTATGAAGAGCGTTTATATGCAGTAGGTAAAATTCCTGGTGGATTTATTAAACGTGAAGGTAGACCAAGTGAAAAAGCAATTTTAGCGAGTCGATTAATTGACCGTCCAATTCGACCATTATTCGCAGATGGATTCCGTAATGAAGTACAAGTAATCAGTATGGTTATGAGTGTAGATCAAGATTGCTCATCAGAAATGGCTGCTATGTTTGGTAGTTCATTAGCTCTATGCGTATCTGACATTCCTTTTAATGGACCAATTGCTGGAGTAGTAGTCGGTCGTATAAACGGCGAATTTATTATTAATCCAACTGTTGAACAAGCTGAAAACAGTGACATTAATTTAACCGTAGCTGGAACAAAAGATGCAATTAACATGGTTGAAGCTGGAGCTGACGAAGTGCCAGAAGAAGTAATGCTTGAAGCAATCATGTTTGGTCATGAAGAAATTAAAAAATTAATTGCTTTCCAAGAAGATATAGTAGCTCAAATTGGTAAAGAAAAATTAGAAATTCAACTTCATGAAATTAATGCGGAATTAGAAAAACAAATTCGCGAAATTTGTGAAGAAGAATTAAACGCAGCAATCCAAGTTCATGAAAAACATGCTCGTGAAGATGCGATCAATGTAGTAAAAGAACGCGTTGTTCTACATTTTGAAGAAAATGAAGCGGACGACGAGACAATTGGACAAGTAAAAGAAATTCTTTCAATGCTTGTAAAAGAAGAAGTTCGCCGATTAATTACAGTTGAAAAAGTACGTCCAGATGGAAGAAAATTAGATGAAATCCGTCCATTATCTTCACAAGTTGGTTTACTACCACGTACGCATGGTTCTGGTTTATTCACTCGTGGGCAAACTCAAGCGTTAAGTATTTGTACACTAGGTGCTCTAGGTGACGTACAAATCCTTGATGGATTAGGTATTGAAGAATCAAAACGATTTATGCACCATTATAATTTCCCACAATTTAGCGTTGGGGAAACAGGACCAATTCGTGGACCAGGTCGTCGTGAAATTGGTCACGGAGCACTAGGAGAAAGAGCTCTTGAGCCAAGTATTCCGGATCAAAAAGACTTCCCATACACAATCCGTCTTGTTTCAGAAGTTCTTGAATCAAATGGATCAACTTCACAAGCTAGTATTTGTGCAAGTACATTAGCAATGATGGATGCAGGTGTACCAATTAAAGCACCAGTTGCAGGTATTGCAATGGGATTAATTAAATCTGGTGAACATTATTCAGTCCTTACAGATATTCAAGGTATGGAAGATCACTTAGGAGATATGGACTTTAAAGTTGCAGGTACTGCAAAAGGTGTTACTGCACTTCAAATGGACATTAAGATCGATGGATTATCAGAACAAATTTTAAAAGAAGCTTTAGAACAAGCGAAAATTGGACGTATGCAAATTCTTGATTCAATGTTGGCAACAATTAGCGAACCAAGAACAGCATTATCTGAGTTTGCTCCAAAAATCTTAATGATGTCAATTAATCCAGATAAAATTAAAGATGTTATCGGACCTGGTGGAAAACAAATCAATAAAATTATTGAAGAAACTGGCGTAAAAATTGACATTGAACAAGATGGTACTGTATTTATCTCATCTGTAGACCAACCTATGAACGAGCGTGCAAAACAAATTATTGAAGACCTTGTTCGTGAAGTAGAAGTAGGCCAACTATACATGGGTAAAGTTAAACGTATTGAAAAATTCGGCGCATTCGTTGAAATTTTTGCAGGTAAAGATGGCTTAGTACACATTTCTGAAATAGCAGAAGAGCGTATTGCAAAAGTTGAAGATGTACTTTCACTTGGGGACGAAATCCTTGTAAAAGTAACTGAAATCGACAAACAAGGCCGAGTTAACTTATCTCGCAAAGCAGTATTAAAAGAGCAAAAAGAAAAAGCTGAACAAAACTAAAAAAGAGAAAGTGTATAGCTTTCCTTATAATAAAGAACAACAGGCACTTAAGGTGAACCTGTTGTTTTTTTTTATTTTTTTGTTTTACCCTCTCTTTCTAGATACTTCCTTTCCTTGATTCCGCATTTCCTATTTTTTCCTGCATTTTTTTGTGTTTCATATTTTTTTTTGGTTACAATAAAAAAGTAGAACTAGAAATTACCATATAAGTACATAATTTTGTAGGGAGCTTGTTCTATTTTATTCAAAAATATCATATTCCTTCTAGTAGGAGGGTGTTTAGGAAATGAGTAGAGGTAGGTTAAAAGTCTTAGCATTAGTTGTGGCATTATTTCTAGCAACTCTAGTAGTTAGAAATCATTACACTAATCATTACGTAAGGAATTTAAATGCAAAATCGTCACTAGTAACAGCAAAAACAAATGATTTACTAGCTGAAATTAAAACAAACGCACCATCATATGAAATACCTCCTAAAGATGCTTATTTGGATTCGGTTTGGAAGGCCATTCCTGGGTATAACGGTTTAGCGGTTGATGTAGATGCATCGTATAGGAAAATGAAGGCAAAAGGCAAATTCGATAAGAGTAAGCTAGTTTTTAAAGAAGTTTCTCCTAAAATTCACTTAAAAGATTTACCTCCATCACCAGTGTATAAAGGGAATCCGGAAAAACCAATGGTAGCGTTTACGATTAATGTGGCTTGGGGAAATGAATACATTCCAAGAATGTTGGAAGTGTTAAAGAAGCACAATGCAAAAGCAACTTTCTTTCTAGAAGGTAGATGGGTAAAAAATAACCCAACTGTTGCTCAATTAATTATTGCTGCGGACCAAGAGGTTGGTAATCATTCGTATACACATCCTGATATGGCAAGATTAGGCAGTCAACAAATAAGAAATGAAATAGTGGAAACAAATTCTGTAATTTTAGCTACAACCGATCATAAAGTTGAATGGTTTGCCCCTCCAAGCGGTAGCTATCGTGATGAAGTGGTAAAAATTGCTTCAAGTTTAGGGTTAAAAACAATTATGTGGACAGCAGATACGATTGATTGGCAAAAGCCACCAAGAGAAGTCATTATTAATCGTGTCATGAAAAAAGCAGAAAATGGTACGATCGTTCTTATGCATCCAACCAAACCGACAGCTGATGCGCTTGATGAATTGATTACAAGAATTGAGACATCAGGAAGGAAAGTTGTAAATATCTCAACTTTATTAGATGAAAAACGGTACGATACAATTAAAAAAGTTGAAAACAAATGACAATTGAATTCAGCTTTGTTAAGATGATTGTAAAATATAGTTAAATTTTTCAATCTTATTACAATTGTAAATAGATGGTGTATACATAGGAGGCATTACATGATTGTACGACATACTTGTAAAAATGGAGTAAGAGTAGTTATTGAAAATATTTCAACGGTTCGTTCCGTTGCACTAGGTGTATGGATTAAAACTGGTTCATACAATGAAACACCAGAATTAAATGGCGTTTCGCATTTTCTAGAGCATATGTTCTTTAAAGGTACTAAAACGCGCAATGCTAAAGAAATTGCGGAAAGTTTTGATTCAATTGGTGGACAAGTAAATGCTTTTACTTCAAAAGAATATACTTGTTATTACGCTAAAGTTTTAGATACACATGCAGATTACGCATTAGAAGTACTAGGGGATATGTTCTTTAATTCAACTTTTGACGAGGGTGAATTAGAAAAAGAAAAAAATGTAGTACTAGAAGAAATTAAAATGTACGATGATACACCAGATGACTTAGTACATGACTTACTAAGCAAGGTTATGTATGAAACTCATCCACTAGGGTATCCAATATTAGGTACTGAAGAAACTTTAAAAACTTTTAATGGCGATACACTACGCCAATATATGAATGATTTTTATACACCAGATCAAGTCGTTATTTCGATTGCTGGTAATATTGATGAATCTTTTATTAAACGAGTTGAAGATTTATTTGGAAATTATGAAGGGAAAAAGAAAGACGTTAACTTTGGGATTCCTACAATTCATTATGGAGAAATTTCTCGTAAAAAAGAAACAGAACAAGCACATCTTTGTATCGGATATAGAGGTCTTGAACTAGGACATAAGGATTTATATCCATTAATCGCCTTAAATAATATTCTTGGCGGTAGTATGAGTAGTCGATTATTCCAAGATGTTCGTGAACAAAAAGGACTTGCTTACTCAGTTTTCTCATATCATTCTGCATATCAAGACAGTGGTATGGTGGCAATATATGGTGGTACTGGTAAAAGCCAAGTAAACCAATTATTTGAAACAATCCAAGAAACTTTAAAAGTTTTAAAGGCAGATGGCATATCAGAAAAAGAATTAATTAATTGTAAAGAACAATTAAAAGGTAATTTAATGTTAGGCTTAGAAAGTACAAATAGCAGAATGAGTCGTAATGGTAAAAATGAATTAATGATTGGTCATCATCGTTCATTAGATGAAATAATCAAATTAATTGATGACGTTACGATTGAAAATGTAAATGATATTGCAAACTTTGTCTTTACAGACGATTATGCAGTTGCATTAGTTAGTCCAGATGGGATAATTCCATCTAATTTAAAACATTAAGATTATGAATGAGAGGGTCCTTAACAAAGGTTAAGGATCCTCTTTTATTTTTTCTGATAAATACTTTTTGATTACTGGGCCTTAATTTTAGAAAGAATCTTCACCAATGCAAAGGAAGATTCATAAGATATTTAGGAGAAAGATGTTAGGCGGTAGTCCTGCTTACAAATTATTAATTTCCATTTACCATAGTGAAGTAAAGAAGGTGAATGCTGCATGTTAACTGGCTTGCACATTGCTGTTATTGGCGGGGACGCCAGACAGTTAGAAGTTATTCGGAAGTTAACAGAGTTAGACGCAAAAGTAACATTAATAGGTTTCGAACAATTAGATAGTGGTTTTACAAGTGCATCAAAAGAATTAATGGCAGATGCTAATTTTGAAGATCTAGATGCAATTCTTCTACCAGTACCAGGTACGAATATTGAAGGAGTTGTTGATACAATTTTTTCAAATGAAAAAGTTGTTTTGACGAAAGAAATATTAGATAGTACTCCAGCTCATTGTACGATTTACTCCGGAATCAGTAACTCTTACTTAGATAGTATAGTTGCAGCTTCAAATCGAAAATTAGTAAAATTATTTGAACGTGATGATGTAGCAATTTATAATAGTATTCCAACTGTTGAAGGAACAATTATGATGGTAATTCAACACACTGAATACACGATTCATAATTCTAAAGTAGCGGTATTAGGTTTAGGTCGCACAGGAATGAGTGTCGGAAGGACCTTTCATAATTTAGGGGCTAAAGTAAAAGTAGGCGCTCGTAAATCTGAACATATTGCAAGAATCGTTGAAATGGGCTTAGAAGCATTTGAATTCAAGAACATTGAAGAAGCCTTAAAGGATGTTGATATTGTTATTAATACAGTTCCTACTTTAATTGTCACTGCAGGGGTCATTTCAAAATTACAGCCACATGCGCTAATTATTGATTTAGCTTCAAAACCTGGAGGAACAGATTTTCGTTATGCTGAAAAAAGAGGTATTAAAGCATTATTAGCACCAGGTTTACCAGGAATCGTTGCTCCTAAAACAGCAGGGCAAATAATCGCAAACGTACTAACACAGCTATTAAAAGAAGATTTAGAGAAAAGGAAGGAGCAATCGTAATGAGTTTAAAAGGTAAGAAAATAGGATTTGGAATTACAGGTTCTCATTGTACTTATGAAGAGGTCGTACCCCAAATTCAAAAATTAGTCGATGATGGAGCTGACGTATATCCTGTAGTTACATTTACAGTAAAAAGTACAACAACAAGATTTGGTGTAGGAGAAGACTGGATCAAAAAAATTGAAGAAATAACAGGGCGTAAAACAGTTGATTCAATTGTAGGAGCAGAACCATTTGGACCAAAAGTACAATTAGATTGTATGGTAATTGCACCTTTAACGGGTAATTCAATGAGTAAGTTTGCTAATGCTCAAACTGACAGCCCTGTATTAATGGCAGCTAAAGCTACTTTGAGAAATGGAAACCCTGTTGTTTTAGGTATTTCTACAAATGATGCTTTAGGTTTAAATGGAACTAATTTAATGTGACTTAGATGATAATACCAAACACCAAAATCATTTTGGTAGCTTCGGATAAAGAATAATACTAAAATCATCTAATTTTTGATGTGTTTCTTTTTGATATTCAACCTTAATTAGGATTGATTTCAGTAGACGATTTTTAAGTTCTATATCAGTTGTTTTGAAATATAAATCTAGCACGTTTTCAACTGTTGGAATCACTTGCTCTTTAAACTGTTCTCTTTGTTGATATTTTGACAATTCTTCTACTATTAAGGTCTTACTATTTGAGAGCTCTTTAAAACGATTAGAGAGTATCTCAGAGCGTTCAATATAAATGGATTCATCATAAACTCCACGTTCTAAAAAATTAAATAAATTATTTTTTTGTTTTTCTACTTCCTTTAAATCATTTTCGATTTGCTTAAGTGCTTGTTTTTTTAAATTAATAACTTCAAAGTCGTTGATCTCTAATAGATTTTTAAAACTTAGTTTATACTCTTTTAACCAAATTTCTAATCCTTGTAATATCCTCTCTTCAACTAAATGAGTATAGGAGGACCGAGTATTACAGCGGTTATTTGTACAAACAATTTGTCTAGGTTTTCCTTTCGGATAGCGCTGCTGTAATTTTGAACCACATTTACTACAAAAAATTAATCCAGCTAGTTGATTGCTTAACTTACTATTATAAGGAGCATGATAACGACTACCTAAAATTTCTTGTGCCGAATTAAATACTTCGTTATCGATAATTGCATCATGTTTTCCATCAACTATAAGCCACTCAGATTTAGGCTTTCTTACACCCTTGCCATTTTTTTTATTCCAGGTTATTTTACCAATGTAAGTAGGATTTTTTATCATTTCAAGAATAGAATGATAGCTCCACTTCTTACCCGAAAAAGAAGGTATATTCATTTGATTTAATCGGTTCGCAATCTCAGTTGCACCAATCAATTCTTTTGTATACCATTCGAAAATACTTTTTACTACTGTTGCCTGTTCAATATTAATACTTAAAGAACGAAATTCTTTTGTTTCATATAAATCATAGCCATAAGGAGCAAAAGTTCCGATGTAATTGCCTCTTTGAACTGATAAAATACGACCTCGTTGAAGTCTACGAGTAATAATTTTCAACTCTTTTCGAGCCATAAAAGCTTCAAATTCACTATATTCTTCATCGAACTCATCATGTAGATCATAAGTCTTTCTAGGCGTAATAATTTTTGTTTTGGAAGATTTAAAGGTTTCTAATATAATTCCTTGTTCCTTCATATTACCGCGTCCAAGCCGATCCATATCCATTACAAGTACACCATCATATTTAAATTCTTCGACCTCTTGTAAGAGCTTAAGCATTTCCGGCCGATAAACAAGTGATTCACCAGAAGCAATTTCCTGCCGAATACAAATTATATTTAACTGACTATCTTGTGCGAATTTTAAAAGCTGCTCTTTATGTTTTGATAAAGTTTCACCTTCACCACGGGCTTCAGCATCAAGATCCGCACGACTTTTCCGTAAATACAAAGCAACACGTTTCATTTATTTTTCACCTCTTAGACTATGTATATGTCTAATTAAGGAATTAATTAATTTGTGAAGCTCTCGTAACCTTATTAAAAGATTGGTTAGTCCGTATCCAAACGAATCATATAATAAATTACGGGGGTGGTGAAACTGAGCAAACAAACAGAATTTACTGCTACCTATCAATTTGGAAAAACAAAAGTCAATATCATTGCACCTATTGATGTATCGGAAGAAAATAAAATAAAAATCCTCGAAGAAATCCACCTAATTGGCTGGAAAATTATTAAACAAGAGTTGGAGAATAAGGATGATTATTAAACTAGAGGGTGTCCCGATAGTGTGATAGGGATAACCTCTTTTTTGTGTTTTTAGGAATTATCTCATTAAATATCCATAAATGGAGCTCGTATAATCAACTCTTATTGAAAAAAACCACTTAGATACCCTCACACTTTCCTTTATGACAAGACAGTCAAGATCGCTAATGTGTCGATTAAGATTTTTGGACGGCCACTTAAATTTAACAAACCTTTAGATACGATGCCTCCAGCCCTTGTTAGACTATATTTTTTATCCTTTTACAACGGTAAAAAACTAAATATGCAATCATTTTTTCTGAAGATATAATAAAGGCCATGACACTAATATGACGATACAAGTAGTTGAATAGTATTGCTAGTTTGTTACGGGATAATGAGCACCGAAGATAGACCAATTACGAAAGAAGCGAGCGTTTGGCGAGCAGTCTAGGACAGATTATTCAAAAATCTGTCATTTTTTTTACAAAAGGAACGTATTTATGGTGATAGTGAGTTTAAATATTCATCATAGAGAGGAATGTTGGTTATTATCGAATATCAATTCAAAAAACAACTAAATAAAGTGGAAAAACTGATTGAACAAAAACATGCCGAGCATTTAATTTCAAATGTTAGAATTAGAGATGTGTTGGAGCTAGCTTATAAAAATTGGACATTAGATTATGCCAAATCGGTAGTTGCTTTAAATCTAACAAATGGTGAATTAATAGGATACTCAGTAAGTAGTTCACAAAAACATCATAGAAGTGATTCTCAGATTGTCATTTTTGAACTCGATGCAAATGTTGACGTGGAGGATGTTTCCGTATTGTTAGGAAATATGGGAGTGAAAGCTGTACGATCATTCTTTGAAATTGACGATGAAACTTTTTCAAATAATATGTTTTTTTGGACTGAATGTTATTTGAGGTTTCATAATTTAACAATTAAATCGATTAGAGATAGCTTTTTAAGAGTACTCTATAATGATTACAAACAAACATTTTATAATACTTGCATTAAAAAACAATTGAATTATGTATACTCTTACTATTATGTTAACAATCATCAATAGGATGAAATTGCATTATTCATTATTTTAACTGCTTTCTTGTTTCAATCCCCAATTAAATCCTTTATGATACTTCCTTTTAAGTCAATTTATATGTCCCATATAAAACGATAAACTGATTAAATAGGTATTATCCTCTAAGCCATAATTTAATGCGTTTAATGAGTACAAAAAATATATATTTTATTCCCTTTGGTCAAGACGATCCTGTAAAAAAACCAAATTCATTAGTAGCAAGAATGGAAGCATTACTTGATACAGTTAAATCTTCAATAGAAGGAAAACAGCTTCAACCAGTTCTAGTTGAAAAATATCGTGATCTACAATAATTATTTTAGAAAAAATAATACTGAATTATTTTTTCTATGTTAGAATGAAGAAAATTGAGTATGTGTCATTAGGATACATACTCGTTACTATGAAAATAATTATTCAAGCGAAAACCTTTGAATATCAACTTCATTTGACGTAAACTATTTAATAAAAGTGAAAACAGGGATGGTGCAAAAAAAGTGGGGAATAAACAAAGTTATGTAGTAGCTGTAGTAGGTGCGACTGGTGCAGTTGGACAACAAATGATTGCAACATTAGAAAAAAGAAATTTTCCAATTAAAGAAATTAAATACTTATCATCAAAACGTTCTGCAGGAACAAAGTTATCATTCAATGGGCAAGAAGTTATCGTACAAGAAGCTACTCCTGAAGCATTCGAAGGTGTAGATATTGCTTTATTTAGTGCTGGGGGATCTGTATCGAAAGAACTAGCTCCAGAAGCAGTAAAAAGAGGAGCAGTTGTAGTAGATAACACTAGTGCTTTCAGAATGGCTGTAGATGTGCCATTAGTTGTACCTGAAGTAAATGACAAAGATTTATTTAATCATAAAGGTATTATTGCTAACCCTAACTGTTCAACAATTCAAATGGTTGTTGCACTTGAACCAATTCGTCAAACAATTGGTTTAAATAAAGTAGTAGTTTCTACTTACCAAGCTGTTTCAGGTGCTGGAGTTACAGCGATTGAAGCGTTAAAGGATCAAGCTCAAGCTTTCTTAAATGGCGAAGAAGCTACTCCATCAGTATTACCGGTAAAAAGTGGTGAAAAACATTATCAAATTGCTTTTAATGCAATTCCACAAATCGACGTATTTACTGAAAATGGATATACTTATGAAGAAATGAAAATGATAAATGAAACTAAAAAAATCATGCATTTACCTGAATTACAAATTAGTGCAACATGCGTAAGACTACCTGTAATTTCTGGTCATTCAGAGTCAGTATATATTGAAGTTGATAAAGAAGTATCGGTAGAAGAATTAAAATCACTATTAAGTGATGCACCTGGAATCGTTTTACAAGATGATCCAGAACAACAACTATATCCAATGCCATATTACAGTATTGGAAGTAATGAAGTATTTGTAGGACGTATCCGTAAAGACTTAGATAATCCATTAGGATTCCATTTATGGATTGTATCAGATAATCTGTTAAAAGGTGCTGCTTGGAATTCAGTGCAAATTGCTGAAAGATTAATTGAGTTAAGCATCATTTAGTGAAAACTGCTAGAGAGGTGCAAGAATGAAAATATTAGTCCAAAAATTTGGTGGGACTTCAGTACGTGATGAAAATGGTAGAAAGCACGCACTTAAGCATATAAAAAAAGCGTTAGAAAATGGTTATAAACTAGTAGTAGTTGTATCTGCAATGGGACGAAAAGGTGAGCCTTATGCAACGGATACACTATTAAATTTAGTTGGTGCCAAAAAAAGTAAAGTTACTCAACGAGAACTTGATTTATTAATGTCATGTGGAGAAACAATTTCATCAATTGTCTTTTCAAATTTATTAAATGAAAATGGTATTCACGCTATGGCAATGACAGGAGCATCGGCTGGCTTCAGAACAAATGATGAATTCGGTAATGCGAAAATTTTAGATATGAAGTGTGGCCGATTATTGAAAGAATTAGAAAACTACGATGTAGTAGTAGTTGCAGGTTTCCAAGGATCAACATCTAATGGTGATACCACGACTTTAGGTAGAGGTGGAAGTGATACATCTGCTTCTGCTCTTGGTGTTGCAGTAGGCGCAGAAACAATCGAAATTTTTACCGATGTTGAAGGCGTAATGACAGCCGACCCAAGAATTGTAAAAGAAGCTAGACCATTATCTGTTGTTACTTATGCAGAAATTTGTAATATGGCATATCAAGGGGCAAAAGTAATTCATCCTCGAGCTGTCGAAATTGCAATGCAAGGAAAAGTACCTATTCGAATTCGTTCAACGTATTCAACTAGTTTAGGTACACTAGTAACATCGAATCCAACACAGCGAATCATTGGTGAAGGTATTCATGATCGATTAATTACAGGAATCGCACATGTACCTAATGTTACACAAATTAGAGTAACATCAAAGGAACATACATTTGATTTACATTCTCAAGTATTTAAAGCGATGGCAAATAAAGGAATAAGTGTAGACTTTATTAATATTTCTCCAAATGGTGTTGTATACACAGTGAGTGATGAGGTTTCTACTAAAGCAATTGATGTACTAAAAGGAATTGGCTACGAGCCTTCATACACTACAGGTTGTGCGAAAGTATCAATCGTTGGAGCTGCAATTGCTGGAGTACCTGGAGTAACTTCTAAAATTGTAACAGCACTTGCTGAAAAAGGAATTCAAATTTTACAATCAGCAGACAGCCATACGACTATTTGGGTACTTGTAAAAAATGAAGATATGGTCGAAGCGGTTACGGCACTTCATGATGCATTTGAACTTAGTTCAGTTAAAGTGGATTAATATTTGATCGGAGTGGAACAATGAGTAGATTTGGTAAAATTTCAACAGCAATGGTAACTCCTTTTGATTCAAAAGGTAACATTGATTTCGCAAAAACAACAAAACTTGTGAACTACTTAATAGAAAATGGGACTGATTCAATCGTAGTATGCGGTACAACTGGTGAATCTCCAACTTTAACGACTGAAGAGAAATTAGCGTTAATCAGTCACGTTGTCTCAGCTGCAAATGGTAGAGTACCAGTAGTAGCGGGTACTGGAAGTAATAATACACGTGAAACAGTAGAATTAACTAAAAAGGTTTCAGCTTTAGGCGTAGACGCAATCATGGTTGTTGTACCTTATTACAATAAACCAAACCAAGAAGGTCTATATCAACATTTTAAAGCTGCAGCAGAAAGTACTGAACTACCTGTAATGTTATATAATGTACCAGGAAGAACAATAGCTAGCCTTTCTGTAGACACAGTTGTAAGACTTGCAGAAATAAAAAACGTAGTTGCAATTAAAGATGCGACTGGTAACTTAGGTATCATGACAGAAATTATTGATCGTACTCCTGAAGATTTTGAATTATATTGTGGCGATGACGGTTTAACGTTACCAGCATTTGCAATTGGTTCAAAAGGAACTGTTTCAGTAGCATCTCACGTGTTAGGAAATGAAATGCAGCAATTAGCTGAAAGCTTCTTCACAGGAGATATGGCTAAAGCACAATTCTTACACCGTAAGCTTTTGCCATTATTTGATGGATTCTTCATGGCTCCAAGCCCAAGTCCAATCAAAACAGCTTTACAAATGAAAGGTTTAGATGTTGGTGGTGTTCGTTTACCACTTGTACCACTTTCAGAAGCTGAGCGCACAACATTAAGTATTCTAATTAACAAATTAGACGAAGCATTACAAAAAAATTAATACTAAAACCACTTACAATCCAATTATTTGGATTGTAAGTGGTTTTTTTTTTGCCACTATTGAATAACAATATATGGCCTCATCATTTCATAGTCCTCATGCTCTAACATATGACAGTGCCAAACATATAATCCTGTGAAAGGTCCAAACTTCATTATGATTCTAGTTACTTGGTTTGGATTAGACTGAACAGTGTCCTTCCATCCATTTTCTTGTGGTTTTGGTGTGATAGCTGGTCCTGTGTAATGAATGATCCTTTCTTTCTTATATTTTTCTACATCAAAATTTCTCCGGTCTACTATTTGGAAATCAATTAAGTGAAGATGGATTGGATGAGCATCAGGCGTTAAGTTAATTAAATACCATATTTCGGTCGAGCCTAACTTCGGGTTTTCAGAAATCGGCGCATCCCAGTGTTTGTTATCCAATAACATAATTTCTCGTCCGTATTGATCCATCTCGTGATTTAATGTGAGATATCGCTCCATTGAAACAGACCGTTCATTTATTTTTGGAATACTCATCATATAACCTGGGATCATACTAGTATCAATATTTGACAAAGGCAAAGTAACTCTAAACTGCATGATAGTCCCTGTATTTTCATCAACGGCATTTCCATCTGGAAACGGGGCAGGGGCATCGTTCTTTAGAATAATAGATTTACCTTCAAGATTCGTAAAATCAATGATGACTTCTGCACGTTCGGCAGGAGATAACATAAGTTCATTGATTCCAATAGGGTGCTGCATAAACCCACCTTCTGTTGCGATTTGATACATAAGCTGACCGGAATCAAGCGTAAATCGAAAAAAGCGTGTATTCGAAGCGTTTAGTAATCTGAATCGATATTTTCTTGGTTCAACATTAAAATAGGGATGCACTTTACCATTAACAACAATCGTATCTCCAACAAATTCAGGCAGAATAGACGTCTGCAATTCTTTGATAGGTTTATCTGGTTGATTTGGATAAAAAAGTGATCCATCATGATTAAAACTTTTGTCTTGTATCATAAGCGGAACATCATACTTCCCACTAGGTAAATTGAATAAATGCTCATTTTGATCACTTATTAAATAGAAACCTGCTAATCCAGCATAAACATTGAGTCTAGTAATACCAAGTGTATGATCATGGTACCAAAGTGTCGAGGCACAATCGCAATTATCATATCGATAAACTTGCTTTTTAAAATAACGGCCAACTTGAATAAAGTCCCTAGTAAACCAAGCTTCAGGATAACCATCGCTATCTGATTCAACACAAGCACCATGAACATGTACAACCGTACGTACTTCAGGTAGATCCATATGTGCACCGTGAACTGTATAGTCTATGGGGAACAAGTGCCGATCAGGAAGATGATTGATCCATTTAATAAACACTATTTCACCTGATTCAACTTGAATTGTAGGTCCCGGGTAACTACCTTCGTATCCCCAAACAGTTGAATCATCTAACTCACTATGAAGAGATTGCTTGAACTCCGTCATTCTTACTTCATAATAAGAATAAAAATGATCCTTCCAAAGAGGTTTTAAAATAGGTGGAATAGGGAGTTCATCAACAAATTTAGAGAGGCTGATTTTATTTGAACGTACGTTATTACTGATCGATTGGTTATTTATTAGAGGATTAGTACGTTGTTTATCGGAAAAATGATTAAAATTATGTGACTCACTGTTATTTATATTCATGCATTACCTCCCTTCCTAAATTATTCATATTCCTTTCTTATCTAAAAATTACATTAGATAAATAAAAGTTCAAAAGAGAGATTAGCTATTCTTTAGAGGGGGAAATATAAAACAGTAAAAAAAGTTGAAATCGTTTTTTAAAATGAAAAAGAGCACCCTGTATAGTCATTTAACAGAGTGCTCATTAATTTTATTTTCTCTTCCTACTTTAATTATACCATTTTATATCAAGTTAAAATAGACTGTTTATTCTCCCTTACTACTGCTAAAATCAAATAACAAAATTGGTTAGGAGAGATGTGTAATGAGTTCTTTAATTCTCGATTTTCTAGAAATTGAAAAAAATCAGCTTTTTCATGTTGGAGGTAAAGGGTTAAATTTAGGAGAATTATCAAAAATTCAAGGATTAAATGTCCCAAAAGGTTTTTGTATTACAACAGCTAGTTTTCAAAAAGCGATGGAAAAAAATGAATTGTATCATACTTTGTTAGAACAACTAAATATGGTAAAAGTAGCAGATCGAGATAAAATTGGAGAAATCAGCAGGGAAATTCGAGAAATCATACTCGATACAGAAATTCCTTCTGATGTTATATCAGCAATTACAAACTATCTTTCCGAGTATGAAGATAATCAAGCATTTGCAATTCGATCTAGTGCGACTGCTGAAGATTTACCACATGCGTCTTTTGCTGGCCAACAAGACACTTATTTAAATATCATCGGCAAAGAAGCAATCTTGCAGCACATTGTCAAATGTTGGGCATCCTTGTTTACTGACCGTGCAGTAATTTACCGTATTCAAAATGGATTTGACCATAGTCAAGTTTATTTATCCGTTATCGTTCAAAAGATGGTTTTTCCACATGCTTCAGGGATTTTATTTACTGCTGATCCTGTTACATCAAACCGGAAAATAGTATCAATTGATGCCAGTTTTGGACTTGGTGAAGCTCTTGTCTCAGGGATCGTTTCTGGAGATTGCTATAAAGTATGTGAAGGTGAAATCGTTAATAAAAGGGTAGCAACCAAAAAATTAGCAATCTATGGACGACCTGAAGGAGGAACAATAACACAACAAATCGAACCGGCACAGCAAAAAAATCAAACTTTGACTGACGAACAAATACTGCAACTAGCAAATATAGGAAGAAATATAGAATCTTATTTTGATAAACCACAAGATATTGAATGGTGCCTTGTTGATGACACATTTTACATTGTCCAAAGCAGACCAATTACAACACTGTACCCAATTCCTGAAGCGGATGATCAAGAAAATCACGTTTATCTTTCAGTTGGTCATAATCAAATGATGACTGATCCAATGAAACCATTGGGATTATCTTTTTTTATGTTAACGACTAAAGCGCCAATGCGTAAAGCAGGTGGGAGGTTGTTTGTTGACATTACACGCAATCTTGCTTCACCTACCGCCAGAAAAATGCTTATTGATGTAGCAGGAAACTCAGACCCACTTGTAAAGGGTGCATTATTAAATGTTGTTGAACGTGATTTTATTAAATTGACATCAGTTGAAAATAACGCACCGATTTCAAAACAAAACAATAAAGATTTATCGTCTACCGAATTTAAACCGCAAATAGAAAACGATCCTACGCTTATAACTAAGTTAATTAATAAGAATCAAGCATCAATCGAAGAGCTAAAGCAAATCATTAAATCGAAATCAGGATCAAATTTATTAGAGTTTATTTTAGAAGATATCCAAACATTACAGGCGATCCTATTTGATCCACAAAGCTCAGGAGTAATTAGGACTGGGATGGATGCCTCATCTTGGATTAATGAAAATATGAACAAGTGGTTAGGGGAGAAAAACGTAGCAGATACATTATCTTTATCGGTTTCTAACAATATTACTTCGGAAATGGGTCTTTCGTTAATGGATGTTGCAGATGTAATTCGTCCATATCCTGAAATCATAAATTTTTTACAACATGTAAAAGATGAAAACTTTTTAGATGAACTGATTAAGTTTAATGGTGGGAAGGAAGCAAAAGACGCTATCAATCATTATTTAAGCAAGTACGGAATGCGATGTGCTGGAGAAATCGATCTTACAAAAACGCGTTGGATCGAAAAACCAACTACACTTATTCCGATGATTTTAAATAATATTAAAAATTTTGAGCCTAGTGCAAGCAAACAGAAATTTGAGCAAGGGCAACAAAAAGCCTTGAAAAAAGAAAATGAGCTTATTGAGCGTTTAATGCTATTACCAGATGGTGAAAGAAAAGCAGAAGAAACAAAACGAGTTATCAGCATACTTCGAAATTTTATCGGTTATCGTGAATATCCAAAATACGGCATGATTAATCGTTATTTCGTTTATAAACAGGCTCTATTGAAAGAAGCTGAAAAACTGGTATTTACTAATGTTATTAATAATAAAGAAGATATTTACTATCTAACTTTTGAAGAACTTTGCGAAGTAGTGCGTACAAATAAACTTGATTACGAAATTATAAGCAAACGAATTGAAGAGTACAAATTTTATAATAAACTAACGCCACCAAGAGTAATCACATCTGATGGTGAAATTATTACAGGTGAGTATAAACGAGAAAATCTACCAACAGATGCGATCCCGGGTCTGGCAGTATCCTCAGGGGTTATAGAAGGACGCGCTCGCGTGATCTTAAACATGGAAGATGCAGATTTAGAAGATGGAGATATATTAGTTACGCCATTTACCGATCCTAGCTGGACACCATTATTTGTTTCCATAAAAGGCCTCGTTACCGAAGTTGGTGGACTAATGACTCATGGGGCAGTGATTGCGCGTGAGTATGGTTTAGCTGCGGTTGTCGGTGTAGAAAATGCCACAAAACTTATAAAAGATGGACAACGAATTCGAGTAAATGGAACAGATGGATATATTGAATTATTATAATGGCTGAACTACTTGATTTTGATGTTCTTTTGATTTTGTAAATGTCATTTCAGACCTGGAATTTGATAACTACGAAAAGAAAATGCAATCGGCCTTTTCGGTAGCCTGCCTCCTTCTATTATTAGAAGAGGGGGTCAGTTTGTTGAAATATGGGCCAAACATAATCATAGGTAAGTAATGTTGGTAGTAGTGGGCTTCCACTAAGGCTTGTTAAGAGTAAGTTTGTTTAATCATCTTGTATTTTTACGTACTCATGCACTTGTTATGAGTACGTTTTTTTTGAAATTTTAGCTAATATAGTTACTCATGACCTCTTTATGAGTAAGTGTTTTAGAGAATTTAGCAGTTTTAGTAACTCATGCCCCTTTAAGTGTTTTTGACCAGCATGCTTATTTTCTTACTCATGCCCCTTTCTAACCTCAATCTTCTACTACTTTAAAAGATCATCATTCTGTTCCATTTTTCATACCATTAGTAATTCGATTTTCCTATATAAGGAAGAATGTATCTTGTTTTACCTGTTCGGACTAGGATATAATAATTGTAAGATTTTGAACGGTCTGTAAATTTAAAGAATTATGTAGGAGGAACAGGTTGTGGTGAACGAAATGAAAGAACAAGTAAAAGTTTTTGCCCTTGGTGGGGTAGGTGAAGTCGGAAAGAACATGTATATAGTCGAAGTAGGAGATTTGATATACGTGCTAGATGCGGGTTTGAAATTTCCTGAGCAAGAAATGTACGGAATAGATCATGTTATACCTGATGTCAGTTATTTAGAGAAGAACGCTCATAAAATTGTTGGAGTTTTTATAACACATGGACATGAGGATCATATTGGTGCAATTCCATATATTATGAATAAGCTTCCTCAAGTAAAGTTTTATACAAATAAATTAGCTTATTTATTTATTAGAGAAAAATTAAGTGAAAAAGGAATAAAGAACCTTGAGCAATTTGAACTATATGATGAAAATAGCTTATTTACATTTGAAAATAGTTCTATTAGCTTTTTTAGAGTTACTCATAGTATTCCAGATTCATTTGGTTTTTGTGTAAATACATCTCAAGGAGCGGTAGTTTATACCGGGGACTTCAAATTTGATCAATCGAAAAGTCCTTTTGCTGGTGCTGATTTAGGTAAACTTGCAATTATCGGGGATAAAGGAGTTCTATGTTTACTTTCAGATAGTACAAACGCAGAAAGACAAGGATTCTCAGGTTCAGAGAAGAAAGTAGCCGAAGAGATTAAAAAAGAAATAATGTATGCGAAGGGAAGAGTATTAGTAGCTTGTTTTTCTTCAAATATTTATCGTATTCAACAGGTTATGAATGCATGTGTTGCAGCCGAGCGAAAATTAGCAGTTGTCGGAAGTAGTATGATGAAGTCAATTGAAATAGCGAAGGAATTAGACTATTTAACAATTCCAGAGGATTTAATGATTTCTGTAGTGGATACTGATAATTTTAAAGAAAGAGATATTGTAATCTTAACAACTGGAACTCAAGGCGAGCCAATGGCAGCACTTTCTAAAATCGCAAAAGGTACACATAAACAAGTTTCAATACGAAAAGGTGATACTGTAATAATGGCATCAACGCCTATTCCAGGTAATGAAATGTTAGTAGCGACTTCTGTTAATCTATTATTTAGGGCTGGAGCGAATGTAATTTATGGTTATAAAAAAGTTCACGTATCTGGCCATGGTTATGAAGAAGAATTGAAATTGATGCTAGAGTTGATGAAACCTACTTATTTCATACCAGTTCACGGTGAATTTAGAATGCAAAAAGCACATTCACATATTGCAGAAGAAGTAGGGATCGCGAAAGAAAATATATTTATTGTTGAAAAAGGTGACATTGTCTCGTTTCACAATGGCCAAGCTACTCGAACTGAAAGAGTTGAAGCAGGGAATGTTCTAATAGATGGAATTGGTGTCGGTGACGTTGGAAATATTGTATTGCGTGATCGTAAACTACTTTCCCAAGATGGCATACTGATTGTAGTTGTCACATTTAATAAACAAAAAAGAGTAATTATCTCTGGTCCAGAAATTATTACTCGCGGATTTGTTTATGTTCGTGAGTCAGAAAAATTAATAACGAGATCAACTGAAATTGTAAAAGGCATTACTGAAAAAATGTTGCAAAACGATCAAATTGAATGGACATTATTGAAAAATTCAATTAGGGATGGATTAAGTGCTTATTTATATGAAGAAACAAAAAGAAGACCGATGATTCTTCCAATCTTAATGGAAGTATAAATTTAAAAGCTTAAGCGCTTCATATTCCAAAGATGGGTATGATTTCCTTATTATTTTCACATACTAACTTGTATGAAAAATGATAGGGGGAACCGTTGTGACATATTCAAATAATGAAACGCCAATACCAAATGAAGAAGCACCTCCAAAGCCAAATGATCAAAAGGACATGAGTATCGTTGAAAAAATTCAACAGTTAGGACAAACAAATGTTCCAACTAGTAATGATTCAAAAATACATTGTTTAACGATCATTGGGCAAATTGAAGGGCATGTTGCATTACCACCTCAGAATAAGACGACTAAATATGAGCATTTGATACCTCAATTAGTAGCGATTGAGCAAAATCCTAAAATTGAAGGATTATTAATCATATTAAATACGGTTGGTGGAGATGTTGAAGCAGGACTTGCAATTTCAGAAATGATTGCATCCTTAACAAAACCTACTGTTTCAATCGTTTTAGGTGGAGGACATAGTATTGGAGTACCAATTGCAGTAAGTACTGATTTTTCATATATTGCTGAGACAGCTACAATGACGATTCATCCAATTCGTTTAACAGGTCTCGTAATTGGTGTACCACAAACGTTTGAATATCTTGATAAAATGCAGGAAAGAGTAACTCGATTTGTTACGAAGCATTCAAATATTACTGAAGAGCGGTTCAAGGAACTAATGTTCACAAAAGGTAATTTAACTAGAGATATCGGCTCAAATGTAGTCGGTGGAGATGCAGTAAAATATGGATTAATTGACGATGTTGGTGGAATTGGGCAAGCACTAGGTAAATTGCAGGAATTAATTGATGAAAGAAAAGAAAAATCAACTAAAGAGGAGAATGAATTTTGATTCTTTATACAATTATGCCACTTGAATCGATTTATCCTGTTGATCAAAAAGAATATACCTCACAGCAATTTATGGAATACAATGGTGTTCCTATGTTAGTTGATAGTGTTGGGGGGACAGCTTTTGAAATTAGAAGAATTGTCAGTACCGATCCAGAGCATTATATGCAATATTCACCAGGTCAAAGAATTTTAGTTTTTCCATCTTGAGGTAATTATTAACAATACATGGTAAACATATGTTCTGATATGTTATAATAAATTCAATTTAAGAAAGCAGCCAAAAGGCTGCTTTCTTTGGCGAATCTGCAAATTTAGATGGGGGTGAATTACATGGCAAAGCAGAAGCAGCAAAAGTCAAAAGCTCGAAAGTCATCAAATGGACATGCAAAGGGACATGGCTCAATATGGTATGAAATAAGTGGATTAATATTTTTAGCACTTTCGATTGTCACAATCTTAAAGCTTGGAATAGTTGGTAAAGTCTTTGTATTATTCTTGAGATTTTTCTTTGGCGAATGGTATATGCTTAGCTTCTTATTTATTATCGGTTTATCTGCATATAGTATTATTTACCGGAAAAGACCTCCATTTGTTTCGAGTATAACGATTGGCGGATTGTTAATCTTCTTTAGTATATTGATGTTTAGTCATGTTACTCTATTTGATTTATTAGCAAAAAATAACCAATTTAAAGATCAATCTGTCATAAAGAGTACACTAGATTTATTCCTTATCGAAGCTAAAGGTAAAATTAGTACGGTAGATCTTGGTGGAGGGATGATTGGAGCGCTACTTTTTGCAGTATTATATTTCTTATTCGATCGAACTGGTGCGATTCTCTTTGGAATAATTGCTGTTGTTGCTGGGATATTGTTTATTACTGGAAAACCACTTGGCGGTTATTTATATCAATATATGATGCCAAAAGTAAGAAATATTATTTCAGATAGTTGGAAGGATTTTGCAAATTTCTGGAAGCGAGGAAGGGAACAAAAAACAACAACTAGTAGACGGGCTGAAGCAAAGCAAAAAAGAAAATCGAGAAAAGATTCATATGAAGAAACTGAGGAAGAGGTTCCAAACAATAGTATTCCGAATTATCATATTGATCATGCATATGAAAATGAGGCTGTTGAACCGAAAAAAGAAATTCAAATTGAATATTCTCCTACATATCAGCCTCCTAAAGAGCCAAAATTTACCGTAGCAAGTGATTCAAATCAGATTCAAGCACAGTTTGCTGATGAAGATGATCAATCAATAGACTTGCCAGTCGCCGAAGTTGGGATGGATGATAAAGTAGATTATGTATTACCTTCATTGGATTTATTGGCATACCCAAAAGGCGTTAAAAAACGAGAAAATGAATCAAAATTAAAGGAAAATGCGGACAAGCTTGAAAGAACATTTCAAAGCTTTGGCGTAAAAGCAGCTGTAACAAAAGTACATCATGGACCAGCTGTTACGAAATATGAAGTTTACCCTGAAGCAGGTGTAAAAGTTAGTCGAATTGTCAATTTAAGTGATGATTTAGCACTTGCGCTTGCTGCTAAAGATATCCGAATTGAAGCTCCAATTCCTGGTAAATCAGCGGTTGGAATTGAAGTGCCTAACACAAGTATAACGACGGTTTTATTAAGAGAAGTTCTCGAAGCGAAAAATCCTAAATTACAAAATCCATTAGCAGTATCGCTAGGTAAAGATATTGCCGGTGATGCTGTGTTTGCAGAGCTTAATAAAATGCCGCACTTATTAGTAGCTGGAGCAACAGGTAGTGGGAAAAGTGTATGTATAAATGGAATCATAGTTAGTATCCTAATGAATGCGAAACCTTCTGAAGTAAAACTTATGTTAATCGACCCGAAAATGGTTGAATTAAATGTTTATAATGGGATTCCGCATTTATTAACTCCAGTTGTAACGAATCCTAAAAAAGCATCACAAGCACTTCGAAAAGTTGTTAGTGAAATGGAAAGAAGATACGAGCTTTTTTCACACTCAGGAACTCGAAATATCGAAGGTTACAATGAATTAACGAAACAAAATAACGCAATGACGGATTCGAAGCAACCTTTATTACCATTTATCGTTGTTATTGTAGATGAGTTAGCAGATTTAATGATGGTAGCTTCAAGTGATGTAGAAGATTCCATTACAAGATTAGCGCAAATGGCTCGTGCTGCAGGTATTCATTTAATTATTGCTACACAAAGACCGTCGGTTGATGTCATCACTGGGGTCATTAAAGCGAATATACCATCACGAATTGCTTTTAGTGTATCTTCTCAAACAGATTCTCGTACGATCCTTGATACTGGTGGAGCAGAAAAACTTTTAGGTAGAGGAGATATGTTATACCAACCTATAGGTGCATCTAAACCAACTCGAGTTCAAGGAGCATTTTTATCAGATGATGAAGTTGAAAGAGTTGTTGAGTTTTCGATCTCTCAACAAAAGGCTCAATACCAAGAAGAGATGATGGTGAAAGAGGAAAAAGATGGTAAAACTGAAGTGAATGATGATCTTTATAATGAAGCTGTTGAGTTAGTTTCAAACATGCAATCAGCCTCGGTTTCACTACTACAAAGAAGGTTTAGAATAGGTTATACTAGAGCAGCTAGATTGATTGATTCTATGGAAGAAAATGGAATTGTTGGTCCGTATGAAGGCAGTAAACCACGAGAAGTATTAATTAGTAAACCTGTAGAAGATGAGCAGGCCTTATCTTAATAAAATTAAAAAAATTGTCGAAACATTATTGACAATTTTAGACATAGAATGATATTATTTCTTCAGATAAATTGATAGTCCTCATATAAATCAGGCGTTATGGGTCGGAAGTTTCTACATTGCAACCAATATTTGCAATACTATGGGGAAAAAGCATTATTATGGAGAAATGATTTTATACTTAATGAAAAATCAAAAACTCTTATAATCTAGCTTTTTCACCTAGTGAAACTGTAGATTATAAGAGTTTTTTTTATGTTTAATCGAGTCAAAAGTTGTATTAACGAAATAAAAAATAAAGCGTTTTCAAAAAAGTGTTGAAATGAGTAAAAAATAACAGTATAGTAAAGAAGGATTATACGACAGATGTCTAACAACTGATGTCTGAAATCCGAAGTTTGGGGGATGGGAAATGAAGATTAAAACCGATACCAGATTGCTTTATCTTCAAGTGATGGATCGCATAAAACAAGATATTGAGAATGGTATTTATTTACCACATCATAAGTTACCATCAGAGTATGAGTTATCGAAAATTTTTGGAGTCAGTAGAGCAACATTAAGAGAAGCATTAAGAGTTTTAGAAGAAGAAAATATTTTAGTTAGAAGACACGGAGTAGGGACGTTTGTTAAACCGAAACCGATTTTTAGGACAGGTATTGAACAATTAAGTAGTGTCTCAGAAATGATTATTGATGCTGGTAAAACGCCTGGTACAATCTTCTTAACTTCTAAACTATTAGTTCCTACAAAGGAAGATTTAAAAAGCTTCACAATTACCGAAGATGATCGCATGCATGTAGTTGAAAGAATTCGAACAGCTAATGGAGAACCTGTAGTTTACTGCATTGATAAATTACCAACAAATTATTTTAAACAGGTTCCATCATACGAAGATCATTCATTTTTTTCATTCATCCAAAAAGAAACTGGTCGAACTATCGAATACTCTAGTGCAAGAATTGAGCCAATAGGATACCACGATAAAGTATCCCCTTTGTTACAGTGTGAACCAGATGTTTCATTATTATTAATCGAACAGTTACATTTTGATGACTTAAACCGTGCAGTTTTACATTCTTATAATTACTTCAGAGCGGATCAGTTCAGTTTTAATGTTTTAAGAAAGAGAAATTAAACTGTATAGCCAAAATTATGTTTACGAAAAATAAGTTTTGGCTGGTTTGTAAATAATATTGTCAGAAATTTCATTAAAAATTATTAGGGAGGTGGATCGTTAAGCTAACGATTATATACCAAGCTAGTACAAATGTAAATAAAAATTTAAGGGGGCAAAATTTTTATGAAGATGAAAAAAGCTGGTCTTGTTCTTTCAATGGCCTTAGCAGCAGGTACAATTTTAGGTGCTTGTGGAAAAGGTGGAGATACAAAAGACGCAAAAGGCGCATTTAAAGTAGGTATGGTAACTGACTCGGGTACAATTGATGATAAATCATTTAACCAAGGTACTTGGGAAGGAATCCAAGCAGGAGCTAAAGAATTAGGTTTCAATCTTAAGAATGATACTAAATACTTGAAACCTGCTGGAGAAACTGAAGCGGATTACTTAAAAGAAATCGGTAACCTAAATGACGCGGGCTTTAAATTTATCGTTACTCCAGGTTTTAAATTCGAAACAGCAATTTATAAAGCGCAAGATAAATATAAAAATGACAAATTTGTAATTATCGATGGTACTCCACACTCAGCTAAAGATATGACACCGGATGTTAAAAAGAACTCGGTTTCAATTTTCTTCGCAGAGCAAGAAGCTGGTTACCTAGCTGGTATTGCAACAGCAGTTCAATTAAAAACTGGTGATGTTGGATTTATCGGTGGTATGGAAATTCCTGCAGTTCAAAAATATAACTGGGGATTCCAACAAGGTGTTAAATATGCAAATGAAAAACTTGGAACAAGCATTTCTTTAAAAGCTAATAACGTAGTATATTCTGGAAGCTTTACAGACAAAGCAGCAGGTCAACAAATTGCAGCTCAAATGTATGACCGTGGCGTTAAAGCGATCTTCTCTGCAGCAGGTGGAGTAGGACAAGGTGCTATTACTGAAGCTAAAAACAGAGTTGCTAGTGGTAAAGAAGTATGGGTTGTTGGTGTTGACGTAGATCAATACGCTGATGGTATTTATAAAGATAACAAATCAGTAATCTTAACTTCAGCTATGAAAGGTGTAGCTAAAGCAGCTTCTGATATGGTAAAAGCTGAAAAAGATAAAAAATTCCCTGGTGGACAAACTTTAACTTATGATGCAAAAAATGACGGTATTGGTTTACCAAAAGAAAATCCAAACTTAAGCTCTGATACTTTAACAACAGTTAACGATGTATTTAACAAAATTAAGTCTGGTGAAATCGTAGTTGCAAGTGAAAGAGGAAGTTTAATTAAGTAATTAGTAAATTTCTTTTTAATAATTGGCAGAAGAAGCATAGGAAAGGAGAATCCCTTTATATGCTTCTTCTACCCTATAAATGATTTTGAATTTTCATGCCTTAATCAATTGTAAGCACTTTTATTGGTGAAGCTTCCAATTGATTAGGGCGTGAGTTTCGGGTGAGTGAGAAAAAACCTCCCTAAAAATAAAAAATTATGAAAAATATTCCGAAATCAAGTAAAACTTTGAAAATAAATGACTTCGTAATATACAAGGAGGAAAATTATGGAATATGTAGTGGAGATGCTAAATATAACAAAAGAGTTTCCTGGCATTATAGCGAACGATAATATTACACTTCGATTAAAAAAAGGGGAAGTTCATGCTTTATTAGGCGAAAACGGAGCAGGGAAATCAACTTTAATGTCCGTCCTTTTTGGAATGTACACACCTGAAAAAGGGATTATAAAGGTCAAGGGTAAAGAAGTTAAAATCGCAAACCCAAATGTTGCAAATGAACTAGGAATTGGAATGGTTCATCAACATTTTAAATTAGTTTCAAACTTTACAGTAACTGAAAATATTATTCTTGGTCTTGAGCCAAAAAAAGGGTTAGTAGTCGATATTAAGACAGCTGCAAAGCGTATTGAAGAGCTTTCTAAAACTTATGGCTTAAATGTTGATCCATATGCAAAGATTGAAGATATCTCTGTAGGGATGCAGCAAAGGGTTGAGATTTTAAAAACATTATACCGTAATGCAGAAGTATTAATATTAGACGAACCAACAGCGGTACTTACTCCACAAGAGATTCAAGATTTAATGAAAATCATTAAAAATTTAATTAATGAAGGTAAATCAATCATTATCATCACACATAAATTAAAAGAAATCAAAGCTGTTGCTGATCAATGTACAGTTATTCGTCACGGAAAATACATTGGTACAGTTGATGTTAAACAAACTTCTGAATCTGAAATGGCCTCTATGATGGTCGGACGTCAGGTGTCTTTCAAGGTAGAGAAAGAAGATTCAAAACCTGGCGAAGTTGTACTAGATGTTAATAATTTAAGTGTTAAAAATAATAAAAAAGTTTTAGGTTTAAAAAATGCTTCTCTACAAGTACGAGCAGGTGAAATTGTTGGTATTGCCGGAGTTGAAGGGAATGGACAATCTGAACTTGTTGAGGCAATAACTGGATTAAGACCGATTGAAGAAGGTTCTATTCTACTAAAAGGCAAAGATATTACAAAGGATAGTATTCGTCAGAGAATTCATAGTGGTATCGCTCATATTCCTGAGGACCGTCAAAAAAGAGGACTTGTTCTTGAATATACAATTGAAGAAAATGTAGTTTTAGAGATTTATAATCAAGAACCATTTTCTAAATATGGCGTGTTAGACAAGGCAGCAATAGCTAAACATGCCAAAAAAATTATTGAAGAATTTGATGTACGATCTGGTGAAGGTGCGAAAACGGTTGTTGAATCTATGTCTGGTGGGAATCAGCAAAAAGCAATCATTGGTCGTGAAATTGAACTTAAACCGGAATTGTTAATTGCGTGTCAGCCAACACGTGGATTGGATGTAGGTTCGATTGAGTATATTCATAAGAGATTAATAGAGCAAAGAGATAGTGGAAAAGCTGTTCTACTAATCTCGTTAGAGCTTGAAGAGGTTCTTAATTTATCTGACCGCATTGCAATTGTAAATGCTGGTGAAATCATTGATATTGTTAATGCTAAAGAAACGAATGAAGATGAATTAGGATTAATGATGGCTGGTATAAGGAGAGGTGAAGGGGCATGAAAAAAGGAGGAATCATTTCTCTAATTGCCATTTTATTAGGATTAATAGCTGGAGCAATCTTAATTTTTGTTACAGGTAGTGATCCAGTAGAAGGATTTACTTATTTATTCCAAGGTGGATTAAAGGATCCGGAGCGTATTGGTAATACATTAGCAACTGCTACTCCGTTAATTTTAACTGGACTTTCTGTTGCATTTGCATTTAGAACAGGTTTATTTAATATTGGTGCAGCTGGTCAAATGCTTTTTGCAGGGTTTTGTGCTTCTGCAGTAGGTTTAACTGTTGATTTACCTACACTAATCTTAGTTCCCTTGATGGTTATTGTAGCATTTATCGCAGGTGCAGCTTGGGCATTTATTCCAGGATTATTAAAGGCAAGATTTAATGTTCATGAAGTAGTTTCAACAATTATGATGAACTGGATTGCTTATTGGACTGTTTATTATTTAGTTCCACAATATTTTAAAGGTAGTACAGAAACTGAGTCAAAAATGCTTGCGGACTCTGCTACTTTAAAAATGCCATTTTTATCTAGTTTATTTGGAGATTCATATATAAACTTCGGGTTATTTGTTGCAGTTATTATGGTAATCGTTATTTCATTTATCATTAACCGCACAGTATTAGGTTATGAATTAAAAGCTGTAGGTTATAACCGTAGTGCAGCTGAATATGCAGGGATTTCTGTAAACAGAAATGTTATTTTATCAATGATGATCTCAGGTGGACTGGCTGGTTTAGCTGGTGTAGTTCAATTCGCTGGTAACTCTTCATTAATTCAAATTGGTGTTTTACCTACTGAAGGATTCGATGGAATTGCAGTAGCACTTTTAGGAATGAATACGCCAATTGGAGTATTTTTCTCAGCAATATTCTTTGGAATCTTGTATTCTGGTAAAGGTTTTATGAGTGCAATGACTTCAATTCCACCAGATATCGCTGATGTTATTATTGCAATCATTATCTATTTCTCTGCAACGAGTATTTTAATTAAAAAAGTTATTGATCGAATAACTAAATCACGCAAGTACAAGGACAGCAATGTAGGAGAGAAGGTGAAATAAGGCATGGATTTAATTATACAAATTTTCCCATATGCAATTGCCTATACGATTCCATTATTAATCGTAGCATTAGGTGGTTTATTTTCTGAGCGAAGCGGTGTCGTAAATATCGGTTTAGAGGGATTAATGGTTGTCGGAGGTTTTTCAAGTGCCTTAACAATTTCTAAACTTCAAGAAACTCATCAAGGAGAAACATGGGTAATCTGGGTAGGGATTCTAGTTGCAGTTCTTGCAGGTGCTTTATTTTCACTATTACATGCATTCGCAAGTATTAATTTACATGCTGATCAAGTAATTAGTGGTATTGCAATCAATATGATTGCTGGTGCTTTAACGATTTTCTTAGCTAGAAATATAACTGGATCAGGTAATATCAGTATTAATGGTATTACTCGTACAGATATTCCTTTATTAAAAGACATTCCGATACTTGGAGATTTATTCTTCAAAAATACGTATTCGACAACATGGTTAGTAATTGCGATTTTATTAATTAGCACATTTGTACTTTATAAAACTCGTCTTGGTTTACGTCTACGTGCATGTGGTGAATATCCTCAAGCAGCTGATGCAGCGGGTATTAATGTATACCGTGTTCGTTATTTAGGTGTAATTATTTCAGGTGCATTTTCTGGATTAGGTGGAGCTATTATCTTAGTAACTTACTCTGGCGAATTTACAGGAAGTGTAGCAGGTCTTGGTTTCTTAGCGATTGCTGCATTAATTTTTGGACAATGGAAACCACTTGGAATTTTAGCTGCAACATTATTCTTTGGTGTAGCTACAACAATTGCCAATGTATCTCAAGTTATTCCAAGTTTGGCTCATATACCACCATTGGCATTAAAGCTATTCCCATACGTAGTAACTTTAATTGCGCTAGTAATATTCTCAAAATCTTCACAAGCACCAAAATCTGTTGGTGTTGCTTATGAAAAAGGTAAACGATAAATAATATTTTCTTAGAAGCTTCCTATATTATATATAGGAGGCTTTTTTTTAGTCAGTTTAGATTAAATTCTTTAAAAAATGCTTTAAAAGGAGGTACTACTTTCTTTTTTATTTGAAATAAATATTTTGGGTAAACTAAGCAGTAGGTTTTATTTTGGTAAAATTAGAGATACAATGAAGATATTGGAAATAAATATGAGTAAATAATAATTGACTAAGGAGGGTTCAATTTGAATTTGTTACAATACAAAAACAGTGATATTAATGGCATTAAACTACATGTGGTTACGACAGAAAAATTTAAAACAAATTCGATTACACTAAAAGTACGTGGAAAACTTGAAGAAGATACAGTATCGTACCGTGGAATTTTACCTTATGTATTACAAAGTGGTACGAAAGATCTTCCTACTAATGGTGAAATTAGAAGAAAATTAGAAGAATTATACGGTGCAACTTTCTTTGTAGACGTATCAAAAAAAGGTGATTATCATGTCATGTCGTTTACAATTGATGTTGCAAATGAAAAATACCTTTCAAATCAAAGCTCTTTATTAAATGAAGCACTTTCGCTTATAGCGTCAATATGGCAAAATCCATTTTTAGAAAATGGTGCATTTTCAGCTAAACATGTTGAAACTCAAAAAAGAACGCAAATACAACGAATCCAGTCGATTAACGATGATAAATTGAAATTTGCAAATCAACGACTAGTAGAAGAAATGTTTAAGGATGAGCCATATGCGTTACTTGCAAATGGAAAAACTGAGGATGTTAATTCAATTACAGCTGAATCTCTTTATAAATATTATGAAAAAGCCCTGCAGCAAGATTTAATTGATCTTTATGTTGTTGGTGATGTTGAATTTGATCAATGTAAACAATTGGTTGAAGAAAACTTCCGAAATACTACAAGTGAGAAAGTCACTGTTGATACTGTAAAAGCAACTCCAATTAGTTCACCTAATGAAGTAATTGAAGAGCAAAAATTGAATCAAGCTAAACTACACATTGGTTATACAACTGAAATTTCCATCAAAGACCCAGACTATTTTGCACTTCAAGTGTTTAATGGGCTTTTTGGAGGATACTCACATTCAAAATTATTTATCAATGTACGAGAAAAAAACAGTTTAGCATACTATGCTGCTTCGCGTTTTGAAAGCCATAAATCAATCTTAATGGTAATGTCGGGTATTGCATCTGAAAACTATGAAAAAGCAACGACAATCATTGCTGAGCAGCTTGAAGAAATGAAAAAAGGAAATTTCACAGATGCAGAAATTGATCAGACAAAACTAGTTATCAAAAATAGCTTATTAGAAAGTATGGACACGGCTTATGGAATAATTGAAACTTTATTCAATGATCAAGCTGCAGGTAACGAACGTCCGATTGAAGACTGGATTCCTGCAATTGAAAAAGTTACAAAAGATGAAATGGTAGCTGTGGCTAATAAAATAAAGCTGCATACAACTTATTTCTTAAAAGGTCAGGAGGGAGCATAATGGAAAAAAAGTATTTTGAACAATTGAATGAAACTCTTTATTTCGAAGAGCTTGAGAACGGATTAAAAGTATATATTCTTCCAAAGCAGGGTTACAACAAAACATATGCGACCTTTACTACTAAATATGGTTCAATTGATTCTGAGTTTATTCCATTAGGAAAAGATGAAAAATTGGTTGTACCAGATGGAATTGCTCATTTTTTAGAGCATAAATTGTTTGAAAAGAAAGATGGAGATGTATTCCAGGTTTTTAGCAAACAAGGTGCTTCTTCAAATGCATTTACGAGTTTCACACGAACAGCTTACTTATTTTCAGCTACGAATAATGTAGAACAGAATTTAATAACATTAATTGATTTTGTTCAAGAACCTTATTTTTCTGATCAAAGTGTTGAAAAAGAAAAAGGAATCATTGGTCAAGAAATTAAAATGTACGAAGATAATCCTGATTGGAGACAGTACTTTGGGATGATTGCTAATTTATACGGTAAACATCCAGTTAGAACTGATATTGCTGGTACGGTTGAATCAATATCAAAAATAAATAAAGAATTATTATACACTTGTTACGAAACATTTTATCATCCAAGCAATATGTTATTCTTTGTTGTTGGTCCAGTAAATCCTGAAGAAACAATGAACTTAATTAGAGATAATCAAAATAAAAAGACTTTTAAAGATGCTAATGAAATTAAGAGATTTTTCCCAGAGGAAACTCCTGAATCTGCAGAAAAGAAAAAAGTATTACATATGAATGTCCAATCATCGAAAGTACTCGTTGGAATAAAGGACTTTTCTGCACCTAAAGGTGGAAGCGAATTACTAAAACATGAATTATCTATTTCCATCCTACTAGATTATTTATTCGGAAAAGGTTCAAATACTTATCAACAAATGTATGAAGATGGTTTAATAGATGATTCGTTTTCATATGATTACTCTGCCGAAAATGGTTTTGCATTCGCAATTATTGGTGGAGATTCAACTTCACCTGAGAAACTTTCTGAAAAAATAAAAGAAGTCTTATTAGACACTAAAAACCATGACTGGGAAAAAGAAATTGTTGACCGGGTAGTTAAAAAGAAAATTGGAGGTTTTTTACGTTCATTAAATTCTCCAGAATATATAGCGAATCAATTTACAAGATACGCATTTTTAGATATGCATTTATTTGACATAGTATCTGTGTTACAATCGATCTCGATAGAGGATTTAAAAGCAAGTGCAAGTCATCTAATTAATGATGACTATATGAGCGAATTTTTCGTTCTTCCGCATTAAATGAGTTTTGATCACGAAAAGCATCCTTATTAGGGTGCTTTTTATTTAAAATGGGGAAAAAACTAAATAAGCAGATTTAAGGGTATATTAAGATAATAAATGTATACTTAGTACATAATATGCGTAATAAATAGATTCTTTGTCGTAACATATCCCTAATAATGTCTAAACCCCTTAAATCTGCCTTTAATATGGAGATTAGTATGAGAAAAAGAATATTAGTAATAGGAGCTAGTGGAGACATAGGCTTGGCTATTTCAAAAAAATTAATAAACGAAAAACATGATTTAGTTGTCCACTTTAACAGTAAGAAAGAGCCACTTAACGAAATCCTAGAACTAGCTAGAGAACATGAATTAAAATGCCAATTAGTTCAAGCGGATTTATCAGAGAAAAATGGTGTTGATGTTTTAACGTCACAAATTGTTGATCAGATTGATTCAATTGTTTATGCGTCTGGATTTTCGATTTACGGACTAATTAATGATGTAAGTGATCAAGAAATAGATCAATTAACTCAATTACATATTAAAAGCTTGATAAAAGTAGTCAATTATTTTCTTCCAAATATGGTGGCGAAAAAATCTGGAAGTATTGTTGTAGTTTCTTCTATATGGGGTCAAATCGGTGCATCTTGTGAAGTGCTATACTCAACAACTAAAGGTGCTCAAAATGCATATGTAATGGCTCTAGCAAAAGAATTAGGGCCAAGCAATATAAAAGTAAATGCAGTCGCTCCAGGTGCAGTAAAAACGAATATGTTAAATTCATTTACTGAAACTGATTTAATCGAAATTGCAAATGAAATACCGATGAGTAGATTAGCACTACCAAGTGAAATCGCCAATACGGTAAATTTCCTAATTTCCGAACAATCTTCCTATATAACTGGTCAAATTCTTGGAGTAAACGGCGGTTGGCACACTTCTTAAAAAAATTTCGAGTCGAAAGTTATTTATTTCACATATTTTACCTTTTATATTATGGTGAAATCGTTTATTATTAAATAGAGTTGTAAGTAGTTAACAAATAGGGGGTATAAGTATGGAGTTAATCGAATGGTATTTTGAGTATGAAATACATAAGAATCGCCCTGGACTACTTGGAGATATTGCTTCGTTAATCGGTATGCTAGGGATTAATATTTTAACAATTAATGGTGTCGACACAATGAAACGTGGTATGCTACTTGGTTGCGACAATGATGATCAAATTACAAGATTTGAATCAATTTTAAATACTATGGACAATATAACAATAATTAAACTAAGAAAACCAACTCTTAGAGATCGTTTAGCTGTAAGACATGGTACTTATATCCAACGAGACGTAGATGATAAAAAGACTTTTCGTTTTGTTCGCGATGATTTAGGTATGCTTGTTGATTTTATGGCAGAGTTATTTAAACAGCCAGGCCATAAGCTAATCGGAATCAGGGGGATGCCTCGCGTTGGTAAAACTGAATCAGTAGTAGCAGCAAGTGTTTGTGCGAATAAACGCTGGTTATTTGTATCATCAACATTAATTAAACAAACATTAAGAAGTCAATTAATAGAAGACGAATATAATTCAGACAATGTATTTATTATTGATGGTATTCTTTCTCATAGAAGAGCAAATGAACAACATTGGCAATTAGTTCGCGAAATTATGGCAATGTCTTCTGTGAAGGTAGTAGAGCATCCAGATGTATTTGTACAGCAAACTGAATACTCTTTAGATGATTTTGATTACATAATTGAATTAAGAAATGATGAAAATGAAGAAATTAAATATGAACTTGTAGACCAAATGGACAAAAATGGACACAACTCGTTCTCTATGTTTGATTTTTAAAGTTAGTTGGGGTGTAATTTGTGACAGAAATAGGAAAATATTTAAAAGAAGCAAGAGAAGCCAAAGGCTTATCAATTGATGATGTACAAGAGTTAACGAAGATTCAAAAACGTTATCTTGAAGCAATTGAAGAAGGTAACTATGAAATATTGCCTGGGCAATTTTATGTTCGTGCATTTATTAAACAATATGCAGAAACGATTGGCGTTGATGTGTCAGGTTTTCTATCTGATAAACCTGTCATAGAAGATACTGTTGAAGCAAATACAATTGCAGAAGAAGTAAAGCATGAAGAAATTCCTAGTAGAGCATCAAAACTTAAAGAACCATTAAACAACGTTAAGTCGTCGCGTATAATGGATTATTTACCAAGAATATTAATAGCAATCCTAATCATGGGAATCTGCATTGCTATCTATATGATGCTTCCATCAAAAAATGATGAAAAGTCTGCAGATACAAACCAATCTCAAACTAATTCTAATTCTGAAATAGAAAAACCAAAAAATAATGCTCTAGATCAGGCTAAAAATGATAATAAGAAACAAACAGAGAAAGCGAAAAATGATGAGACTAAGCAAGAACCGACTCAAAAAATTACAGTTGACTCTGCTCAAGGAAAACGCACTTCAATTTCATTATCTGGTACAGATGTATTTAAATTAGAAGTGGTTGCTAATGGTGAAAGTTATGTGGATTTAAAAAATGCTGCGGGAAAAATGTTTTATAGTGGGATTTTAAAACAAGGACAAACTCAAAACTATGACTTAACAGAAGAAAATGAAGTAACTGTAAATATTGGTGCTTCAAATAATGTTGAGCTAAGAATTAATGATGAGGTATTTAAATATCCAGTTAGTCCAACAAATGCTGTTCACCAAAAGATTACGATTAAAAATTTAAAAATGAATCAATAGTCATCTTTAAGATGGCTTTTATTCATTTATTATAAATTGCTTCATTTTCTAGAAAGTTTTGGAGGGTTTTACCATGAATTTACCAAATAAGATTACAGTATCAAGGGTTTGCTTAATCCCATTATTTATGTTGGTTGTTTTAATAGATTTTGGATGGGGAAATATTACGTTAATTGGTGATTCGATACCAGTTAACCACCTAGTAGGAGCAGGAATTTTTATTATTGCCTCTGTAACTGATTTTATTGATGGCTATTATGCACGAAAATTTAATTTAGTTACAAATTTTGGAAAGTTCCTAGATCCACTAGCTGACAAATTACTAGTATCTTCAGCGTTAATAATTTTAACTGATTTTAACTACGTTCCCGCGTGGATTACAATTGTCATTATAAGTAGAGAATTCGCTGTAACTGGTTTAAGAATGATCTTAGCTGGTACAGGTGAAGTTCATGCTGCAGCAATGTTAGGTAAAATTAAAACTTGGGCTCAAATCGTTGCGATTTCAGCATATTTCCTACATGACTTCCCATTGAATTTCTTACCATTTTCAATTGCAGATGTAGCACTTTGGGTTGCGTTATTCTTTACAGTATATTCTGGTTGGGATTATTTTTATAAAAATAGAGATGTTCTTATTAAATCAATGTAAAGAATTAAAAGGGGGAACTGATTTTGAAGCGTGCTGAAATAATTGCTGTAGGGACTGAGCTACTTTTAGGTCAAATTGCAAACACGAATGCGCAATTTTTGGCTAAACATTTATCTACACTAGGATATCACCATCATTTCCAAACGGTTGTAGGAGATAACTCAGAACGACTTAAACATGCACTTGAAATCGCTTCTACTAGAAGTGATTTAATTATCTTAACTGGTGGATTAGGTCCAACTAAAGATGATTTAACAAAAGAAGTTGTTTCTGAATTTGTACAAGAAACACTTGTATACCATACTCCATCACTTGAGTACATTGAACAATATTTTATTAAAGTAAATCGACCAATGACTGAAAATAATAAAAAACAAGCATTGGTAATTAACAATGCGCACGTCTTATTAAATAAAAATGGAATGGCTCCTGGAATGGTTTTTGAATCTAGTGACAAGCAATTTGTTCTATTACCTGGACCACCAAGAGAAATGATTCCGATGGTTGAAAATGAATTAATTCCTTATTTCTTAAAAGGTAAGGAATCAAATACAATTATCTCAAAGGAACTCAAGTTTTTTGGGATCGGAGAATCAATTTTAGAAACTCAAATTCTTGATTTACTTGAAAACCAATCGAATCCAACAATTGCTCCTTTAGCAAGTGAAGGAGAAGTAATGCTCCGAATTACAGCAAGTGCTAGTAATGAACAAGAGGCAGAGAAATTAATTGGACAAGCTGAAGAAAAAATTCGCGAGCGTGTTGGGCAATTCATATACGGTACTAACGGTGATAATCTATTTACCGTTTTATCAAGAAAATTGAAGGAATTTAAACTGACTATATCTGCTGCTGAAAGTTTAACGGGTGGACTTTTCAGTAAAAGAGTGACAGACATTCCTGGTAATTCGTCCATTTTTAAAGGA
The DNA here is from genome assembly GCF_042267765.1 of Gottfriedia sp. NPDC056225. Taxonomy (NCBI): domain Bacteria; kingdom Bacillati; phylum Bacillota; class Bacilli; order Caryophanales; family Bacillaceae; genus Gottfriedia; species Gottfriedia sp. NPDC056225. Next base: position 103,286 of record NZ_JBHJTJ010000007.1, on the reverse strand, counting down.
AGTGTAGTTTGTTACACGAATGAAATGAAACAAAAACTAGTAAATGTACCATCAGACATCCTGGCAAATAACGGTGCAGTAAGTGCAGAATGTGCTAAATCACTAGTTGAAAATATTCAAAGTTTAACAGGTAGTAATATTTCGATTAGCTTTACTGGTGAAGCAGGACCTTCAACATTAGAAAATGTTCCAGTAGGTAAAGTATATATTGGAATAAAAATGAATGATAATGAACCGTTCATTAAAGAGTTCCAATTCAGTGGAACTAGGGAACAAATAAGATTATCGAGTGTTAAAAACGGCGCAAACATGCTGATTAAATTACTACATTCAAGTTTTGAAAGTCAAGACTTATAAAATTAGATAGGTTATTTTATAATAAAAAAGCTCGGTTATTTAGCCGAGTTTTTTAATTTTATAGTTTTCATATTAATAAAAATCTAGTTTTATAGTTTGAAAAATACGAAACAAGCGTTTCTATTCTTTAAAAATTAAGTTTAATCTCGAAAAAAATCGAATAAACGTTCTATTTTTTAGTTGGCAAACGAACAAAAAACAGTTATTATATAGTTAATAGATAAATGAATCCTTAAGGAGGAATCTTAATGAGTGATCGCCAAGCTGCTTTAGATATGGCTTTAAAACAAATTGAAAAACAATTCGGTAAAGGTTCAATTATGAAACTAGGGGAACAAACAGATCGCCAAATTTCAACTATCTCTAGTGGATCGTTAGCACTAGATGTTGCATTAGGTGTAGGTGGATATCCAAGAGGCCGAATTATTGAAGTATATGGTCCTGAAAGTTCAGGTAAAACAACTGTAGCATTACATGCAATCGCTGAAGTTCAAGCAAATGGAGGACAAGCGGCGTTTATAGATGCTGAGCATGCATTAGATCCTGTCTATGCTCAAAAATTAGGTGTAAACATTGATGAGTTATTATTATCTCAGCCTGATACAGGTGAACAAGGACTTGAAATTGCAGAAGCGTTAGTTCGTAGTGGTGCAATTGATATTATCGTTGTTGACTCAGTAGCAGCATTAGTTCCAAAAGCTGAAATTGAAGGAGACATGGGTGATGCTCACGTAGGTCTACAAGCTCGATTAATGTCTCAAGCATTACGTAAACTTTCAGGTGCAATTAACAAGTCAAAAACAATTACAATCTTCATTAACCAAATTCGTGAAAAAGTTGGGGTTATGTTCGGTAATCCTGAAACGACTCCAGGTGGACGTGCGTTAAAATTCTACTCTACAATTCGTTTAGAGGTACGTCGTGCTGAACAATTAAAACAAGGTAATGATATTGTAGGTAACAAAACGAAGATTAAAGTCGTTAAAAATAAGGTAGCACCACCATTCAGACAAGCAGATGTAGATATTATGTATGGAGAAGGTATTTCTAAAGAAGGGGAAATTCTTGATATTGGATCTGATTTAGATATCGTTCTTAAGAGTGGAGCATGGTATTCTTACAATGAAGAACGTCTTGGACAAGGCCGTGAGAATGCTAAGATATTCTTAAAAGAAAATAAAGATATACGTGATACGATTAAACAATCGATCCGTGTTCACCATGGCTTGGATAACCCTGTTATTGTTACTCAAACAGATGACGAAGATCAATTCTCTTTATTAGAAGAATAAATTTTTTCCTAAAAAAAATTTAAGAAACTAAGATTATAAAAGACAAACCAAAAATGCGGGTGCTTATTAAAAGTGCTCGCATTTTTTAAATACAGGAAAAGCAAAGTCCGAAAAGGGTAGTAGTGATGTTTCTTTAATTTTTTTTTGCTTTAATCTGAATCACTTTAAACTGTCCTCAAATCCTATGGATAACGTGGAAGCTATAGTCAAACGCTCCCTATTTCTTTTAAGGAAATATAACTAAATACATAAGAAAATAGATGTTTATTAATTGAAAAATCATTGAAATTAATTCGTGATTAAAAACAAATAAAAAAAAGTTAATGAATAAAATTTAGATTTTGATGTATGAAATCTAGTAAAAATGTAATAAATATTGATAAATCAAGTATGTAAGCAATTTACAAGGCTTGACATCATTTGGTAAGAGATTTAATATTTAAGTGTATATTCTAAAAAAATATTACTTTTTTGTAAAAAAATGAAATCGAAATGTGCTGTATGTTGATGCAATTATTTATACAATATAACAGCCGACAAAAATGAAACTAATTAAATAGCAAGAGGAGGTGAAATCATGGGTGCAAATACTATAATTTTGATCATCTTCGCATTGCTTGCCACATTCGGAGTCGGTTATGCTGTCGGATTTTTTGTCCGTAAGTCCATTGCAGAAGCTAAAATAAATGGCGCAACTAATCATGCAAATCAAATTATTGAAGATGCAAAACGTGATTCAGAAACAGTTAAAAAAGAAGCTTTATTGGAAGCAAAGGACGAAATTTACAAAATTCGTACAGATGCAGAGAACGAAATTCGAGATCGACGTAGTGAAATACAGAAATCTGAAAATCGTTTAACGCAAAAAGAAGAGAACTTAGATCGTAAAGATGATGGACTTTCAAAACGTGAGTCTGCTCTTGAAAGAAAAGAGGAATCTCTTGTTTTAAAACAACAGCAGATAGAAGATATGGAAAGCAAGATAGAAGCATTAATTGCTGCCCAACAAGAAGAGTTAGAGAGAATTTCTAGCTTAAATCGTGAAGAAGCAAGACAATTAATACTTACTAAAGTCGAAAATGAATTATCCCATGAAACAGCAATACTAGTTAAAGAAACAGAAGCTCGAGCAAAAGAAGAAGCAGATAAGAGAGCAAAAGATATTTTATCATTAGCAATCCAGCGTTGTGCTGCAGATCATGTTGCTGAAACAACTGTTTCAGTTGTAAATCTTCCAAATGATGAGATGAAAGGTCGTATTATCGGTCGTGAAGGTCGAAATATACGTACTTTAGAAACGTTAACTGGTATAGATTTAATTATTGATGATACGCCTGAAGCTGTAATATTATCAGGTTTTGACCCAATTCGTCGTGAAACTGCGAGAATTGCACTAGATAAATTAGTACAAGATGGTCGAATCCATCCTGCACGAATCGAGGAAATGGTTGAAAAATCTAGAAGAGAAGTAGATGAGTACATACGTGAAGTCGGTGAACAAACTACTTTCGAAGTGGGTGTCCATGGAATTCACCCTGACTTAATCAAAATATTAGGTCGTCTGAAATTTAGAACTAGTTATGGACAAAATGTACTAAAACATTCGATGGAAGTAGCTAACTTAGCTGGTCTTATGGCTGCTGAACTAGGTGAAGATACAAAACTTGCAAAACGAGCAGGATTACTTCACGATATTGGTAAAGCGATTGACCATGAGGTAGAAGGAAGCCACGTTGAAATCGGTGTTGAATTAGCAACAAAATATAAAGAACATCCAGTAGTAATCAATAGTATCGCATCTCACCATGGAGATGCTGCGCCAACTTCAATCATAGCAGTTCTTGTAGCTGCTGCAGATGCACTATCTGCTGCAAGACCAGGTGCTCGAAGTGAAACTTTAGAAAACTATATCCGACGTTTAGAAAAACTTGAAGAGATTTCTGAATCGTATGAAGGTGTAGAGAAGTCATTTGCTATTCAAGCTGGTCGTGAAGTCCGCATAATGGTAAAACCAGATACAATTGATGATTTACAAGCTCATAGATTAGCAAGAGATATTAGAAAACGTATTGAAGACGAACTGGATTATCCAGGTCATATAAAAGTTACGGTTATTCGAGAAACTCGTGCAGTCGAGTATGCAAAATAAAGTGGTATATGCCACTTTATTTTCTTTTTAGTAACAAAATAAAGCATTTTAAAGAATAGCTCCAACTAATACATATCTGAAGTTAATCATAGTTGATTGGCATAGATGTAAGATTCAGATTGTGCTAGTAATGGGGCTTTTCGTATTTTTGGGTAATCTAATGTAAAATCAGTGCTGTACGTTAACAGTGGCAAGTTGGAAGGATGTAACATAATGAGAATAATGTTTATAGGCGATGTAGTTGGTTCAAATGGTAGAACAATGGTAAAAGCAAATCTTCAGGCTTTAAAAAGGAAATATAATCCTTCAGTAACAATCATAAATGGTGAAAATGCAGCCCATGGTAAAGGGATAACGGAAAAAATTTATCGTGAATTTTTAGAATTAGGTGCTCAAGCAGTAACACTTGGTAATCACGCATGGGATAAAAAAGATATTTTTGAATTTATTGATCAAGCAAAATACTTAGTAAGACCAGCTAATTTCCCTGAAGGTACTCCAGGGAATGGTTTAGTATTTTTAAACTTTAATGATGTTGAAATAGCGGTTATCAATTTACAAGGTAGAACATTTCTACCGCCACTTGATTGTCCGTTTAAAAAAGCTGATGAACTAATAAAAATCGCACAAAAAAGAACGAAAATTATTTTTGTTGATTTTCATGCTGAAGCAACAAGTGAAAAGATTGCTATGGGCTGGTATTTAGATGGAAGAGTAACTGCGGTTGTTGGTACTCATACACATGTACAAACAGCTGATGAGCGAGTATTACCTGCTGGTACAGCGTTTATTACGGACGTAGGGATGACTGGTCCTTATGATGGGATTTTAGGTGTTACAAGGGAAGCCGTTATTAAAAAATTCTTAACGAACTTACCAGTGAGATTTGAAGTAGATGAAGGTAGAGGCCAGCTAAGTGGTGTTATTATCGAATTAGATAAACAAACAGGCCATGCAAAATCTATTAAAAGAATACAAATTAATGATGACCATCAAGAGCTATAAGTTTAATTAAGAGAATTGTGAAAATTTTTAAAAAACTTTTAAATATTTGCAGGAATAACTTCTTGTTATCGAGAATAGTTTTTATTGTACACAATATTAGCTTTGTAAGTACAAGGAGGATCAGGAATGGAAATATTAAAAGTTTCAGCAAAGTCAAACCCTAATTCTGTAGCAGGAGCACTTGCAGGTGTATTGAGAGAGCGTGGTACAGCAGAAATTCAAGCAATCGGTGCTGGCGCGTTAAACCAAGCTGTAAAAGCAGTTGCAATTGCGAGAGGATTCGTTGCACCAAGTGGTGTGGACCTAATTTGTATCCCTGCATTTACAGATATTCAAATCGATGGGGAAGAGCGTACAGCGATTAAATTAATCGTAGAACCTCGTTAATAAATACAACCTGTTAGCCTAAAGCGACAGGTTGTTTTATTTTTTATTAAAATTTCATAAATTGGCTACGTTGAAGAATCATCGAATAGTTTCCAATTTTAGGTATAAATAGAAATCAACTATTCCTGTGGCTTCACCTAAAGACTCGCCAATCGGCGAGTTTTCTTTATGTATAATGATTTAATTTATATTCGGTATTATTAATTATGTTAAACTAGTCTAAATAATCAAAAAAAGGAAGGGTGTAAAGGAATGAAAGTATTTGATGCGCATTGTGATGTACTGATGAAATTATTAGAAAAGCCTACGATCAATTTTGAAAATGATGATTCATTGGAGGTTTCAGTTAATCGATTAAAAGAGGGAGAAAGTAAGATACAATGTTATGCGATTTATATCCCCGAAAATGTACATAAACTAATAAAGTTTGACGCAGCACTTCAATGTGTAACTCTTTTTTATGAAAAAGTAGCAACAGAAAATAATAATATAAAAGTTATTCGAACAAAAGAAGATGAAGTTGGATTAAAAAGTCACGAAATGGGTGCTATTTTGACGCTAGAAGGCTGTGACGCACTTTTAGGTGATATTAACCGACTAAAGATATTACACCGTCTAGGAGTGCGTAGTGTCGGTCTAGTATGGAATTACGCGAATGAAACTGCTGATGGAATACTTGAAGAAAGGAATGGGGGATTAACTAATTTTGGAAGAAGTGTAGTTCATTACTTAAATGAGCATAATATGTGGTGTGATCTTTCTCATTGTAGTGAAGCCGCGTTTTGGGATGCATTCGAGCAAGCAAAATACCCAACAGCAACTCATTCAAACGCTAAAGCAATTTGTAAACACCCTAGAAATCTAAATGATGAACAGTTGAAGGCGATGTTTAATAGAGGTGCAATTGTAGGAATTAATTTTTATCCTGCATTTTTAGTCGATGAAGGTGTTGCAACGATCTCAGATATTATTAAACATATTGATTATATGTGTTCACTAGGTGGAGAAAAATATATCGCGATGGGATCAGATTTCGATGGCATCGATACACATCCAACCGATTTACATCATGTTGGACTTTATCAAAATTTAACAAATGAATTGCTAAAATATTATACCGAACAGCAAGTAAAAGGCTTTATGTATGAGAATTATTCATCATATATACATTACAAATAACACGTTACTTGTTCAGAATAATAAAAATATAAAAATTAAAGGAATAATTTCTTTCAAAATCATTGATTTTTTTGATTAATAGGTCTAGAATTGAAAGCGAATTAACTCATATCAAAAGATATGTTTTAAATCGCTTTCATTCTTTTATAAAAATGAATGAGATGCAAAAAAAATTATCCATTTATAATTTAACTTATTACGAATGAGGGCATTCAAAGGGGTGTAGGAAATGATTGAACAACTTTCATGGAAAGTTGGAGGACAACAGGGTGAAGGTATCGAAAGTACAGGTGAGATTTTTGCAATTGCGTTAAACCGTTTAGGTTACTATTTATACGGATATCGTCATTTCTCTTCTCGTATTAAAGGTGGTCACACTAATAACAAAATTCGTGTAAGTACAACTGAAGTTCGTGCAATTTCAGATGACTTAGATATTTTAGTAGCCTTTGACCAAGAAACAATCGATGTAAACTTTTATGAATTACGCAAAGGCGGTATCGTAATCGCTGATGCTAAATTTAATCCGACAATTCCAGATTCAACTGATGTAACACTTTATTCAATTCCATTTACAGAATTAGCTGCTGAACTAGGTACTTCATTAATGAAAAACATGGTTGCAGTTGGAGCTTCAAGTGCAATTTTAGGTCTTTCAATTGAAGTTTTCAGAGAAGTTGTAGATGAAATTTTCGGTAAAAAAGGTCAACAAATTGTTGAGAAAAACATAGAAGCAATCGCACGTGGAGCACAAGAAATGAGAGAAATGCTTGGCGTGAATGTAAATAAAATGCAATTATCAGAAGCAGATGGTAAAAAACGTATGTTCTTAATCGGTAATGATGCAATCGCAATGGGTGCATTAGCTGGTGGTTCACGTTTTATGGCAGCGTATCCAATTACGCCTGCATCTGAGATTATGGAATACTTAATTAAAAAATTACCACAGTATGGTGGAGCAGTTATTCAAACTGAAGACGAGATTGCTGCATGTACAATGGCAATCGGAGCTAACTATGCTGGTGTTCGTACATTAACAGCATCTGCAGGTCCTGGTCTTTCATTAATGATGGAAGCAATCGGCCTTTCTGGTATTACTGAAGTTCCTTTAGTAATCGTTGATACTCAACGTGGTGGTCCAAGTACTGGTCTTCCTACTAAACAAGAACAATCAGACTTAATGGCTATGATCTACGGTACACACGGTGAGATTCCGAAAGTAGTAATCGCTCCAAGTACAGTAGAAGAAGGATTCTACGATATGGTGGAAGCGTTTAACGTAGCTGAAGAATTCCAAGTTCCTGTTATCGTAATTACAGACTTACAGCTTTCTTTAGGTAAACAAACTGTTGAACCACTTCAATTTGAAAAAGTTCAAATTCGCCGTGGTAAGTTTGATTACAAACAAGAATTACCTGTATCTGAAAACAAAGAATACTTCAAACGTTATGAAGTGACTGAGGACGGCGTTTCTCCACGTGTAGTACCAGGTATGAAAGGTGGTATTCACCACGTAACTGGTGTTGAGCATGATGAAATGGGTAAACCATCTGAATCACCAATTAACCGTAATCAACAAATGGATAAACGTATGCGTAAGTTAAACAACTTAAAATTCCCTAACCCAGTGTTAGTGAACTCTAAACACGAAGACGCTGATGTATTATTAGTTGGTTTTAACTCAACTCGTGGTGCAATCGAAGAAGCAATGGTTCGTTTAGAGCAAGATGGTATCAAAGTTAACCACGCTCATGTACGTTTAATTCACCCATTCCCAACAAACGAATTAATGCCTGAGCTTAAAAAAGCTAAACGCGTAATCGTTGTTGAAAATAATGCTACTGGTCAATTAGCAAGCATTATTAAAATGAATTGTGGTCATGCAGAAAAGATTTCAAGCTTACTAAAATATGATGGAAATCCTTTCTTACCAAAAGAAATTTACAACACTTGCAAGGAAGGAGTTGTTCTAAATGGCAACATTTAAAGAATTTCGTAATAATATCAAACCAAACTGGTGCCCTGGATGTGGAGACTTCTCAGTACAAGCATCGATTCAACGTGCAGCAGCAAATGTTGGTTTAGAACCTGATAATCTTGCAGTAATTTCTGGTATTGGATGTTCTGGTCGTATTTCTGGATATATTAACTCTTACGGTTTACATGGTATTCACGGTCGTTCACTTCCAATTGCACAAGGTGTTAAAATGGCTAACCGTGATCTAACTGTTATCGCTTCTGGTGGTGACGGTGATGGATTCGCAATCGGTTTAGGTCATACAATCCATGCAATTCGTCGTAACATCGACGTTACTTACATCGTAATGGATAACCAAATTTACGGTTTAACAAAAGGTCAAACATCTCCTCGTAGTGATGTAGGATTCAAAACTAAGAGTACTCCACAAGGTTCTGTTGAATCTGCACTTTCAGTAATGGAAATGGCGTTAACAGCTGGTGGAACATTCGTAGCACAAAGTTTCTCAAGTGACTTAAAAGAGTTAACTTCATTAATCGAGCAAGGTATTAACCACAAAGGTTTCTCTTTAATTAACGTATTCAGCCCATGTGTAACTTACAATAAAGTAAACACATATGACTGGTTTAAAGAAAATCTTGTTAAACTTTCTGATATTGAAGGATATGATCCTTCAAACAAAGAAATGGCTATGCAAACATTAATGCAAAATAAAGGTTTAGTAACTGGTCTTATTTACCAAAATAAAGAGCAAAAATCATACCAAGAATTAATTTCTGGTTACAGTGAAGATCCATTAGTGGAATCAGATCTACAATTAGAAAAAGGTCAATTCGAAAAATTAGTTGCTGAATTCATGTAATAAAAACAAAAGCTCCTCATTTATTGAGGAGTTTTTTTATATTTGAGATGTAAAGCAGTATGTGAACGTTCATTCAGAATTTTATAATAAATTTGTTCATTTTTTTTTATAGGAATATAATAATTATCAATCTTTTCTTAATTGAGTAATGTTAACAAACACTTTATTCAATTTCACAACTATAACTTGGCGTTTAAGAACTTATATTTAGAAAAAGTTTTGTTAATCTATAATTAAAAATTTTCCAAACTAAATAGGACTATGCAAATTTTTTGTTGAATTGTTTAAAGGTTAGGAGTGATTTATATGATGAGTATTCAAATTAGAAGACCGAGAACTGAAGATGACAAAGAGTTAAATCAATTTTTTCGGGAAGTGATCATCGATACGTTTACAAAAGAAGGTATAGGGGAGAAGTTAGAAGATATTAACGATGAAATTAATACGAAAGTAAAATACTTAAAAAACGATTTTGAAAGCAATGGAGAGAGTAGATATTTTTTAATCGCCCTTGATCATGATAAAATTATCGGTTCAATTGAATACGGATCGGCGAGTGATCTTATTATGGAATGCACAAAAAATGAATTAAATGGCCTAATTGAAATAGGAACTGTTTTCGTTCATCCGGACTATCAAAAGAAAGGAGTAGGGAAATTATTACTAAATACAATGTATTCTACTTTACAGAATAGAGGAATAAATGAATTTTGTTTAGATAGTGGTTATACGAACGCACAAAAAATCTGGAAAAAGAAATTTGGCGAACCTAAATACTTATATAAGGATTTTTGGGGAAAAGGTTATGATCACATGATTTGGAAAATTAAGATTAGTAATATATTAAAATAGCATTTTGGATGGGGAATTAGAAAATGATAGAGCAATGAAGAGCGTTTTTCTCGTATTAATTCAGAAATAGAGTGGGGTACAGTAAAAGCTCAATTGGGTTAGCAAATAGGGATATTAAAACAAAAAACAGGGAAATAAAGGATATTCCACAGCATTATCGAATTTCTAAGTTAAAAGGAATTGAAAGGAGAAAAAAATTTGTTGTTCTCACTTTTACCGGCCCTTTTAACTTTTGTTTTAGTAAGTATTTTTTCACCCTTATTAATTGCTACATTAAGAAAATTGAAGTTGACACAACCTATAAGAGCTGAATTACCACCTGAACACCATAATAAAAAAGGTACACCATTAATGCTAGGAAGCATATTTTTGATTGGTATATTAGTAGCATTCCTTAATTATTCAAGCCCACTCATGCTTTTTTTAGTTGGAACCTTTATTTTATTTAGTTTTGTAGGTTTTCTTGATGACTTTTGGAAAGCATCAAAGCAGGACCCTGGAGGAATATCGGCTAAGACAAAACTAATTTTTCAATTTTCATTTACTATTTTGTTGCTTATTGTATTAATTAATTATTTTGGTATAGATACAACTTTTCGTTTTACAGATTCAATCAAAATCTTTTTACCATTATGGGTTTATTTAGCGATCGTGACTTTATTTATTGTAGGATCTGCAAATGCTATTAATTTTACTGATGGGATGGATGGACTTCTTGGTATGGTCTCAATTCCTACCTTCTTTTTCTTTTTTCTGATTTCAGATCATATAGAAGTAAAAATTTTTAGTCTAATTATGATCGCAAGTTTAGCTGGTTTTTTAATTTATAACTTATATCCCGCTAAGGCATTTATGGGCGATACAGGTTCAATGGCAATTGGTGGTTCACTATCCTTTTTAGCGATCATTGAAAAAGTAGAAATTTTGATTCCGATTTTGTTTTTAATTTATTTAGCTGAGCAGTTTTCTGTTATTTTTCAAGTTCTTTACTTTAAAAAAACAAGAGAGCGTCTGTTTCTCATGGCTCCTATCCATTTTCATTATGGAATTAAGTATGGTTGGTCGGAAAATATCATTGTTATGAATTTTACGATTATATCTTGGACATGTAGCTTATTAAGCCTTTTATATTTTTATTTATTTATGTAAACTAAGTACTTAAATAGTATAAATTTTGAATTTTGAGGATCCTTTTATGGTCCTCTTTTTATTTTGTAATTGAAGTGAAAAATAACATTCTTCTATTATTAATTAAAGCGCTCTCTATTTTAACAGAAATGATTAAAAATATTAAAAAAATTATTCAAATATACTTCTATTTTAGGCTTTCTTTTTTGCGTAACGCACATTGTATATTGTAGAATAACGTTATATACTTAATTAATGTGTGGACGTTCGATTGAAAGGAGATTGTTTTATGAATGAACAACAACGCCTTCAAGGCACTAATATAAATAATACGAAAAATAAAAACGATAAAGATTATAGTCAATATTTTGAAAAGGTTTACCAAGCTCCTTCTTTAGCTGATGCAAAGCGTAGAGGTAAAGAAGAAGTTACTTATGATCGCGGTTTCGAAATTCCTGAAGAAATGAGAAATTCGGGTGCAGGTAAGAAATTCTTAATCCGTACATATGGTTGTCAAATGAACGAGCATGACACAGAAGTTATGGCCGGTATCTTTACAACGATGGGTTATGAAGTTGCTACATCAGTTGAAGATGCTGATATTATTCTATTAAACACATGTGCAATTCGAGAAAATGCTGAAAATAAAGTATTTGGAGAAATTGGACACTTAAAACCGTTAAAGCTTCAAAGACCAGACTTGTTAATTGGTATTTGTGGTTGTATGTCCCAAGAAGAAGCTGTCGTTAATCGAATCTTACAAAAACATTCATTTATTGATATGGTATTTGGTACCCATAATATTCATAGACTACCATTTATTATTCAAGAAGCAATGTTTAGTAAAGAAATGGTTATCGAAGTATGGTCAAAAGAAGGGGATGTAATTGAAAATCTTCCAAAAGTCCGTCGTGGTGAAATTAAAGCATGGGTTAATATTATGTATGGTTGCGATAAATTCTGTACATACTGTATTGTTCCTTATACACGTGGTAAAGAGCGTAGCCGTCAACCAGAAGACATTATTAATGAAGTTCGTGAGTTAGCTAGACTAGGTTACAAGGAAGTTACTTTATTAGGTCAAAATGTTAATGCATACGGTAAAGACTTAGCTGAAGGAACTTATGGATTAGGTCATTTAATGGATGAAATCCGTAAAATTGGTATTCCGCGTGTACGTTTTACAACAAGTCATCCACGAGATTTTGATGATCATTTAATAGAAGTATTAGCAAAAGGTGGCAACTTAATGCCACATATTCATTTACCGGTTCAATCGGGTAGCTCAGAAGTTCTGAAGTTAATGTCACGTAAATATGATCGTGAACAGTATCTTGAACTTGTAAGAAAATTAAAAACGGCTATGCCACAAATTTCATTTACAACAGATATAATTGTTGGATTCCCAAATGAAACAGATGAGCAATTTGAAGAAACGATGACGTTATATGAAGAAGTAGGTTTTGATTTAGCATTTACTTTCATCTATTCACCGCGTGAAGGAACACCGGCTGCCAAAATGGTAGATAATGTACCAGAGAGTGTGAAAAAGCAAAGATTACAACGTCTAAACGAAGTTGTAAATGCAAAATCAGCTGAATTTAATAAACGTTTTGAAGGACAAATTCTTGATGTTTTAGTAGAGGGTGAAAGTAAGAAGAATCCAGATGTACTTGCTGGGTATACTCCTTATAATAAACTTGTAAACTTTAGAGGTCCTAAATCAATCGTTGGTCAAATTGTAAAAGTAAAAGTTACAAAAGCTAAAACATGGTCATTAGATGGAGAATTAGTAGAAGAAACAGTAGAGGTGCTATAATGGGAAAATATACAAAAGCTGATATCGTTGAACGTGCTAAAGAATTAGCAGTAATGATTTCTGAAACAGAAGAAGTAGACTTTTTTAAACGTGCTGAAGCGCAAATTAACGAGAGCGATTCTGTAAGATCGCATATCGAAGAAATTAAATCATTACAAAAACAAGCTGTTAATTTAGAGCACTGGGGTAAGAAAGAAGCTCTTAAAAAGGTTGAACAAGAGCTTGATGATTTAAACGAAAAATTAGAATCAATTCCAGTAGTACAAGAATTCCAATCATCTCAAGTAGAAGTGAATGATTTACTACAATTAATCGCCCACACGATCTCAAATGGTGTAACAGATGAAATTATTAAATCAACAGGTGGCAACTTACTAAGCGGAGAAACAGGATCAAAGGTAGCACATGGACCGGATGCTTGCAAAACAGATAGCTGCAGCAATTAACAAATTTAGGACTCAGGAGAAGCAATTAATTTTGCTGCCTGAGTCTTTTTTTTAAGTAAAGCTAATAAAGTAATTACTAAATAGCCTAAATATAATATTTTTCATGTTTATTTTTTAAATTCTTCAAAATAGAGTCAACTTTATTAGGCTGTCGTCATACAATTTATCATCACATGTTTTTTTAACTTGTATAAAAGAATTTTCATGTCATTAACACATTCCGCATATGTCACGCATAGAATGAAATGAAAATGGAACGAGGAGGGTCACACCTATGTCTGAACGCGAACACAGAGAGATTATAACGAAGGCAGTCGTAGGAAGAGGCAAGAAATATAACAAAGTCACTCATACACTTACACCAAATCATACACCATCAAGTATTTTAGGCTGCTGGGTTATAAACCATGTATATGATGCAAAAAAATGTAAAGATGGAGTAGAAGTATCTGGTAAATATGATATTAATATTTGGTACTCCTATGGTGACAATACGAAAACAGAAGTAGTGCCTGAGTCTGTTAAGTATACTGAAGTAGTAAGATTAAGACACAGAGATGACAATTTTACTGGTGAAGATTGTGAAGTTATTGCACGATCATTAAAACATCCAAATTGTTTAGATGCAATTATTTCTCCAAATGGGAATCGATTTATTGTAACTGTAGAAAAAGAAGTTTTAGTTGAAGTAGTAGGTGAAACGAAAGTTGTTGTACTTGTTGCGCCTCACGGTGTACATGACGATGATGATTTCTTTGATGTAGATGACGAATTTGAAGATTTAGATCCAGATTTCGTATTAGAAGGCGAAGAAGAATAAGCTAGGCTAGGAAGGTGAAACTTCCTAGCTTTTTTAATTTGGTAAGAAAGTATAAATTGGCAGCGGAGAAGAAAAAAGAAGAATTTTCCAATTTTAGGAATTTAAGTATAAGTGCAACTACGCCTCTGTCTTAACTTAAAAGCTAGCCAATCTGAGCGTTTTCTTCAAAACGTGACTGTTACTCTATTTTTATCGTTTAACCAATCGAAGAGTTTCTTGATCTTAACTTTCGAACTTTCATAAGCCTTCGTCAAAATGTGATATAATATGCGAAGAATGTTTTTTGATGGAGAGGATAAAATGGCAACATATACGCCAATGATTGAGCAATATTTAAATATAAAGAAAAATTACCAGGATGCTTTTTTATTTTTTAGACTTGGCGATTTTTATGAAATGTTTTTTGAGGATGCGATAAAAGCATCTCAAGTTTTGGAAATAACATTAACAGGGCGAGCAGGTGGTACTGAAGAGCGAATTCCAATGTGTGGTGTTCCTTTTCATGCAGCTGCTGGATATATAGAACAATTAGTAGAAAAAGGTTACAAAGTAGCAATATGTGAACAGGTTGAGGATCCAACGGTCGCTAAAGGAGTAGTAAAAAGAGAGGTTGTTCAATTAATTACTCCTGGTACGCAAATGGAAGGTAGATCAATTGATGAGAAGCAGAACCATTACATCTCAACATTAACGGAAGTTTCTAAAACTTCATATGCTTTAGTTTGGATTGATTTAACGACTGGTGAAGGGAATGCTTTATTACTTAGCGGGTCATTAGAAGAAGCGATCTTAAAAATTGCAGCAACTGGAACGAAAGAGGTTGTCGTACATGATGATTTTTCATCTAAAGCGATTCAAACTCTTGAAAAGAGCTTTTCAATTACAGTTTCTTTTGAATCAAATGATCGTTTATTAGAGGAATTTACAAATGTTGTAAAATCGATTGATCAAACAAGTTTAAAATCAACAGCTGCTAGACTATTAAATTATTTATCAAAAACGCAAAAACGAACACTTTCACATCTTCAAGAAATCGTTGTGATTAATCAACATGATTTTTTAAATATGGACATGTATTCAATGAGAAATCTTGAGTTAGTTGAAACTCAGCGTTCAAAAAACAAACAAGGTTCATTGAATTGGTTATTAGATGAAACGAAAACAGCAATGGGTGGTCGTTTGCTAAAAAAATGGATTCAACGTCCATTAGTAAATGCGAATCAAATCGATGAACGTTTAACAATCGTTGAATTGCTAATGGAAAACTATTTTATTCGAGAAGATCTTAAGGAACTTTTAAAAGATGTATATGATTTAGAACGCTTAGCTGGTAAAGTCTCATTTGGCAATGTAAATGCTAGAGATTTATTGCAATTAAAACGCTCACTTCAAACAGTCCCTTCAATTATTCATGTCTTGAAATCAATAAATCACGAAAGTATTGACGAGTTAATTACGAATATTGACCCATGTGAGGACCTTCAAATTATTTTAGAAAACGCAATTATTGAAGAGGCTCCACTATCGATTAAAGAAGGTAACATCATAAAAGATGGTTTTAATAAAACATTAGACGAGTATCGTTTCGTGAGTAAGAACGGTAAAAACTGGTTAATGGAACTTGAGCAACGAGAAAGAGAAATTACTGGGATCAAATCATTAAAAATTGGATATAATCGTATTTTTGGTTACTATATTGAAGTAACAAGATCAAATATTAGCCAAATCCCAGAAGGACGATATGAGCGTAAACAAACTTTAGCAAATGCAGAGCGATTTATAACTGAAGAGCTTAAAGAAAAAGAGACAATGATTCTTGAAGCTGAAGAAAAAATGATTGGTTTAGAATATGAGTTGTTTATTTCAATTAGAGAACAAGTAAAACAATATTTATCAAGACTTCAAACATTAGGACAAGTCATTAGTCAAATTGACGTATTACAAAGTTTTTCTGTAGTAAGTGAAAAAAATGGATATATAAGACCAACGTTTACGGCTGATCGAGAATATATTGTGCAGAATGGGAGACATCCGGTAGTTGAAAAAGTATTACATGGTTTAGAATATATTCCTAACGATACAAATTTCGATGTTGATACACATCAATTTTTAATTACTGGACCGAATATGGCCGGTAAAAGTACGTATATGAAACAAGTAGCCTTAATAAGTGTCCTGGCTCAAATAGGATGCTACGTACCTGCTGAATATGCAAAATTACCTGTATTTGATCAAATATTTACTCGAATTGGAGCAGCGGATGATTTAATCTCCGGTCAAAGTACATTTATGGTCGAAATGTTAGAAGCTAATTATGCGATTACGAATGCAACTGAAAAGAGTTTAATCTTATTTGATGAAATTGGTAGGGGTACATCGACATATGATGGAATGGCTTTAGCACAAGCGATGATTGAATATATACATGATCATATCGGAGCAAAAACTCTTTTTTCTACTCACTACCATGAATTGACGGTATTAGCTAATCAGCTTAAGTTTTTGAAAAACATTCACGTAGCAGCAAAAGAGCAGGATGGAAAGGTATTATTCCTTCATAAAATCTTTGAGGGAGCAGCTGACCAAAGCTATGGTATACATGTAGCTGAATTAGCAAATCTTCCGCAAGATGTAATCATTCGAGCAAAAGAATTATTAACTGATTTAGAATCAAATAATCATTCTTTTGTTAAAGAAGATATCGAAAATACAGAACAAGTTATTATAAAAAAGCAAGAAACTAAAAAAGAAATTGTTCAAACATCCGACAAAGAAGATTTAGGATCTCAATTAAGCTTATTTGATGATAATCAACCAAAAGTTAAAGAAGTAATTAAAAGCCATCCAGTGATTGATCAATTAAAAGGAATAAATATTCTAGAGTTAAATCCAATGGAAGCATTTAATTTATTATATGAACTACAAAAACAAGTGAAAAAATAAAAGAAGGCCAATTGGCCTTTCTTTTTATTAATAGTTAAAATTATGAAAATAGCTAAATGTACTATACCTTTTATTGTATAGTTTATTTAATTAGAGAGGAGGTTCACTAATGTCAAAGATACAGAAGTTAGATGAGATCTTAGCCAATCAAATAGCGGCAGGTGAGGTTGTAGAACGTCCTGCATCAGTTGTTAAGGAATTGCTCGAGAATGCAATTGATGCTACTAGTACACGTATTACAGTTGAAATTAACGACGGTGGACTCTCACGAATTTTTGTAAGCGATAATGGTGAGGGGATGACAAAGGAAGATAGTATTCTTGCTTTTGAGCGTCATGCAACGAGTAAAATAAAAGATGAAAATGACTTATTTCGAATCCGTACATTAGGCTTCCGTGGTGAAGCATTGCCGAGTATCGCATCTGTTAGTTATGTTACCGTGAAAACATCAACCGTAGATGGACCCGGAATTGAAACAATCTTAAAGGGTGGCGTTTTGCAATCTCAAAAAGAAATTGCCAAATCACAAGGGACTAGTATAGAAGTTTCAAATCTGTTTTTTAATACACCAGCTAGATTAAAATATATGAGAACTGTTCAAACGGAGTTAAGCAATGTGACGGACGTCGTCTATCGATTAGCATTAGCAAATCCTAAGATCGCATTTGATTTGAAACATAATGATAAACTAATGTTCCGAAGCAATGGAAATGGTGACGCAAGACAAATTCTTGCTTCATTATACGGCCTACAGATTGCTAAAAATATGGTGCATTTTAAAGGTGAATCACTAGACTTTCAGGTTGAAGGCTATTTATCAATGCCCGAATATACAAGAGCAACTAGAAATTATATTTCACTTTATGTAAATGGAAGATATGTTAAACATTACGGAGTAAATAAAGCAATAAGCGAAGGATACCATACATTACTTCCAATTGGTCGTTTTCCAATCGTAGCGCTATTTATTAAAATGGACCCACAATTAGTAGATGTAAACGTACATCCTACAAAACAAGAAGTTCGTTTCAGTAAAGAAGATCAACTATTTACATTAATTAGTGAAAGTATTAAAAAAGTTTTTAGAGGACGTTCTCTAATACCAGAAATAAAGCCAACAGCAACAAAGGAAAAAATATATAGTGAACAATCTACATTTTCATTTGAACATTCTTCGATAAAAGAAGACGTAGAAAAGAAATTACCATTTTCTCTTCAGGAGCGTTTTAATTCAAATCGATCCAATGAAACTAACGAAACAACGATAGAAGAAAGTTCAATTGAATTCGAGTCAACCGAAGAAATTGATTCATCAACACCGATCGATTACGAGAGTCTTTATTTTGAAAAACAAATCGTTAATAAAAACGAAAATTATTCGAATTTAGTGAATCAAGAAGATAAATCAAAATTAGAAGAAACTGTAATCGTTAAAGAAGAAGTATATGATGAGCAAAATATTGACCAATTACCTCCTTTATATCCAATTGGACAAATGCATGGTACTTATATTATTGCTCAAAATGAAAAAGGCTTATATTTAATCGACCAGCATGCTGCACAAGAACGTGTTTACTATGAATATTTTAAAGAAAAAATAGGTGAGGTTGCATCAGAACTACAAACTTTATTAATTCCAATTACATTTGATGTCTCGCCAGAGCAAGCTATTTTATTAGACCAATACCATGATGAACTAATGGAAGTTGGACTGTTTATCGAGAAATTCGGTTCAAATAGTTATGTCATTCGCGAGCATCCAAATTGGTTTCCAGAAGGACAAGAAGATACTTTAATCGATGAAATGATTCAAGAATTATTAAAACGTGGAACAATTAACATAAAAAAACTACGTGAAGAAAAAGCCATCATGATGAGCTGTAAAGCTTCAATAAAAGCAAATCACTATATCACAAACGATGAAATTTTTAGTTTATTAGAATCGTTAAGAAAATCAAGCAATCCATTTACATGTCCACATGGTCGTCCAATCGTCATCCATTTTAGTTCGTATGAGCTTGAAAAAATGTTTAAACGTGTAATGTAAGATGTTGGTAAATGAACGGGTCGTCTATTAAAGTGTGAAACATGAATAGACTTATATCTTGAAATACTTGAGGATAGTTAGAAAATCTAACTATCCTTTTTATTCGTTAATTAGCAAAAATTATTATTCATTAAGATTTATTCAATTCAAATTAAATAGTGCGAAATCAGTTTGTTTTATGCATTTGTGTTTGCTAAAATTAATTTGGTAGTAAAATTATCCAGTAAAGGAGATGTTATAATGATTAATAAAATCGGTAAAGTTACTGTTTATGTAGAAGATCAAGAGCAAGCAAAAGATTTTTGGATTAATAAAATGGGATTTGTTCTAAAAATTGAAATGCCAATGGGGCCAGATGCAAAATGGATTGAAGTAGGTCCAAGTGAAAGTGAATTTACTACACTAGTTCTTTACTCTAAATCTTCAATGGAACAATTTAAACCAGATAAAATATCTCATCCATCTGTTCTTTTTAGTACAACGGATATTGATGCTGCTTATGAAAAAATGAAACAAAACGGAGTAAAAGTTGATGATCTAATGAAAATGCCATACGGTTCAATGTTTAATTTCTACGATCAAGATGGTAATGATTATTTATTAAGAGAAGACAAATAATACATAATATAGAAAAAGAGTTGATTCCAAAAAGGAAACAACTCTTTTTTTCTTAAATTAAACGTTCAAATTTAATTCGTTTATTTAAATAGTACATAATTGGTATACCAATTACCATCACTAAAAATTCACCAATTGCTGTTGTTAAATAAGTCATTGGGAACGGGAATCCAAGTGCTAACTTCAATTCGAATGCAATTATGAACATAGTCACTGTAAATACAATCGTATTAATAATCATTCTTGGAATAATACCTTTAATAAATTTTGCTGTAGCAATCGTAATTAATAAAGAAATAATCGATTGGCCAACACCAAAAGTTAAATCATATACGGGAATAGTGGAAAAGAAAAAATTTGCTAAAAAAACTCCTAAAACTACCCCATAAATGTACTTTTTATTAAAAACGACTAAATGATTGAACATTTCAGATACACGAAATTGAATATTCGTAAACCCGAATGGCTGAATAAAGTATGTAACTGCAATATACAGTGCAGCAAATACTCCATTAACGGTAATTGTCTTTAACTTCATTCTGTTTCTCCTTAGTTTTTTTCCGTGGGAGGTTTTCGAACCACGTAAATTTACACGTAAGAATAAATATTAAACCGAAAATGATTTTTAGTCAATAATAAGATAAAAAGTAATTGTGAAAGAAGTTCAAAAAAATACTTTATAAAATTTATTATACTGATATAATTAGGAATGAGTATAATTATTTAATTCAACTTTAACTGAAAAGGACTGACATCATGACAATTCCTTCTAACCCATATATATTAGTATTTGGTGTTTCCATATGCGATATTATTGGTTTTACGAAAAAAAACTATCGCCCCTATGACTCAAACCCGGGGAGTGTAAAAGTATCATTTGGTGGTGTTTGCCGTAATATTGCAGAAAATATGGCAAAGGTCAATTTAAATACAAAATTTATATCAGTAATAGGCGATGACATAAATGGTATGAACATGTTAAATCATGCAAAAAATATGAACATCGATATGGAAGATACATTAATTATTAAAGGTGAATCTACCCCAACATATTTAGCCATTTTAAATGAAAGCGGAGAAATGGTCTCTGCAGTAGTAGATTTAGATATTACAAACAATTTTACAAAAGAGTTTATCGACACTAAAGAAGAAGTTATTCGAAATGCTGAATATATGGTAGTAGATGCAGATAACCCAAGTACTTTAGCTTATTTATTAACAAATTTCCATAATGAAACAAAATTTATTTTAGATCCCGTTTCTGCCTCAAAAGCTTCAAAAATTAAAGATTATATCCAATATTTTCATACGATTAAACCAAATCGCCATGAAGCTGAAGTATTGGCTGGATTTGAAATTACCTCAGTGGAAGATGTAAGAAAAGCTGGTAGATATTTTAGAGAACTAGGTGTAACAAATGTTTTCATTAGTTTAGATTCAGAAGGAATTTATTATAATAATGGAATAGAAGAAGGAATTATTCAAGCAGATGGAGTATCTGTTGTTAATGTAACAGGAGCGGGTGATGCATTAGTTGCAGGTATTGGATATGGCTATATGAATAACATGAGTATTGTCGATACAGTTAAATATTCTGTTTCAATGTCTACAATTACAATTTCACATGTAGATACGATTAATCCAAATATGTGTTGTAATGTTGTTGAACATCATATTAATGAAATAAATTGGGTAGAAATGCAATTTTAGATGAGAACCTTTTATTGGGTTCTTTTTTTGATTTAAATGTGGATATAAAAAAAGCAAGTGAGGCTGGAACTGAATATAGAGAAGTGTAAATAAGGTCAGTGAATTTGCAAATAAAATTAAATAGAGTGCAAATTAGTTCTGTGAAGCTGCAAATAAAAAAAGTATAACTGCAAATAAACCTCGTATTAATATAAAACAAGCTGAAATCAGTCAAAAAAGTTATTAAATCGAACCAAAAGGGTAATGCTTCTCAACAAAATGGATCAAATAACACCCAAATACAAATAAGAACCTCGCTTAATGCAAAGGTTCTTTTCATCATTAAAGAGATCGTACTAAAATATCTCTAGCACTTTCCTTATCTAAAATTTTGTAGCCGCCAACTACTGGTTTTACAAATGATTTTTCGACTAGTTCATCTAACCGAGAGTCATCAATTTGATAATCTGCTAAACGGCTTGGAGCACCGATTGAATTCCAAAAACTTCTTAGAGCTTGGATTCCTTCTTTTGCAATTTGTTCTGTTGTCTTACCTTCTTGAGAAATTCCAAGAACATTTGTAGCAAGCATTTTAATTCTGCTCGGATCGTAGTCTAGACAGTGACTTAACCAATTAGGGAAAATGATTGCTAATCCTCCTCCGTGAGGAATGTCGTAAATGGCAGATACTGCATGCTCGATTTGATGAGAAGCCCAGTCGCCACCATCCGTACCATTTAATAAAGTATCATTGAAGGCTGTTGTACCAGCATACATAATCGTTTCACGTAAATCATAGTTTTCTAAATCATTTACAAGCTTAGTGCCAGCTTCAATCACTGTGATTAATAAACTTTCAATAAAACGATCAATCATTGGTGTATTACTGACACGGTGGAAATATTGCTCTAATGCATGCGACATAATATCAACAATGCCATAGATTGTTTGGTCCAAAGGCACAGAGAATGTATAAGTAGGATCTAAAATTGAAAATTTAGGAAAAACTAACGGATTACTCCACCCTCTTTTTTCATTTACTTCCATATTAGAAATTACTGATGTACAGTTCATTTCCGAACCAGTTGCAGCTAATGTTAAAACAGTCCCAAAAGGAGTTGCACTAGTTGGTTGGGACTTTCTTGTAATGATATCCCAAACATTCCCTTCATATGGAACGCCAATTGCAATCGCTTTAACACAATCAATTACACTTCCGCCACCCACAGCTAAAATAAAATCAATTTTTTCATCTCGACAAATTTGAATACCTTTTTCGACTGTTGTAAGTCTCGGATTAGGTTCAACACCAGAAAGTTCAAAAATTGTTTTATTACTTAGTTGGTTTATTACATCATCGTATACACCATTACTTTTAATACTTCCGCCACCATAAACGACAAGTATACGATTATAATCTCGTACTTCATTTGCTAGTTGTTCAATTTGATTTTTCCCAAACCATAATTTAGTTGGGTTATGTTGTAAAAATGGAATCAATGCCTTACTCCTTCTAATGCTAATTACTTATTTTTTAATGTACTATTTAATAATTCCGCTTGTTGAATTGCTAAATCATCTTCTAAAATTGCTCCTGGTGAATTTCCTTCGCCAATAATATATCCTTCAAAAGTTGCTCCAACAAATTCAAAGATATGTTTAAATTGTAAAATCAATGGTAAAGCCTTTATTTTCGGCTGATCTCCACCAACAATGACAACATACATTTTTTTATTTTTAATTTTTTCACTGAAATGTAGATCTTTATTACGAAGACTTTGAGACCAACGATCGATGAAGTTTTTCATGTATCCGCTCATACCATACCAATATAATGGTGTTGAAAAAATAATCGTATCATGCTCTAGCATTTCTTTTATGATTTCCTCATAATCGTCATCAATTGTTTGGAATCCAGATGGCTCATGTCTTTGGTCGTTAATTGCCATAATATTTTTATGACGTAAATGTACTTCCGTCTTGTTCATATTTTTTGTCATTAGATTTGTAAGTTGCTCTGTATTTCCATTTTCTCTTGAACTTCCATGAATGATAAACATACTGACACACTCCTTTTTATACAAAAATAATATTTTTATTATGAATGATAACAAACTTAAAATAAAGTACGTACTAAAAAGTGCCTATAAAATGAAATGTCAATCGAGCAAATCGTACTAGGTTTAAATTCTTTAAAACTAATAAAAATTTGAACTATAAAATATTTATATGCTATATTTTATGAACAATTTAGTATTGACTGCCAAATAAGTGATAGGACTAAAGTAATATCATCTATTTAAATTGTGGAATTTTGAGTTTTCATTTGAACTAAAAAAGTTGAATAAAATAACTTAAATTATAATTAAATAGTAATTAGAAATTATGGAGGATGTATGAAAGAATATAATATGCCGATTGAAGCAGCAATAGAAGTAATAGGTGGTAAGTGGAAATGTATTATACTTTGTCACTTAGAAACTGGGAAGAAAAGAACGAATGAATTAAGAAAATTAATGCCAAAAATAACGCAGAAAATGTTAACGCAGCAATTAAGAGAATTAGAGGCGGATGGACTGATTAATCGTATTGCTTATGATCAAATTCCACCTAAAGTAGAATATGAGTTAAATGAATACGGAAAATCAATGAAACCGATTTTGGATCTTTTATGTGCGTGGGGCGGAAATCATCTAATAAAAAACAAACTGAATTAAAGTTATAGTTAAAAAATTTAGAAACAACAAAAAATTTATTTAATTATAAATTTAATGAAGGAATTTAAAAAGATGTGTAGAAATAATTAATTATAGACTACTATATAAATGTGAAATCGATTCATAAAACAGTCGATCCATTAATATAGTAGTAAAGATTGTGTGTTCGTTAAGGTATTTCTCATAGATTTCTAAAATGATTTTCTTGGCGAATTGTCATCCTTGTTAAGAATTTTTTTTATGTAGTTTATTTGTTTTGTAAGCGTTTACTTAGCGCTCTTACATAGTTTTTTTCTTTACAAATATCGTAATTTATAGGGGGAAATTAAAATGAAACAAGATGAATTAAAACAAGCAAATACTAGCTATGATGTTTTTCCAGTACAAGATGTACATCATTTAGAATTATATGTAGGTAATGCGAAACAAACAGCGTATTTCTTTGCAAACACTTTTGGATTTACACCAGTAGCTTACTCAGGTTTAGAAACAAAAGTACGTGATAAAGTTTCTTACGTATTAAAAAATGGAACAATCCGTTTAGTAATTACTGGATCTTTAAAAGAAGATACTAAAATTGCTGAGTTTATTAAAAAACATGGCGATGGCGTAAAAGATATCGCTTTATTAGTAGATGATATTGAAAAAGCATACCAAGGTGCAGTAAGCCGTGGAGCGATTAAAATTTTACCTCCAACTGAAGTTAGTGATGAACACGGTACAGTTAAAAAAGCTGTAATCGGAACATATGGCGATACAATCCACACATTAATCGAAAAAGGCGACTACAATGGTCCTTTCTTACCAGGATTTAAAGATCGTGCATTCACAATTCCTGTAAATGAAACAGGTTTAGTTGCACTTGACCATGTTGTTGGAAATGTTGAAAGTATGGATGAGTGGGTTTCTTATTATGAAAAAGTAATGGGCTTCCAGTCAATGATCCATTTTGATGATGATGATATTAGCACTGAGTATTCTGCATTAATGTCAAAAGTTATGACAAATGGTAGCAGAATTAAATTCCCAATCAATGAGCCTGCGGAAGGTAAAAAGAAATCACAAATTCAAGAGTATTTAGACTTTAACAATGGACCAGGTGTTCAACATATTGCTTTATTAACTGAGGATATTGTTGATACTGTTACTAAACTTAAAGCGTTAGGTGTAGAATTCTTAAAAACACCAGATACGTATTATGATATGTTAGCAGAGCGTGTTGGAACAATTGATGAAGATATCGCGAAATTAAGAGAATTAAAGATTTTAGTTGACCGTGATGATGAAGGGTATTTATTACAAATCTTTACTCGTCCAATCGTAGACCGTCCAACTTTATTTATTGAAATCATTCAACGTAAAGGTGCAAGAGGTTTCGGTGATGGTAACTTCAAAGCATTATTCGAGTCAATCGAGCGTGAGCAAGAACTTCGAGGAAATCTATAAGGAGTTGTAACAATGGAAATTAGACCCGATACTTTACCATGGCAAGATGCTTATAAGCTGTTAATTGGTTCAGTGTTGCCTCGTCCGATTGCATTTGTTTCAACTGTAAACTCAGAAGGTGTAGCGAATGTTGCACCTTTTAGTTTCTTTACAGCGATTTGTGCTGACCCGATGTTAGTGTGCTTTGCACCAATGATTAGAGGTACAGACGGCGAGAAAAAAGACACTTTAAAAAATATTGAACTAACAAAAAAATTCATTATTAATATTGTAAGCGAAGAAATTTGTGAGCAGGTTAATAATGCTGCTGTAGATTTTCCATACGGTGTAGATGAATTTGAACAAGTTGGACTTACAAAAGTTGAAGGGACAACTGTACAAGTTCCTCGAGTAAAAGAAAGTTTAGTAGGACTAGAATGTGAGCTTCATGAGCTATTACATTTTGGTGAGAATAAAGGCGCAGGAAGTTTAGTAATTGGTAAAGTTGTTAATGTTCATATAAATGATGAATTATATGAAAATGGCAAAATCAATTCCGAAAAGCTAAATCCAGTAGGCCGCCTTGCTGGACATTCATACACTCGTGCTATTTCTGATACTTTTGCAATTGAAAGAAAAAGGTGAAGGCATGAAATTTATTACTTTCCAATATGATGGTAAAGAGCGAGCAGGATTATTAGTTGAAGATCAAGTAATCGATTTAAATCAAGCTAGTAATGGAAGAATACCAGTTGATTTATTATCGATACTAGAAAACTACGATTTATATAAAAATGAAATTGCAGAATTAACAGGAGAAGGTATTCCACTTTCTTCTGTTCAATTGCGAGCACCATTACCAAGACCACAAAGTATCCGAGATTTTTATGCCTTTGAAGAGCATGTTAAAACTGCTCGCGGTAGAAGAGGATTAGAAATGATACCTGAATGGTATGAAGTACCAGTTTTCTATTTTACAAATCACCGTGCAGTCGTTGGACCTGATGATCTTGTTAGCATTCCAGCTAATAGCAAAAAGATGGATTTTGAACTTGAAATTGCTTGTATCATCGGAAAAGAAGG
The DNA here is from genome assembly GCF_042267765.1 of Gottfriedia sp. NPDC056225. Taxonomy (NCBI): domain Bacteria; kingdom Bacillati; phylum Bacillota; class Bacilli; order Caryophanales; family Bacillaceae; genus Gottfriedia; species Gottfriedia sp. NPDC056225. The sequence goes on along the minus strand of NZ_JBHJTJ010000007.1, from coordinate 76,490 downwards.
AAAAGATATCTCAGTTGAAGAAGCTGATGATTACATTCTTGGCTATACAATATTAAATGACTGGAGTGCAAGAGATATTCAAGCACATGAAGTCAAGGTAGGATTAGGTCCTTCTAAAGGTAAAGATTTTGCAACTTCAATTGGACCTTGGATTGTAACAAAAGATGAATTAGAACAATATAGAACGGATAAAAGCTATGATTTGAAGATGACTGCTTCAGTAAATGGAAACGTTATTTCTTGTGGTAATTTTACTTCAATTTATTATTCGATCCCAGAATTAATTGCCCATGCTTCAAAAAATGTAAAGCTATACCCTGGTGATGTCATCGGCTCAGGAACTGTCGGAACAGGATGTATTCTAGAACTTGGTGAGGAGAAACATCGTTGGCTAGAAGACGGAGATGAGGTTGAGCTAAGTATTACAGGATTAGGAACTTTACGAAATACTGTTAGAAAGTGAGGGGGAGCTTGTGTATTATCGTAGTTTAGGTAAGATTCCAAAGAAAAGGCATATTCAATTTCGAAAAGAAGATGGAACATTATATAGAGAACAAGTGATGGGTACAAAAGGTTTTTCAGGCACCCAATCAATTTTATATCATAACCATATGCCAACTTCAGTTAGTGAAACATCTTTTTATAAATCAATTCAAATTGAATTTGAAGAACAGTCTTCATTACAGCATCGCCATATTCGAACTAGTAATTTAGAACGTACAGGTGATGCATTAGAAGGTAGAGTTTATGTTTTAGGAAACGCTGACTTATTAATCTCAGTTGCTAATGTAACTGAAGAAAGTCGTCATTTTTATCGAAATGGTGAAGGCGATGAAATGTTTTTCGTCCATTACGGCTCTGGTGAAGTTCAAACAATGTTTGGAACAATCACATATCGTAAAGGGGATTATATCATGATCCCTATTGGGACGATTTACAAAGTAGTTCCTAATGATGATACAAAGCTATTAATTGTAGAGTCAAATAGCCAATTAACAACTCCAAAGCGTTATCGAAATGAATATGGTCAAATGCTTGAGCATAGCCCATTTTGTGAACGTGATTTTAGAGGGCCAGAAACATTAGAAACATTTGATGAAAAAGGTGAGTTTACTGTTCTAACTAGAGCAAGAGGCAATCTTTACAAACATGTTTTAACACATCATCCTTTTGATGTAGTGGGATGGGATGGGTATTTATATCCATGGGCATTTAATATTGAAGATTTCGAACCGATTACGGGAAGAATTCATCAGCCGCCACCAGTACATCAAACATTCGAAGGACATAATTTTGTAGTTTGCTCATTTGTTCCTAGAATGTATGATTATCACCCAGAAGCAATTCCTGCACCATATGTTCACAGTAATGTAAACAGTGATGAAGTACTTTACTATGTTGAAGGTAACTTTATGAGTAGAAAAGGAATTGAACAAGAATCAATTACTTTACACCCATCAGGTATTCCACATGGACCACATCCAGGTAAAGTAGAAGGTAGTATTGGTAAAAAAGAAACATTAGAACTAGCGGTTATGATTGATACTTTTAGACCTTTATATGTTGTAAAAGAAGCACACCAATATGAAGATCCGGCTTATATGGGTAGCTGGATTGAAAAGTAGAGTCTTTTGATTCTACTTTTTATTTGAATATTGAAAGCTATAAGTTTTCTGTCTCGAGTGAAGTTTAAGCTTCATCGGAAATAGATAATTTGAAATATTCTTAAATCATATTACTAGATTAATAGCTTAAATATATGATAAACTGACAACATTATACAAAAATTTGAATAAAGGGAGAAATTAGCATGTACGTGAAACCGCAAATTTTGACACTTCAAGCATACACACCAGGAAAACCAAGTGAAGTAGTCATGAGAGAATATGGTCTAGACAAAGTAGTAAAACTTGCATCAAATGAAAATCCATTCGGATGTTCTCCTAAAGTTTTTGAAGAGCTACGTAATGTAGTTAGTAAGTTTGCAATCTATCCAGATGGTGCAACAGAAGAAATCAGTAAGAAATTAGCAAATTTCTTAAATATACAACCAAATCAATTAATATTCGGAAGTGGTGCTGACGAAGTGATTCAAATCATTAGTCGCTCATTATTAACGAATGAACATAATATTGTACAAGCTTCTCAAACATTTTCACAATATGCTCACCATGCAGTTATTGAAGGAGCTGAAGTTAGAGCTGTTCCTTTAGTGAATGGTGTACACGATTTAGATGCAATGCTTGCAGAAGTAGATACGAATACTAAAATTGTTTGGATTTGTAATCCAAATAACCCAACAGGTACATATATTGGTAGTCGTAAACTAGCAGAATTTTTAGAAAAAGTACCAAGCAATACTTTTGTAGTTGTTGATGAAGCTTACGTTGAATACGTATCAGCATCAGATTTCCCTGATACAATTTCTTTACTAAATAAATTTGATAATCTTATTGTATTAAGAACATTCTCAAAAGCATACGGTCTAGCATCATTTAGAATCGGTTATGGTATCGCAAATAGTAAATTAATTGAAGAATTAAATATCGCAAGACTTCCTTTCAACACTTCAATGCTATCTCAAGTTGCAGCAATAGCAGCACTTGATGACCAAGTATTTATTAAAAACTGTGTTGAACAAAATAAAAAAGGTATGGAACAATATGAAGAATTTTTCAATAGTTATGGCGTAGAATACTATCCATCTCAAGCTAACTTTATATTCGTACCAACTGAAAATAGTCAAGAAATCTTTAAAGATCTTGAATCAAAAGGATATATTATCCGTGCTTTCCCTAATGGAATTCGAATTACAATCGGAACAGCTGCTGAAAATGAAGGACTAATATTACATTTGAAGCCAACATTAACGAAAAATACTTCTACAATCTAATTCATTAAAAAATCGTCATTTGAAAAGGTGACGATTTTTTGTTTCAACTTTTGGTAAGTTTAGTAGAATCAAAAATGATCAAATTAAATTAATAGAATCATATACCATCATCGTTTTTAAGGAGAATATGAATGGGATACATTATGGACTTAAGAAAAATTGTAGGAAGTCGTCCTCTCATAATGGCCGGTGCAAATGTTGTACTACTAGATTCAAAAAAAAGAGTGCTATTACAATTAAGAAAAGACAATCATACCTGGGGATTACCTGGTGGTTCGTTAGAGTTAGGAGAAAATTTAGAAGAAGTTGCTAAAAGAGAATTGAAAGAAGAAACTGGTTTAACAGCATTAAACCTTGAGTTTTTTAACATCTTTTCTGGAAAAGAGTTCTATTATAAATATCCTCACGGAGATGAAGTATTTAATGTAATTACGACTTATATATGTACTGAATACAAAGGTGTATTAGAAAAACAAGAAAGTGAAGTAAAAGATTTACGCTTTTTTGATTTTAATAATCTTCCATCTGATATTAGTCCACCTGAACTTCCTATAATAATGTCATTTAAGGAGAGATTGTAAGAGACGATCAGTGGAAATTCCTCTAAAAATACTATTTTGATATGCAGCAAATCACCATATTTGAGGAGTAAAACGATGAGAAAACCGACTAAATATGAAATCGTTTTTTCAATAATTCTTCTAATACTAGGATTATCTTTAATGTTTACCGAATACAAAGAATGGGCAAATCCTATTATTTTTGGGGTATTAACATTCCAGCAAATAAAAAACTATGTCTTTTTTCGAAAAAGTAATGTTCAAGAATCTAAAAAGAGAGCTAAAACTAGTTTTTATTGTACGCTAATAATAGGAAGTTCGACTTTATTCATGATCGTGTTAAATCTTACTAGTTTATTATCTTGATAGGAATTAACTAAATATAAACTCTTAACTATGTAATGTTATATGATAATCATTTACAAGGGTTAAGTGTCTGTTAAAAACGGCTTTTTAGTCGTTTTTTTGTTGCCTTGTACTTTCATAGGCTCAGTTAAAGTGTTTGTTGATTTTATTGTGCAATAAGGCTTTTTCTATGTGAGAAGGCCTTATTTATGCCTAAATGGAAATTATTCGTGGACAGTAGTATGTTATAGCACAACAATTATCAAAAGAATAAAATTGAGGTAATCTATAATTCTATTTAGGAGTGATGCAAATGAATGAATATATACAGCCGATGATTGATTGGATTGAGGAAAATATAAAAAATAAATTTTCATTAGAAGACTTAGCTAATTATATGGGATATTCCCCTTATTATTGTTCATTTAAGTTTCATCAGGTAACAGGTATAAGTATTAGACGGTACATTCTTTTTAGAAGAGTCTATTTATCTACGAAGGATTTAGCAAATAATAGGAAGATAATTGATATTGCTTTTGAATATAATTATTCCTCGCAAGAAGCCTACAGTAGAGCTTTTAAAACAGTTTTTGGTGTTAGTCCTAGAGAATTTCAACTCAATCAAATGCCAGTTCAATCATTTGCAAAACTCACTATTCATCAGAGTGAGGATGGTAGCAGAATGAATAATTCTAGAGAAACTGAGGTTGAACAATTAAAAAATAATAATATGGAATTATTTGACCGAGATGTACTGAATATTTTAAACGGTCAATTAATGTACGATGAGTTTAGTAATAAAAAACTTATGGGAAATTCTGATTATGTTCCCTTCAATGAGGCAATGTGTGTAAATGCAACTACGGAATTCATTTTCGATGAGGTATTTATTCAAACGAGAGCATCAGGACATAATGTGACTGTTGAAAATTATAGCAACATGGTAATAAAGCCCTTAAATAATCTATTTAGGAAAAACTATAACTATATTGTTTTATGGTTTGGAGAAGATATGTTTTGTCAAATGAATCTGCTAACGATCCTTGCGTATCTTGAACAATCTCATTATAAAGGTAAAGTATTTTTTAATAGCTTTAGAGAGGATGAATTTAAAGTCAGCCAAACGGAGCTTACTTTAGGTAGCTATTATTCTGTTTATGAAGAAGTATTGATCAATCATTTGAAGCCAACTACAAAACTAATGCCAGTAATGTACCAGGCAATAGAGTTATTTTTAGAAATGCAGACAGAAAATAATGCCGTCATAACATATATTTCAAAAAATAAACATTTACCTACATCCGAATTACTTAAACGATTATTCGAGGTTTTCCCAACAATAGGATATGGGGATACACAATATATGAAGCTGATTGATAAAACAAAGTGAACAAAGTAACTTAACTTCTCCCTAAAGTGAATTCATTATACAGGGAATTAAGGAATAAACTACCAAATCTAATCCAACTAACTAAAAAATAAAGGAGAGCACATATTATACATGACTAATCTATTCTCTCCTTTTATTCCGTTAAAACGCCAGATATTTGAACAAGCACTACTTAATTATTTATTTAGAATACTTGAACAGGTGACGCTAACAGTATGCTTTCTCTAATAAATCAATCTTTCTTTTACTGACTTCCATTCATCATTAATAATACTGTAAAATATATTGTCTTGAATGGTTCCGTCTGCTTTTACTCTATGTTTACGAAAAGTTCCCTCTTTTGTTGCTCCTATTCGTTCAATAGCTTTTTTTAGAGCGTATGTATTCGCCACTAACTGAAAACTGGACACGATTTACTTTTAATTCTTCAAAACAATACTTAAGTAATAAGAATTTAAATTCTGTGTTTACTTTTGTTCTCCAAACGTTTGGTGAAAGCCAAGTCCATCCTATTTCCGCATTACGGTTTACTTTATCGATGCCACAAACTTGAGTTGTCCCCAATACTTGACCTTTCAGTTTATCCTTAACAATTACTAACCTATTTTCTTTCAAAATGATTATCAACAACCTGGCCTGATTGTTGAACATGAAGGGAGCGGAGTGCTATTAGATTTTTTATAAACCGCTGCATATACAAATTCTAATTGCATCTTTTTTGTGCTCATCCATCTCCCGCTGCAACTGTTTTGGAGTGGAGTCTTGAGCGTACTTATATAAATCGAAGTTACACACTATATTTTAATACGACACATAAGTAAAAAAGCCTCGAATATACTTCTTTTATGTTTGTTAACTTAAATTAGTATAGGAGAGAAAATAAATTATGAAGCAAAAGTTAAGCGTCCTAATTTCTGGTGCGAGTATTGCTGGACCGGCACTCGCTCACTGGCTTCACCGTTTTGGTTTTGACGTAACTTTAATTGAACGTGCGCCAGCATTGCGATTAGGTGGTTATGGTGTTGATATCCGTGGTGCTGCGATTTCGGTACTAGAGCGGATGGGTATTCTTGATCAAGTTCGTACAGCTGATACTCGTATGAAAGGTGTTTATTTCGTGAACGATGAGGGCAAAATCCTAGGTAAATTAAGCGAAGCGAGTTTAGGTAATCAACAAGGGATGGACATCGAAATTATGAGAGAGGATCTAAGTAGCATTTTGTACGAGATAACTAAAGATAAAGTTGAATATATTTGGGGCGATTCTATTACATCGATACATGAGACAAAAACAGGGGTAGAAGCCCAATTTACTTATAGTCAGTCAAGGACATTCGATTTGATCATTGGAGCGGATGGGATACATTCAAATGTGCGTACCTTGACATTTGGCATCGAAGAACAGTTTAAACGTACACTTGGCTGTTATATTTCGATTTTTAACCTAGAGAATTACCTTAATCTCGACCATAGCCAGATGTTATTTACGGTACCAGGTAAAACTGTTGGTATATATAGCTCAAACGACCAAGCTGAAGCAAAGGCTATGTTTTTGTTCAAATCTGAATCGCTTAAGTTCGACCGCAATAATCAGGAGGAACAAAAGGAGCTAATTAATAAAGCTTTTGAAGAACTTACTGGTTGGGAAACTTCGAGATTACTTGAAAAATTGAATGAATCTACAGAATTTTATTTTGATGAAATTTGTCAGATTCATATGCCAACTTGGTCAAAAGGTCGAATTACATTGGTAGGTGATGCGGCATATTGTCCGTCTCCTCTTTCGGGTCAAGGCACCAGCCTAGCTCTAGTCGGGGCTTATGTATTAGCAGGGGAACTTAAAGCAGCTCATAGTGATTACACTAATGCTTTTATCTCCTATGAAAATGAAATGAGAAATTTTGTTGAGAAAAATCAAAAAATAGGACTTTTAACTGCTGGAGGTATGATTGAAAAGTCAAACTTCAAAATATTGTTACGTAATTTAATGTTACGGTTTCCCATAGTTATGAACATAATGTTTAAGATGATTACGAAAATGATTACTAAAGCTGCCAATGAGATTGAACTGAAAGATTATGAATCTGAAGATTGATGATTATAGAAATATATAATTTCTTATTTATTAGCTCTGTTAAAGCAGATTGTTGATTTTCTTGTGAAACTAAATGGAGTTTAATTACATAAGAATAGTATATTTTAGGTGAAATAGTAGAAATTCCCCCAAGGAGGTAATAATGTATTGCCCTTATTGTAAAGAAGATTTGATTGTTAAAAACGGAAATTTATATTGTAAAAATGGAGACACTTATTTTTCAGAGCATATTGAAGAAGCTTTTAATGAAAAAATAGATAAGTCTACAAAGGTAAAGTCCCAAATTTTAACATCTGAAAATAGTATAGAGGGTTTTTTCTTTTGTGTGAATTGTCGAAATAAAATGAAGAAGATTGAATCTATGCATGAAGTTTGCCAATGTTGTGGTTTTGAGATAACAAAAAGCATGTATTATGCAATTATTGAACGACACGGTCATCGTTCATTTAAGTGAGTTCCTGTATTGGAATAATAAATGATAAATTAAGATAAAGCTAAGGGACAAATTTTTAGTATATTCTACATCTAAACGCATGCTTTAGATGTTTATGATTTCCTAAAGGATATCAAATTAGATATTCTTTTTTTTGTTCGAAAATAAACATTTAAATTTTAAAGAGCCAACGTTTAAAAAAATACTGATGCCTAAGAATTTTATTAAGACATCAGTACGTAAACAGTAGCATTATTCAATAGTTGGTAAAATTTGATTTCGCTCGAGTAAAATCCATAACTGTTCAGTGATTTCTTCTGCGCTAAAGGGCATTGACTGAATGATCCACCACTCTATGACGCCAATTGCTGCAGATGACCAAAACTGAATTAAAAATTCTTTATTCATATTTTGATTTAATTCATTTAAATTTAATTGTTCTCTCATTCCATCTTTCATCACGTTTAATAACTTATTTCTAAAAGTCGGAACGCCATTATTTGTTAACAATGTGTGGTAAAAGAAAGAATTTTTCTCTAAGTATTTAAATGTCCTTAGTAAAGGGTTTTTAGATGGATAAACGCCGGAACCTTCTGGTAAACAAGAAATTAATAATTCATTTATTTCTCTCTCAATACATTGCTCTAATAAATCGTATTTATCTTTGTAATGTAAATAAATGGTCCCTCTATTAACGTCTGCTTTTTCAGCAATAGAGTTTATTGTAATACTCTCAAAATCCTCCTCTGCCATTAAACTAATTAGTGCATCTTCTATCGCTTTTTTAGATTTTCTAATTCTTTTATCCATAAAAATTCTCCCTCAAATATCGCTTCATTTAGGAATTGGTTTAGTCGATTAATTATAATGAACAAACGTCTAAAAAGAAACAAATGCTTTTTATTAAACATTTGTTAAACAAATCATTTTAATTTGTTCATTATTAAACAAAAGCGAATTTATTATCCATTGATACGGCTATAGACAGTTGTTAAAATTTTAGATAATAGACATATGTTGAATAACGAACGATTGTCCATTAACAATTCAAAAAATATTAACGATAGATTCGATAGAATAGGAGTATGAAGATGAAAATACTAATATATGGCGCTGGCGTATTGGGAAGCTATCTTGCACACGCATTAGTACGCGCAGGGAATGATGTTACTGTTTTAGCTAGAGGTAGAAGGTATGAGCAACTGAAAAAAGATGGAATTGTTATTCGTCATCATTTCCAACGAAAAAATACTGTTGACCAAGTTAATGTTATTAATAGACTTGAACAAGAAGATTATTATGACCTTATATTTGTTGTTATGAAATACAATCAATTCACTTCAGTTTTACCGATACTAGCACAAAATAATAGTAATAATATTGTAATTGTCGGAAATAATGCTGATTCAGCTAATATGCAAAACTTCTTAGTGGAAAATAGCGAAATTAAAAAGAATATTGCGTTTGGGTTCCAACTGAGTGGAGGGAAAAGGGAAGAAAGTGGTCGCATTATTTCGGTTCGCGGAGGAGGACAAATGGTTATTGGAAGCCTTGATGGTGACATATCATTTAAATCTACTTTGGAAAATGCTTTTAAGCAATCAAAGTATAAACTTATTTATAATGATCACATTGATGGCTGGCTTAAAAGTCATGCCATTGCAATTGTTGCGATGAACTCAATTCACTACTTGAATAACTTTGACTTTAAAAAAATCTCTAAGAATAAGGAAGCACTAACGCAGATGATTTCTGCAATGGATGAGGGTTTTATGATTTTAGAAAAATTAGGCTACAAAATTGACCCAGCATTCCAATTGAAAATCGTGCGAAATTATCGAAAGATTGGATACTACGGCATGAAAATTTTTCATAAACTTCCAGTGAATAAATTAATTGAGGGATCTTTTAGTGAGATTGAAGCCGTATATAGAACATTTGATGAGTTACAAAAAGAAGCGAATAGTTCAACTCCTGTTTGGGATGATCTTAAAAAGAAATCATTAGAAAAGTATAAGGATGAGGTAATATAGCCACTGTTTTCAAAAGTGCAAACCACCCGTTTAAATGGGTGGTTTGTTTATTCTAAATGACCGTTTTTTTAGTCAATTTTAATAAAAATAGTGAACAATGAAATAAATTAAATAGTACCCTTTTTCCGATATCCTTTCACTGTAATTGTACTTATAAGGGAAATAGCAATAAGTATATACGCGATTCCACCAATCAATCCTAACGATCGAGGGGAAAAATATTGGAGGGCTAAGCCAGAAATGAACATAGAGATACCTAAAACAGAGCTTGTGATGGTTGCTAATAGACCAAATATTGTACCCTGGTGTTGGAGTTCTATTTCATTCATGAGAAGCGTATCAAAACAAACATTACAAATACCTGACATAAATGCAGCTCCGCAAAACATGAGAAGTGCAAAAACCACAAAATGTGTTCGACTTAATAACAGTTGAAAAATTCCTTCAAGCAATAGACACGCGAAACCTGAAATAAGTAAATGATTTCGTAGACGGTTTGCAACCGAAAAACTTAATATTAGCCCAATCCCTAAAGCACTATAAAAGAGACCAACTCCAAAATCTCCTAGTCGATACTCTGAAATTGCATAAACGCTAATTAATACATTATCAATTCCATTAATAGATGCAATTACAATCTCACATAGAATTAGTATTTGAAGCGGCATAGAAATGAAAATAATCTTTTTAAAAGCGGAGAGGACGTTTTCTTTTTTATGAAATTCCAATTTTTTATTCACATTTTGATCAGGAAATTTAATTGTAAAATTGATAATAGCAGCCCCTAAAAATGAGGCGGCATTAATCCAAAATGTCACGCTTGGACCAAAAATAGAAGAGACTATTCCTCCTGAAAGTGCACCAATTACTAAGACAATTCCAATCATTACTTGCTCTAAGCTATTCACTTTTACAAGATTTTCATTGTTAACTAGTTGAGGAATAGCAGATTTTCTAGTCGGTGCATAGATTGCTTCTCCAGCTGCAAGTACAAATGAACTAAAATAAACAATCCAAATATCATTTTTATCGTGAACTAATAAGAAGGAGAGGGCAAATAAGATTCTTATCAGGTCAGTAGTTATTAAAATTGTTTTCCTAGAAAATTGATCAGCGAGTCTTCCACCTATTGGTCCAAACAATAAAAAAGGTATCAAACGAATTGCTAATGTCATACCTACAGCAAGGCCTGAACCTGATATATGTAAAAGCATTGCTAGCACAGCAACAGAACTAAAACGGTCACCAATCCCATTCACAATTCCGGCTAGAAATAATTTAAAATATTGTTCTTCTTGTTTAATAAATGAAGTCTTCATTTTTAAATATCCCCTTTGTTATGTTTACTTATATTTTCATCTAATTTGATATATATCTAATTTGGTAGGTAAAAAAAATAATAGAGTCAAGTGGACACTATATAAAATAAGCTAATTAAACATTTATCTAATTAGATAATAATCGAATTTGTTTTAAAGTTCAATGATATAATCAAAAGATCATTCATTTATAAGGAAAAATGTATGGGAAAATACATTTTAGTATAATAGATTTAAAAATTAAAAATTTGTAATGTAAACCCTTCCAAAATTTTTATTATTCAAAAGGGATTGACAACTTATACCAAATTCATTAAGATGAATAAAAATAAAACTTAAAAAGGAGACATGAACATGTTTTTTGCACGCACGAATAATGGGCTACAACATCATCATCCACCCAGGGTTTGAATCTATGGACAAAAATTGACCATAGATGCAAGCCCTATTCGTGTATCGAAGAAGGTGCTTGTGTCGTGCCAGAAGGCCATACAGGCATTAACCTGTATGGCCTTTTTATTTTTCTAGAAGGGAGTTATTTCGATTGGATCAGAAATTAATGCAGTCCTTAATTAATTATCGATATAAAAGAAAAATGGAAGATTATGCACTAGAGCGGGGATATATCCCGTTTCATCCACAGCTATTTGAAGAGTATGATTCATTTTCTAGTCGAAACCCAAGATTAGCAAAAGAAGACTTAGTTGTCGTTTTAACACGCCTGCAACAAATTTTATTGTTAAGGCCTGATATAACAAGTACATTGATGAAAGAAATTTATCCGATTGCACAAAAAGATGAGAAGTGCAAAGTATTTTATCAATCAACAATTTATCGAAATAATGGTGTAGAAATTGATGAAATTAAGCAGTTCGGTATTGAAAATTTAGGTCAAATTACAGAAGCGTCAGAAATTGAAGTAGTTATTATGGCAATTGATTTACTAAGTAATGTTCCATTTATTTTAGAAATTGGCCATACAGGTTTTATAGAAGGATTATTTAAAGAATGTAACTTTACAAAATCTCAAAAAACAAAATTGAAAAAGCTAATTTATTTAAAAAACATAGATGAGTTAGAACGATTTATTCAGTCAATCCATCTTCCTCCTCAAGCTAGAAATGTTTTTAAACAATTATTTAGTTTGCAAGGTAAGGGAGAAAAACTTCATTCAGTACTGAGAAGCTTAATCTTAAACGAAGAAATGGAAATTGCTGTTGAAAAGTTAATCAAGTTTCAAGAAATTAGCCCAAATATACTGATTGATTTATCAATCGTAAATGAATTTGATTATTATGACGGCATCGTCTTTAAAGGTTATTATGATCAGTTAAATAAAGAGGTTTTAAGTGGTGGGCGCTATCTTCTAGTGTCTGAAGATTCGGAAAACAATATTGATGCAATCGGCTTTTCGATTGATACAAATGCTTGGATAACATGTCAAATGAGGGATGAACAATGAGTTGGCTAACTGTTGCAGTTGCAAAAGGAAGACTTGAAGATGAGGTTATTAATATATTAAATCAAGCAGGGTTTCAAAAAGTAATTGATTCTAAAACTAGAAAACTAATATTTGCAGACGAATTACATAAAATTAAATATTTGGTAGTTAAACCAGTAGATGTTGCTACTTATGTTGAACGAGGAGTTTGTGATCTTGGTTTTGTTGGAAAGGATATTTTGCTAGAACAAGAGAAGGATGTATATGAACTAATGGATTTAGAACTTGGAAAATGCGTCTTTGCAGCAGCTGGTTTTCCAGGAACACTACTCGATCGAGGTGAAGAAACTTTAAGGATCGCAACAAAGTATCCAAATATTACTTCAAAATATTTTCAGTTGAGGCAAAATATAGAATTAATTTACTTAAATGGGTCAGTTGAATTAGCACCCATTGTAGGAATGTCAGATATCATAGTTGATTTAGTTGAAACAGGGAGTACTTTAAAAGCGAATGGATTAGTGATCTTAGAAGAAATGATTCCGATTAGTGCTAGAGTCATTTCAAATCGTGTAAGTTACAGATTTAACCACTTACGAATTACCGAGTTTCTCGAAAAAATTAAGAAGGGAAAGATTGTATATGCTGGAAATATTATCGATTAATCAAAAAAGCGATAAACTTGAAAGTATTATAAACCGAACTAATTTACCTACTGTTGAGATCACAAAAAGCGTAGAAAAAATTTTATTAAATGTGAAAGAAAATGGTGATGAAGCTGTACGTCAATATTCTTTAATTTACGACGAAGTCAAACTAAAAGACTTTGAAGTAAGTGAAGTAGAATTTAATGAAGCGTTAGAACAAACTGATGAAAAACTAGTTACTGCATTAGCTGAAGCTAAGAAGAACATAGAAAGATACCATGAAAAACAACTTCAAGATGGCTATAAAATAAACGATAAAAATTCTTATGTACAACAATTAATTCATCCAATTGAAAGAGTTGGTGTGTATATACCAGCAGGTAAAGCGGCATATCCATCTACTGTTTTAATGAATGTAATTCCCGCAAAAATAGCAGGGGTAAAAGAGATTGTCATTGTAACACCTCCGAATAAAGAAGGGAAAATCAAGCCCTCAATTCTAGTAGCTGCGAAATTAGCTGGCGTTTCAAAAGTCTATAAAGTTGGTGGAGCACAAGCAATTGGTGCACTAGCATATGGAACGGAAACAATTGAAAAGGTAGACAAAATAGTTGGTCCAGGAAATCTTTATGTTGCACTTGCTAAGAAAAGTGTTTCAGGAATAGTTGGAATTGATATGGTTGCAGGTCCAACAGAAGTTGTTATATTAGCAGATGAAACAGCTAATCCAAGATTTATTGCTGCCGATTTAATGGCGCAAGCAGAGCATGATGAAATGGCATCTAGTATTGTTATTACAAATTCAGAAGAGTTTGCTCTAAAAATTCAGCAACAAATACCAAATTTATTAGAAGAACAACCAAGAAAAGAAATTATTAAAAGTTCATTCGAACAGTATGGAGCAATACTAGTTGTTAAAACAATTGAAGAAGGAATTGAGCTGGTTAATAAGCTAGCGCCTGAACATCTTGAAATCATGATCAAAAACCCGGAATCAATCGTTCATCAAATTAAAAACGCTGGTGCTATTTTTTTAGGTGACTACACGCCTGAGCCAGTTGGCGATTATTTTGCTGGTACGAATCATACTTTACCAACAAGTGGAACTGCAAGATTTACATCACCTTTAAATGTGAATGATTTTCAAAAGAAAACGTCGGTTGTTTATTACAATAAGAAAGCTTTAAAGGAAGCAAGAAAGCACATTGAAGTTATTGCAGAAGAAGAAGGACTATTTGGACATGGAAAAGCAATAAGTATTCGATTTGAGGAGGATTCAGAGTGAGAACTGCAGTAATTTCAAGACAAACAAAAGAAACAAAAATTAGTTTATCATTAAATTTAGATGGTGATGGGGAAAGTAATATTCAGACTGGAATTGGATTTTTAGACCATATGTTAACTTTATTTTCATTCCATAGTGGGATCGATTTAGAAGTATTTTGTGAAGGTGATCTGGAAGTTGATGACCATCACACGACAGAAGATGTTGGAATTGCATTAGGTAAAGCATTGGTAGATGCATTAGGAGAAAAAATTGGCATTAATCGTTACGGCTCTTGCTATATTCCAATGGATGAGACATTAGCAAGAGTAGTAGTAGATTTTAGTAATAGACCATATCTTGTTTATAATGATGGAACAGTAAGAGAGCGAATTGGAATGATTGATACACAAAACTTCAAAGAATTTTTTAAGGCACTTAGCTCTGAAGCTAAAATGAATTGCCATATGGAAGTTTTATACGGGGAAAATGATCATCACAAAATTGAAGCTTTATTTAAAGCGTTCGGTAGAGCAGTTAAACAAGCGGTAGAAGTGACCTCGTCTAAGTTACCTTCCACGAAAGGAATGTTATAAGTGAATATTATTATTGATTATGGTGTAGGTAATTTGGACTCTTTAAAAAGAGCGTGTGAAGAAATTGGTTTTCCAGTATTGATCAGTAATGAAATTGAAGTGATAAAGCAAGCTTCATCTATTATTCTACCAGGCGTTGGCGCATATGAAGCAGCGATGAATGAATTAGAAAGTCTTAGTCTAATAGAGATTATAAAGTCTAAAGCAAAAAGTGGCACGCCGATTTTAGGGATTTGCTTAGGAATGCAATTACTATATGAATTTAGTGAAGAAAACTTAGGAACGAATGGTCTTGGCTTAATTCAAGGTCAGGTCAAACAGATACCGGATATTGTAAAAGTTCCACATATGGGATGGAATAAATTAAATTTTACGAAAGAGGAATCATTAGTTAAGTATGTAAATGAAGGTGAGTATGTCTATTTTGTACACTCATTTTATGTTAGTTCTTCAAATAATGAACTGCTAGCTTACTCTGAATATGGGGTCAAAATCCCAGCAGTCATTAAATCCGGTAATATTTACGGTATGCAATTTCATCCTGAAAAAAGCGCAGAAACAGGTCTTAATCTATTAAAAGCATTTAAGGAGTTGTGTTTATATGATTCTATATCCAGCAATTGATTTAAAGGATGGTAATTGTGTTCGCCTCGAGCAAGGAGATTTTAATAAGAAAGTAATCTATCAAAATTCACCACTAGAGGTTGCGTTAGATTTTGAAAAATCTGGCGCAAAAGTATTACATATAGTTGATTTAGATGGTGCAAGAACTGGTGAACGAAAAAATGCTTCAATTATTAAAGAAATCGTTCAAAATACGAAGTTGAAAATTCAGATTGGTGGAGGAATCAGATCGCTTAAATCAATTTCGTTCTGGTTAGAACTAGGAGTTGAACGTGTAATTTTAGGAACAGCTGCGATTAAAGATAGACAGCTATTAGAACAAGCTATCTCTACATACGGAAATCGAATCATTGTAGGCGTAGACGCAAAAAACAGTTATGTTGCTATAAATGGTTGGGAGGAGTCAACTAATCAAGACAGCTTTGAATTTTGTAAGCAGTTAGAACTACTAGGTGTGAAAACAGTCGTATACACTGATATATCAAAGGATGGCATGCTAAGTGGACCAAATATTGAAGCATATAAAAGATTAGCTGAAGAAACGAATTTAAATATTATTGCTTCAGGTGGAGTAAGTACGTTAAATGATCTTGAAACACTCAGTCAATTAAATATTTATGGTGCGATCTCTGGTAAAGCATTGTATGAAGGAAAATTTACTGTAGAGGAGGCACTTAAATGCTTGCAAGAAGAATTATACCGTGCTTAGATGTTCGAAATGGACGTGTCGTAAAAGGAAAACAATTTTCAAGCATTCAAGATGTTGATTCACCTACTAAACTTGGAAAATATTATAGTGATAATGGTGCTGATGAATTAGTATTTTATGATATTACAGCTTCAAATGAAGAAAGAGATATATCATTGCAATTTGTTTCAGAGGTAGCAAAAGAATTACGTATTCCTTTCAGCGTTGGTGGGGGGGTACGCTCAATAGATGATTTTACTAAACTTTTAAGAAATGGTGCAGATAAAGTATCCGTTAATTCTGCTGCAATCTTAAATCCGAATTTAATCAATGAAGCATCTGCTCGCTTTGGATCACAGTGTGTTGTCCTTTCAATTGATGCAAAGTTAAATAGTGATGGTCAATATAAAGTGTTTATAAATGGTGGGCGCAAAGAAACAGAGTGGGACGCAATTGAATGGGCTAAGACGGGTGTAGAACTCGGAGCGGGTGAAATTGTTCTAAATAGTATTAACGAAGATGGTATGAAAAGAGGATTTGATATTGGATTACTCCAAAAAGTTACGAATGCAGTGAATGTTCCTGTCATTGCATCTGGAGGAGCTGGTAAATTAGAACATTTTTACGACGCGATTGAATACGCAAATGTGGATGGTGTATTAGCTGCCTCAGTATTCCATTTTGGCGAAATCGAGATTAAAGACCTAAAAAACTATTTAAATGAAAAAAATATTCCAGTTCGACTATAGGAGGAGCAAACATGTTTGATTTAGAAAAGATTCGATTTAATGAACAAGGTTTAGTACCAGCAATCGTTCAAGATGTAGATACAAAGGAAGTATTAATGCTAGCGTATATGAATTATGAATCAATTAATCTCACAATTGAAAGAGGATTTGCAACCTTTTATAGTAGGAGTCGCCAAGAAATATGGAAAAAAGGTGAAACATCAGGGAATTTACAATATGTAAAATCAGTATCGTATGACTGCGACCAAGATTCAATTTTACTGCAAGTTGAGCAAGTAGGTGTTGCATGCCATACAGGAAGCTATAGTTGTTTTTTAGAAAAATTATTATTAAATAAAGAAAATGATACTCAAAACGAAGTTCCATCCTATTTACCAAATCTTTATGAAACAATTCTTGATCGAAAAAAGAATCCAATTGAAGGATCTTATACTACATATTTATTTAATCAAGGAATTGATAAGATATTGAAAAAAATAGGTGAAGAAACAAGTGAAGTGATCATCGGAGCTAAAAATGAAGGAACAGAGGAATTAATTTATGAAATTAGTGATCTTGTCTATCACACAATGGTCTTAATGGTAGAAAAGGGAATAAAACTTGAAGAAATAAACAATAGTTTAATCAACAGAAAGGAGAAAGTAAAATCTTGAAGATTGATGGACACACTCATACACAATATTGTCCACACGGAAGTGGAGACGATGTACAATTAATGATTGAGAAAGCTATTGAACTTGGTTTCGATGAATACCATATCACTGAGCATACTCCAATACCGTCATCATTTCAAAATGTTTTAAAGCCAGATGAAGCAGTTGCATCACTTTCAATGTCTGAAAATGATGTAGACGATTATATAAAAGAAATGACTAAAGTAAGAGATCAATACAAAGATCGAATTCGAATCAAAATCGGCTTTGAATACGATTATTTACCTAGCGAATCGGTATGGTTTAAACAATTTTTAAAAGAATACGGTAAATATTGTGATACGGGTCTATTATCTATTCATTATTTGGAAGGGAAAGATGGATGGCAATGTATAGATTATAAAGCTGAAGATACACTGAGCGGCCTAGTAAATTACTATGGTAGTGTAGAAGCGTTTCAACTTGCTTACTACGATAATGTGAAACAATCGATTTTAGATGATCTAGGCCCACTTAAACCAACACGAATCGGACATATGACTTTATGTAATAAGTTTATGCAATTTTTAAAGTGTGAAGATACCGAAAAAATAATAAATAAACAAATTGAAGTATTAAAGCTAGTAAAAGAAAAAAATTATATTTTAGACTATAATACCGCGGGACTATTTAAAGAATATTGTGGTGAAACTTATCCACCAAATCACGTAGTTGAAATTGCAAATTCATTAAATATCCAATTTATGTATGGTTCAGATTCTCATAGTGTAAAGGATATTGGAAGAGGATATGAGGTTTATTCTTCAACTATTAAATGATCTTGTTCTGACGATAAAGTGATAATTTATCGTCTTTTTTACGTTTGTAGAAGAGTTTTATTTGAAAAACCATGAAATTCCCCCAAATTACAACTAATAATCGTTGAAGTATAATTAATTAAAAGTTAGAAACTATTTATACTAAGGGAGAAATTAAATGTCACATATTTTATGGATTATTTTAGGAGCTTTAATAATGAGTACAATTGATTATTTGATGTATTTTCAATTTGGAAATGTTAACGAAGAGAATAATAGATGGAAATGGTTTCGAAAAAGAACCAAGATTCAAAAAATTGGGTTGGTGTCTGCTATTTTTTTAGTTTTATTCATTCTTCAATTTATAGATCTATATAAAAACTAATGTTTTGAATAGTTATGAAAAGAGTCATCGTTTTGGCTCTTTTTTATATTTAAAGAAAGAGTTGATACAAAATACAAATGTCTTTATAAGTTCGATATAATAAAAGGAAAAGGCTACTCTATGTTGAATAAATTAACAGTGGTTACCGCGACTCTACAGAAGTAATTTTCTTAAATTAATCGAGTTTAAGGAGGAGTAGATTTTGAATCGAAAAGATTTAATTTTAAATGTTTTAGACAAAACGTATGATCAGGAAAGCTGGTTTGCGCCATTAAAAGATTCAATCGAAGGAATTAGTGCTGAACAAGCTAACTGGAAACCTACTGGAGAGGCAACGAAATCAATCTGGGAAAACGTTAATCATCTGCTTTATTATAAAGAGAGGTTAGTAGCAAACTTAGAAGGTAGAGAATGGACAAAAAAACTAGATGGTGATGAAACCTTTAACTTTACTGAACAGTCTAATCATAAAAACGAATGGGAAAAAGTATTTGAACGTTTGGAAAATGCCCAATTAAGTTTAAGACAACGATTAAATAATATTACGGAAGAAGAACTAAATAGAGATTCCTTCGAAACGAAGCTAATGGATATACTTCTTCATGAAGCCTATCATACAGGTCAAATTATTCAACTTAGAAAAATGCAAGGATCGTGGCCTTCTCATCGATGAATATAATGTGAAATTTTAATTTTAATAGATTATAAAGGCAGCTATATGTTGTCTTTTTTTTGAATAAAACAAGATAATACAATAGATAAATCGTAATTAATTAGGAGAGAGAAAATGAATAAAAGATTACGAAAAAAAATGACACAACAATGGGAATGGTTTGCAGTAAAAGTATTATATGAATGTAAAATATCTGGAAATCCTACATCAGAAAAAATAAATTATGAAATCGATAATCTTAATACATTTGAGGAAACCATCCTTCTAATAAAAGCTCCTGCAGTGGAACAAGCCTATTTAAATGGTGAAAAAGAAGCTTTAAAAAATGAAACTGAATACTTGAATCAATTTGGTGAAACAGTAGAATGGAAATTCATTGAAATCCTAGACTGCTATGAACTATTTGATAAAAAACTTCAAACGGGAACTGAGTTGTATTCGCGCTTTATAAGAGTGCCAACGGATTTATCGAAAGAAGATCTTATTTTTCAATATTATCCAGAAGTAGTGAAGGAAAATAATTAATAGGCTAGTAATCATTCAGATGATATGCAAGATTTTATTTTTTAAAAGTTTAGAAAATACTAATTTTTCCCTTTTCATTATGTTCGTTTTACTGTAAAATGATGAAAATATTTTTTGTTTGTTTTTACTATGTGGGGGGAGAAAAACAATGATAAGAAGACTTAATCAGAGTGATCATGAGGTTTGTTTTAACTTATTAAAGTCTAGAAGCGCTGAAAATCTATTTATTATTGGTGACATTGAAGCTTATGGATATGACCAAGAATTTCAGAAGGTTTGGGGAGAGTTTAATTCTCATGGAGAATTAGTAGCTATATTGTTAAAATACCAAGAAAACTATATCCCATTTGCAGCGGATTCATTTAGTGCAAAAGAATTTGCAGAGATTATTTCGAATGATCCTGACTTTAAGTATATGTCTGGTCTCAAAGAGATTACTGGAAAAATTGAGCCATACTTAACTAAAGAGCTTAAAACAAAAAGACAAACATATTACGCCAAATGTACACGATTGATTTTAACTAATCATGGAGAATTTTTAAATGTACAACAAGCATCACCAAAAGATGCAGAAGAACTTGTAAAATTATTGACATCTGTTCCTGAATTTAGTGATTCGATTATTTCAGTGGAAAGAAAACGTAGAACATTGACTGATGGTACTTCACGTTCATTTTTTATTAAGGAAGATGGAAAAATGTTATCAAGTGCTTCAACTGCAGCGGAAAATACTTTGTCAGCAATGGTTGTAGGAGTCGCAACGCTAGAAAGCTATAAGAAAAAGGGGTATGCAACAAAGTGTATGCTCAAGCTTTGTAGTACCCTTTTACAAGAAGGGAAAGAATTGTGTTTGTTTTATGATAACCCTCAAGCGGGTGCAATCTATAAACGAATTGGATTTGAAGATATTGGATTTTGGATGATGTATACATGTAAATAATTATTAGTTCATTTTTTTCATTACTTTTTTAATCGGTAAGCTTCATATTACATACATAAAAATTTACTTAATACTAAAAAAATGATTTCATGAGCGATAATTCATTTATTTCTTTTGTTGACTTAAACTATGGTTTAAGTCGTATGATAATCATGTCGACGATGAAAGAAATATTTTATGGGGGACAGTTATGAAATATTGTTCAATTAGTGAAGCGGCAGCAAAATTTAATATTACAGAATCTACATTACGATATTACGAAAAAAAGGGTCTACTCCCACTAATTGAACGTGATCATGCAGGTAGACGGCTGTTCTCAGAAAATCAAATGTTACTTCTTGAAACAGTGATTTGTTTAAAGAATACGCACATGTCTATAAGTAGTATAAAGCAATATATTGATTGGGTAGTGGAAGGTGATCAAACGACGGAATTACGACTTGAAATGATGAAAAATCATAAGCAGGCAGTATTAGAAGAAATTTCGTTAATGACAAAATCATTAGAGGGTATTGATTTGAAAATTAATCGTTATCTAAAACGTACTGAACAAGAAAAAGGATAAGTGTCCTTTTAAAAACGTCAGGAAAAGAGGAAATAAAATGAAACTTACAGGAAATACAATCCTTATTACAGGGGGAAGTACTGGTATTGGATTGGCTATTGCAGAACGCTTTTTAAAATTAGAAAATAAAGTCATTATTATTGGTCGACGAGAAAATGTTCTTAAAGATGCAAAAGAAAAATTCCCAGAGCTTATTACTCATGTAAGTGATTTAGGCACTGAATCAGACCGCGCTTTATTGTTTGATTGGGTAACAAATAACTATCCAGAAGTGAATGTATTAGTAAATAATGCAGGGATTCAACAACGTTTTAATGTCTTAAAAGCAGATGCGAAAAACGATTGGAAATATTTCAATAATGAAATCACAACAAACATCGAAGCTCCAATTCACCTTTCCATGCTGTTTGCTTCATTTTTTGCTACAAAACAAGAAGCGGCTATTATTAATGTTACATCAGGATTAGCTTTTACTCCTTTGGCAATTGCTCCAATTTATTCGGCAACAAAAGCTGCACTCCATTCATTTACAATTGGCTTGAGACACCAACTATCTGATTCAACTGTAGAAGTAATTGAAATTGCTCCTCCAGCAGTTAATACAGATTTAGGCGGAGCGGGATTGCATACTCACGGCGAACCTTTAAGTGAATTCGCAGATGGAATTTTTAAAGGATTAGAAGATGGCAAACAAGAAATTGGATATGGCTCTTCCGTTGAAAGACTACGTATGTCACGCGACAAAGTCGATGAGCACGTTGAAAATATGTACAATGCGTTGAAAAATACGATTTTATAATAATCCTTAGACTAAAAAAAGTTTTTAAGTTAATTGATAAAAACAAAGTTAAGTTTATGTAGTTTGGAAACTTAAGTTTGGAGAAAAAATTAATTAATAAAAGGGCAAGTTCGTTAATTCGAATTTGTCTTTTTTGTCGTTTTGTTATAGGGCTTTTTATGTAACATAATGACAGTTTAAATGCTTAAGGATAATCAAATTTCAATGAAAAATGGGAAATTCGTCTAAGTTACAATTCCCCAGTGTGTAGGTATAATTTTCTAAACTACCTTTAAATCAATCAGAAAAAGTGATTTAATTGACTCGTAAAAATTACATATAACCATTTTAACTTTATTATTTATGAGCGTTATCTTAATTGGACTTAACATAGGAATTTTGTTAAAGGTTATCGAACACAAACTTGGGAATAAAAATGTTTCAACGGAGAATCGAAATCCATAAAATCTACTTTTGGAACTAAATGCATTGGGTTAGGTATACAATGATCGTCTACAAAGGCTATCTATTTTTTTGTACTAATTGACAATATAGTTTAATAAAAAGGATTCCTCTTCTAGGACTCGAATTTAATAAATTAAACATAATATCAGGGAGAAATAAAAATGAAGAACCTTTTTATCGGTGGGATCGGAATTTTATCAAGCATTCTTTTGTTTGGAATGACACTTATTACAGCAGCAGTTTATTCTTTGTATGTAGCTAAACCATATGGTGCATATTATAACTGGCGTATAGGTCCATTTGGTTCGGTATTATTTACTATTGGACTCATTCCATTGGTTATTAGTTTGATATTCTTTTTTATAGGTATTAATTACATAAAGAAAGGTATTAATGAGTAGTTTTATTCAGCTATTGCATTGTTATAGTTGAATTACTAAGTACTTAAACTATTTCCGTTACTAATTGGTTATACTTAACTCGTTAGTGGATTAAGAAATTGTGACTTTCAGAAAGCATATACAATAGGCCTGACAATTGGAAGTTTTCTTTAAATTATTTTTTATCGAAGAGAGGCAGGTAATAAAATGGATACAACTAAAAAAGTAACAGTTGAAACAACTATTAATGTACCAGTAGAAAAGGTTTGGGAATTTTGGACAGAACCAACACATATCAAAAAATGGAACACTCCTTCAGAGGACTGGCACACACTAAGGGCTGAGAATGATTTACGAGTTGGCGGAGAATTCTGTTCAAGAATGGAAGCAAAGGATGGCAGTTTTGGTTTCGATTTTGGAGGAATCTATGATGATGTAAAAAGACATGAACTTATTGCCTATACGCTAGGTGATGGAAGAAAAGTAAATATCACCTTTAGAGAAAAAGAAAACCAGACAGAAGTAATTGAAACATTCGATCCTGAAACAACGAATCCACCTGAGTTTCAAAAACAAGGATGGCAATCTATTCTAGACAATTTCAAAAAGTATGCAGAGCAAACAAATTAATAAGTAGATAACAGAGAATGGTTATATAAATCATTCTCTTTTTTGAATCAGAAATTAATGATTTAGCAGAGAAAATATCGAATTTTTTTTAACTGAATGATGAATTGATAGATCTGCATTCATTGCTTGAGCACGGATTAGACTTGAAAGGGTCTTCTCCAAATAGAGCAGACGCCTTATGCACAAAACGAACTGCTTTATGAAAAAATCTCCGTACTTTATGCACAAAACACCCAACAAAATGAACAAAAACCTCCAGTTTATGCACAAATCACAAACAAATCTACGAAATACACAGGCGCTAGCTGCCCATGTTGATCATAAAAAAGCAATCGAATATGCCATAGAGTCAGTTGAGTCTGCCAAAAGAAATAATTGGAATGTAGAAATTTTTAAGACTTATTTAGAGAAAGTAATTGATAGTTAGGGAATAATGCAACAACACTATCGGTATCACAAACCCACATCTTACGTTAAATTATCAAAACCCGTTTTGATGAAAATTGATCAAAACGGGTTCTTTATTTATCATAAATCTTTTTTTAGTTTGATAGTTTTCTAAGTTCCTATAAGACAATCAAATAATTAAGACATACTTAGAGTTGTTCAGATGGCTCCGGCTGAATAAAATTCAAATGTTTCATTCGGTTTATGACAGATAATACTTCATTAATTCTAGGTAATTCAAGCCATCTTTCGAAACCAGGAAAAAAGGAAGAAAATACAATATCCACTCCATCTCTTTCCATGTCTTCGAGAGCTTTTTTGATCTTTTCATGAAGTAAGATGTGGCGATCTTGTTTATTTATGGCTATTTTTCGAATTAAAAAGGCAATAGCTGCAAGCTGGGCGTGTGATGTGATATTGTATAGTCCTCTGATATCAATTTGTTCATCGCCTATCATCATGTATCCCATCGTTGAAACAATCAGTTTTTCTGTACCGCTACCTTGTGGATAGCTCGAAAAGTGATCGGTGTTTATTTTTCTTTCTATCTCCCAGTTTGTAAGGGGAATACGTTCATGTGGTTTGTCATGTTCACATAAATTTTTTGCTTCTTGCGTTACGTTTTTTGGCATAAAGTTATCCATTAAAATAATTTGATCGGCTACGGATAAAAATTCGCCGCTTCCACCAATTACAAGAATAGAAGATACGCCAACAGCCTCATAAAGTTCCCTAACACGTTCCGTAAAAGGTGTAATCGGCTCATGCTTAATTAATGAACGCATTTTGATGTCTTGAATCATAAAGTTGGTCGCACTTCGATCTTCATCAATAAGAAGAAGCTTACATCCATAATTGATTGCTTCCATAATATTTGCAGCTTGAGATGTAGAACCAGAGGCATAGTCAGTAGAAAACTGTTCTGCCGAGCTATTTGGAATCCATTTTATGAATGGTGTAATATTGATATTTTTTATGGAACGGCCTTCCTCTGCAGAAATTTCCATTGCACTTTGATCTGTAACGACAAATTCTCGTCCGTCTCCTACAATATGGTTGTAAATCCCAGAATTTAGTGCATCCAACATTGTACTTTTACCCGAATAGCCACCACCGGTGATGACTGTGACACCACGTTTTATACCCATTCCGCGCATACCTTTAATTTCAACTTCAACATCTTCTGGGGATGTAAAAGGCAAAGCACCCTCTAGTGGACCAATTTTTTCTTTATTTCTTGGCAAAATGCTGCCATTCCCAA
Source organism: Gottfriedia sp. NPDC056225 (assembly GCF_042267765.1). Classification (NCBI taxonomy): domain Bacteria; kingdom Bacillati; phylum Bacillota; class Bacilli; order Caryophanales; family Bacillaceae; genus Gottfriedia; species Gottfriedia sp. NPDC056225. The sequence continues at coordinate 50,914 of NZ_JBHJTJ010000007.1, read as the reverse complement.
TAAATGCACAATAACCATTGGTTTTTAGCCAATCGCGAATCATATTTTGTTTTTTTACTAAATCCATGGCAGTATTCAATTTTATGAGATCAAACTTTGTAATAAACTTCTCCACTTCTTTTGGAAGCATTTTGCATAGCATTCGCATAGCTTTATTATTATCCTTGAATGGAAGCTGTACTGTAATCATTATGCATAAATACCATTTTTCCGAGATGAGCTCGACAAAGGATACATTGCGTTTCAACAACACATTGGTTGGACGAAAACAATAAAACGCACCATTTTCTTTATCGGTTCGTGAACGGTTATAAATCAATTCATTTAATGTTTCAATATGATCAACCCATTCTCTTAACGCAAAATCTGAGAGAACAACTTGATCCATCTTTTCATCTAAGCCAAGACGATCAAACGGTATTTTTATGGTGATACATGGCTTATCCGGTGTGAGTTTATGTGTTTTTTCAATGTAATAGGCAACATCATTATTCCAATAGATTGGGTCTTCATAAATCATACTGTAAGATGACTGTCCTGATTGTAATGAGCGAAAATATTGAGCAAGTCTTTTAATAAAGCATCATCCTTTCATATTTGGAAAACAGAGAATAACGGAAATCTTTCCTTTGGGTGGGGGGCCCTTTATCCTTTGGAACAAAGTAACGATAAAACGAGTTGACCCCTAATCTCCAAATATTAGCCTGCTTAAACATAAACAGGCACTGTTTGAAATTTTCCATGACAAAAATTCCAATCTAAGTAATTCAATTTCAATACATATTCCCCCTAAAAGATTTCAAATTAATTTGTAAGACAAACGATTAAAACCTTACCAGTATTGTTGTCTTGAGTAATTTTTTTCCAAAAAAATAACAGCCACTCAGTAAGTGGCTGTCATAAAATAGGTCGGCAAGAAAGATTAAACAATCCTTTGCCTAAATATAAAAGCCCTGAGAGTGAATCCTACCCTCAGAGCTTGATCTAATTTTTTCATAAAAAAATAACTAAATAGTAATATGAGGATAAGACATATAATTTTTTGTTTTCATTGTTATCCTCACCTCATTAAAATTTATTTTGATAGAACCAATCCTAACATTAATTTAACCATTTGACAATAGGTGTATTGTATATTGTTTTGTATTGAAGTAAATAGCAGAGTTGTTCCAAAAAGGAAATAACAAGTATCTAACGAATTATCCAATATCAAGAAAAGTTAATTGTAGGAAATATATGTACCATGTTTCACACACGATAACATTAGTTCCTATTATACTTTTAGAGAGCATAGTTTAAGAAAATAAAATGTTAAATAGTTATTTAGAATAATAGCAAGAGGTGTTATTAATGAAGAGAGTAGATGTAGTATATGCTTTTATTTATGACGAAACAGCAGAGAAGGTATTAATGGTTAAAAATCAAAATTCTACTTGGTCACTACCAGGTAGAGCAGTAGAAAAAGGAGAAACCATAGAACAGGCAGTTATACGTGAGATAAATGAAGAAACCGGTTTAGTTGTTGAAGTAGTGAACATAAATGCAATTAATGAAGCATTTTTTAAGACGCAGGGGCATCACGGTATAATGTTTACATTCTCAGCGAAAATAATTGGAGGAGAAATTACTATTAAAGATCAGAACGAAATTGAAGAAGTAAAATGGGTAGACATAAATACCGCTAATAGTTTAATGCCCTATCATCCTGGAGGTGTAGAGAGTTTATTAAAATCCTCAACACCGTACATATTTCAGGGCGAATGTTAGTAAAACGTTATACAATTACCATGAAGGTACGAATAATCCTTACATTCAAGAAAATGTAAAATTTATGATCCAAAAGATTTTAGTAACGTTAAAACTTTTAGCAATAAAAGCGTGTTAATTTTATCAATCAGGAGGATTTATGTGGTCGATTAACTGGGTAATTCGAGTAGGACTGTGTATTACAGGTTTACTACTAATCACACAGGGCATATATACAACTGAAAATAATAAAGAACACTTAAGTAATGCTGCAGAGATCACGATTTATGGAAATGAGGTTTTAGGTTGTTTCGGTCTAATACTAACATTTGTTCTTGGTGGATTTTTAAGATTTTTGCCAGTTTGGTTAGTGAGGTCATTATGGTTTTTGTTAGGGATTGGATTTATAGTACTTGGCGTACGATCGAATTTAAGATTTCTTTTACATCCTTAATTTTTGGAACTTAATAAACTCTCATATGGTGTATTGAAGGAATTGGTAAAAACTTTGTAACTACTAAACTAAAAAACTTTAATAAAGTGCTAGTAACAATCCGACTAATGAATAGTTGTATTTTTTTTTATGTTTTTAAGTAGTAGTAATGCCGAATCTATACGGTTATTTTGTAGATTGAGGATTTTTTTAGAAAAAGTTGGAAATGTTGAAGATTTAAAAAGTAATAGAAAAATCAAGCATTTTTATGAAAAATTTAGTGAATGTATGATATCGTATTTGATAGTGGATAAAATTATGATCACGTTTGCGACTTATTAAAGGAATATCGAAAATTTGGAATAAATATATATAGGAATATACCAATTTTTTGGTAAAATAGTATAGTCCAAATGGATAAGTCGTCATATAATAAGAAGAGTATTTTTACTAAAAAAAGTGAGGTGGAACATTTTTATGGGTAGTCCCAGTATAGGTGAGTCGGATAATTTACCGACATCAGAGGAAGTCATACAATTGAATATCCGAGGAGGATTACTTTATAAAAATGTAGTCCGCCTTTTATAAGCTTTTGAAACGTGGCTTCCTCTAAAAAAGAGGAGGTTTTAAAGCATGGTACAAAACATTTGGAAGCAAATTAATTTTAAAAAACAAATTGAGAAACCAAAAAAAATACAAGGTTTTGATATTGATTTAAACCAAGAAAACTTATCACGTATTGATCGACTTGTGGATCGTTATGAGTCAGAAATTCTGCACCATTTAGATAGTGATTACACACAAAAAACAAAATTGTCTGATCGGATTGCAGATAAAATAGCGCAATTTGGTGGCAGTTGGAAATTTATTATATGGTTTAGTAGTACACTTGCTGCCTGGATGATTTGGAATAGCTTATCGTTTACGAAATCATTTCATTTTGACTCTGCGCCTTTTATCTTGCTGAACTTATGTCTATCATTTATTGCAGCATTTCAAGCACCAGTCATTATGATGAGTCAAAACCGTCAAGCAGTAAGAGATAAACATGAATCTGTTATCGATTTTGCTATAAATTATAAAGCAGAACAAGAGATTGATGATATGCAAAGTCGACTAACCAATATAGAGAATCAATTAACTGAGATTAGAGATTTAATTAAACAAAAAAATTAAAATGCGAAAGGACTGTCAAAATATAGACAGTCCTTTTTTAAATGACGAATATCAGTGTTTTCAATAAAGTCAACCGTCCTTATCTTGATCAGTTAATGTTGGATTTTTTACATTTTGTTTTGAATTAGAAGTAAATGTATAAATAAGTAAAAAGATGATGATTAAAATTGAAATTACATAAAATTGAAGAAAGGCCTCCTTATAATTAGTCCACAGTATTTTGCTACTATCAGATTTTTGTGCAGAATCACTGATGAATTGGTTGATATCAGCGTACTTTGGATAGATTTCTTGGACAGCACGGAATTTTAGTAGAGCATCTTTATAATAACCACCCCAATACAACTCCGCTCCTTCTTTAAATAATCGATCAGTGTTACTGCTTGAATGAGGTACATTTAATAAATCAATGTATTTTTTAATTGTATTCACTGGGATAGCAAAATTAAACCCTTGTATTTCTTGACCGTTTACGGTGTCACCGCGAAATGTGAGCAATCCGATGATTTTTCCATTCTGATCGATAACCGGTCCACCACTATTTCCGTGTGTTGCAGCAGCATTGATTTGTATTACTGGTGTGCCTTGCTTGGTTGTTTTTGAAATGGCTGAAATCTGCCCTTCGTTCATTGTTGGGACAAGTAATGAATCATCTGAAAATAAGTTAGAATCTGCTGCGGCTGGGTAACCAATCACCCAAATTTGATCTTGACTTTGAAGGGAATCAGAATCACCTAGAGGGATGGTTGGAAAGCCTTTTCCATCAATTTTTAATACAGCCACATCTTGTGCTGCATTAGTTAACGATGTATTCATTTTAACTTCTGCTTTAATTGATTCATTTACATCAGGTAAATAGACAGATGTTCCTTTTTCGATTACTTTATATGTTGTATTTTTATACATATAATCGTAAGTCTGATCATAGTCCCAATTGTTTGCAGATGCTACTTCATTCACAATTATATCAAAAGCATTAGTTCCAATATCATCATCTGTCATAATATGTGAACTTTCTAGCACATGAGAATTTGTGATGATGTATCCATTTGAACTAATAATGACACCGGAGCCTAAATCGGATACTGATGTTTTGTAATCATCTTTTTGAAGAACATTAATCACACGCTGATCGGATAAATCGAAAGACCATTTGACAGTTGCATAATCTAAAATTCGTACAACTGAAGATTTTGTATAAACGGCTAATTTGTGTGCTTGTGATACATTTTTTGTGTTTGGTTTCATGTGAATTAAAAAAAACGAAGTGACAATCATGGCGATTAGTAGCAAACTAATTGGAATGGAAAAAAGCGCTTTCTTTTTCATTCAACCCCGCCTTTCCAATATAGATTCGACAGTTACTTAATTTCCTGATGCGCACCAATCTATATGCTTGCTAGCAATGTTACACCATCATCCCGTCAAACCATTTTATTCATAGAATTTTTAGTTATTCTTTAATAAAAATTGATTTGGTATTTTTAGTTTTGAGAAAATCAGATTATTTTTTAATCATCAAAAATAAAGGGTGAAAGATTAGCAAATGAGGTAGTTTACAATGAAAAAGGAACTTCTTCGCAATGAATGAAGTTCCTTCTAATTTAACGCTAACTTAACGTTATGATAGGTAAAAGATTGAGGTATTAATAACTTAAATTTCTTTTTGATGTCCTCTTTTTACTGCATCTTCTGATTTAGCTGTGAAAATTTGAAAAGTTACCCCGTATTTGTCAGTTACTATGCCATAAGCTGGACTAAAATGGACAGGTTGCAACGGCATAACCACTTGGCCATCTTCCTTCAACGAATTGTAAAAAGTGTTGGTTTTCTCTATTTCATTAGTAGTGATACAAATATTCACGTTGTTCCCATTTCGATAAATCATAGTGGGAAATAGATCTGCAATCATAATATTCGTTTCACCAATTTTTAAGATTGCGTGTGCGACTAAATCCTTTAAGTTTTCTGGAAGTGGGGAGTTAGAGTCTTCTGGTGCATCTCCAAAAGTTTGACTAAATAAAAGTTTTGCATCAAGAGCTTCTTTGTAAAATTCAATTGCTTCCTTTGCATTGCCATTCATCATTAAAAATGAGTTTAATTGTACAGTCATAATAATAGCTCCTTTAGTTATTGTGAATTTTTTCTTATTTAGATCATTGGAAATATTCCAATCATAAATAAGTTCATATTGTTTTCTTAAACAATATTCATTACACTTACAAGTATACTGTCTAAAGGTGACAATTTTAGGCACCATTAAGAGGGGTTTTTATGAAAAAATCAGAAAGAATAAATCAAATTCTTCGCTTTATTAATCAAAAACAGCATTTTACACTTCAGGATTTAATGCAGGAATTTCAGATTTCAAAAAGGACAGCCTTAAGAGATGTAGCTTCTATAGAGGAAATTGGTGTACCGCTTTATGCAGAATACGGTCGTTACGGAGGTTATCGTATACTGAATCAGATGAAGCTCCCACCTATTTCTTTTAATACTCAAGAAATTCTTGCGCTTTACTTTGCTATGCAGGCGCTTGGAAGCTATTCGAATTTGCCATTTCAAGTATCCTACCGAACAATACATGAAAAATTCATCAATGAACTGTCGGAAAATCAAAAGCAGGAAATAGAGCGGATGCAAAATCGAGTATCTTTTCAAAATGCCGTACAAATCGAAGAATGTAAACATTTAGAAATATTATTAATGGCAGCTGTTCAAAATATTGTACTTAAAATTGTATATAAAAATATATCTCGAACTATTCACCCGATTGCTATATACGTTTTGAAGGAATATTGGTATTGTCAAGCTTATGATATGGATAAAATTGCGTACCGTGTTTTCCGTTGCGATCGCATTTCATCAGCTGAAATAACTAAAATTCAGCCGTTAGAGGAATTAAAGGAAATTACGAAGTTAAATTCACATTCGCTTTGGAAACCATCAGAAAACGCTGTTAAATTTAAATGGTTGATTAATGAAGAGGGAATCGAATTATTTCAAAAGGAACACTACCCATCTATGAAACTAATCAATGAGTTTGAAAAAACATATATAATTGGTACATATGAGCAAAACGAACTAGGTTTTATCATTAAATATCTTGCCAAATTAGGCAAAACAGTCAAAATCATTGAGCCCATTATTTTAAAAGAAAGTTTACGACAATATTATAAAGAGTTACTTGAAAATATAGAATGAACCAATCTAATAAATAAAATTGAAAAAGGAACTTTGCCTAAAGTTCCTTTGATTTTTATGCGTTATTTAGTTGAAGGTCTATTTTTTTATAAAAAGTCTAATTTCTCCACTTCTTACAGGAAATTAGACTTTTCAAGTTGGAACGACCATGAGCTCAGGTGCTAAAAGATGGTCAAAAAGTCAAATACTAAAAATGTGATCTTAAAGTTTTACTACGACCTCAGTTCCATCCTTCAATTTCGTTTCAACAAGGGTGACTCCACGGTTTTTAGAAAGACCCTGCAACAATGGCTTCAAATCATTTCTTTCAATTTTCGGGAAGATGAATTTACTACCTTCTTTTTCGATTGCTTTATTAATTAATTGATTAATCTTTTTTGATGTAATAATTAAACAAGCCAAATTTAAAACGGAATAGGGAACAGGGATGGAGAAACGTTTTTCGTTAACTTTCAACTTGACTCTTAACATAATCTACTCAATAACCACAAAAACTTTATCACCATTAGCTGAAGTAATATCAACGATCTGTCCTACTAATTCGTTTTCGATTGCTTCAATTAGAAGGTCAACATTAATATCTTTTACATATTTTTCTGCTTCCGGTATTTTTTCAGCGATATTTGTACCTACTTTTAAAACAGCCTTTACTAGATTAATTGGTAAATTCACATTTACATTATCGCCAACATCAGAAGTCACACGAATCTTTAACATTTTATTTCCATAAGGTACTTCTTTTTTTGCTGCTACAAACTCAGGTTGATCTTTAACTTGTAATATATTAATTAATTCACTCGCTTTGTCTTTATCAATTTTACCTTCTTCTACCAATGTTAAGATTCTAGAAATTTCATCCATTATAATTCCCCCTCTTTTAATAATTGAATGGCCTTCTCCGCCGTAATTTCGCCTTTTTCTAATAATGTTACAATTTTTGTTTTATCTACTTCTGGTTTCTTTTGAGAGGAGTAGCCTAGAGCTGAGATAATTTCATCTAATTTTCCTCTCACAGTCGGATAGGAAATTCCTAGCTCCTTTTCGACCTCTTTGATATTACCTCTGCATTTAAGAAAAATCTCAATAAAATGAAGCTGTTCCTGGCCAAGAGCCGCTAGTTTCGAAACTTCAAATTCATTTTCAACCGTTGTGTGGCAATGGTTACACTGTAGCTTAGTAATTTTAAGCGTCTTCTGGCAAACAGGACAATTTGTAAGTAAAGGATACGCCATACAATTCTCCTTTCTTTTATTTAATCATATAATACACCATATATTTAAATTTTCAAACAAAAACTTTAAAAATATTTATATTTTTTTATAATTTAATTCAATAAGTTAATTTAAGTATTAAATAAATTAATCTGTTGCTTAATAATTATGAAGGGTAGATAGAAAAATTGAATTTTTTGAAGGATTGTTAGAAAAGCAAAAAAACTAGTAAGGATGAAATAGTGTAAAACTTTTCAAAACTGGTAACACATACTCGTTTGGGTTTTCCAATTATTGAATTTAAGGGGTTATTAATTTGTTTACAGGTAGTCACTCAAGAAAGGGGAAAAGATCATTTTGAAGTAGTGGAAAGTTTTTACATGATCTTTTTAATAATTAATACTTTACTTGCATGAAAATGTTAAATACTTCAAATACTTCCTTTAAAACAGCATATATGAAAAGGAGATTTTGGATGCATTGGTATGAAAAACTGAATCAGTATTTTCCTGTTGAAGAAATGAAATCAAAAGAGCACATGGAAACATTATTAAAAGAGCGTTCAAATATTTATCATAAAGAAGAAGGACCTCATCATGTGTTGATGTATGTTGAACTGGAAGACTTTGTATTTATAGATTACTTATTTGTTTCTAAAGATGCGCGCGGTCAAGGACTTGGTAATAAACTGCTTAATATGCTTAAAAAGAAGGGAAAACCAATTATTTTAGAAGTTGAACCTGTAAATTATGAAGATACGGATACAGAAAAAAGGCTTCGTTTTTATAAAAGAGAAGGGTTTGAGCATGCCCAATCAATTGGCTACAATAGACGTTCACTTGCTACTCAAGAAATAAATTCGATGGAAATTTTGTACTGGTCGCCAAATAATGAGAGTGAAGAAATGATTTTTAAAGCGATGAAAAAAACTTATAATATGATTCATACATATAGGGATACACATTTTTATGGGGAAGCTTATCAACCTGTAGAAGAAGTACTTACATTTGGTGAAAATAAAACAAATCAAAACCTTTTAGAAGACATTTGAAGTTTTACAAAATAGAAGGGGGCGTCCTAAAGGTTAGTGCAACTCATACTTGGGCAGCCCTTTTTAAATTGAGAAAAATTGTTGATCTCAGTCTGAGTAGAAGCAAAAAGAGGTATTTTGGTGGCGGATTCCTATTAGAGCTGATTTTATAAATCCAATTTATAAAATTTCGTAGTTTTCTTCACTTTTTTAGTCAGATTGGAAAGAGTTTGAACAAAATTATTCATTTTCTCTTTTTGTAATCTAATTTTGAACAAATATTAAGGCAGGATACCGGTAACCGGTATGGGTAATATCCTATCAAAGTGGGGATACAGGTAATTTAATTGCAGTTTTACTAAATTTGATTGCAGATTTGGTCATTCTAATTGCAGTCTTACCAATTTTATTTGCGGATTCTCTATTTTTATTTGCACTTAACGTTTATTTGCAGTTTCTAATTTCTTAATTGCACGAATAACTTCTTGCACTTCGCATTTTTTCATTAAATCAACATTATAACTATATAAAATGAGGATGCCCTAAAAATAGGACATCCTCATTATTTTTTAAACACCCATACGTTTACGTTGATTGTTAGGTTTTTTTGCAATTTGATTCTTTTTAGTCGTATCCTTAACAGCATTTAAACCCATATTAGAGTTAGAATTTTGCTGTTTTTTATTTGCTAATTTTTGTCTCATTAAGTCTTGAAGACTTACTTTTTTCGGTTCATTTTTCACTTCATTATTTTCGCTCATAAATTTAGTTTTCCTCCAATTTCATCTTACCTATATAATGACTTGTTGAAGGAAAATAAGCAAGTCAAATAAGTGTTCAAGTTAATTTTCTTTTTCGGTATTTTTCTTATGAAATTCTTCCATTTTTTTGCTCTTTGAGTATGCAGATTCTTCTGAATGTCCAAATTGATCGACAGAACTTTTCTGTGGTCCTTTGTTTGTATGCCCTTTTGCCATGTTTAACCCTCCTTTTTTGTTATTATGTGCTTAAATTCCTTGAATAATCTCTTATTTAATATGGGAATCTATTTATGAAATAGTATTAGGAGGAAGAATGATGACAAGCAAAAATGGTAGCAAAGGTAGTAAAAATCAAAATGCACCTGAACTTCATGGCCAAGCACCAGCGAGTGGAGATAACACAAAAGGGAACGAGTATCGTTCTAAAAAAGGAAGCAAATCTCAAACAGAACTACACTAAAAATGGCTAAAAAAAGAGCTTTGGAATTTCCAAGCTCTTTTTAATTTTGTACTATTTTATTTGAAAACCTTCTTCATCTAAATATTCACAAGCTTCACCGTAACTGTTGAAGGTACCGTCAAGATTTTCTCCTGCATATACATTCCACATGTCCATTTCTGAGACTAATTTAAGGGTTTGTCCATTTTCATTTATCCAAATTTCTTCGACTTCTTCTTCGTATTCATCAAAAATTGGTTCAACAGAAAGGCTTTCAATCGACTTCGATAAAATTGTACGAAGTTCGTTTTCAGAAAAGTCTCTTATATTTACCATGCCTTTGTCATTTGTTTTATATCCTTTAATTCCTTCAGCATATACAAATCCATTACCATTAGGATGTAAATGAAAAACAACGTTCTTTTTTTCTTTTAAACTTTCTTCAAATTGGTAGTTTGTACGCCCAAGTGAAACAGGTTTTTGAGTTAATTCTGGAAATGATTCGATGATTTTAATTTTTTCTTCGTAAGTAAGCATAATGCCTCCAAATAGTTATTATTTTTCCTATGTTTTGTTTGTAACGTAACAAATATAACAAAATTCTATAGAAAATGACATCTAATTGTCACAATTTGTGTTACTCTAATTTGGTAGAATAATAATGCTGTATTAAATTAACACATTCCTTTGGCTTATTTTTAGATTTAATTATACATAGTAGGTGATGAAATGACAGTAAAACAACAATTTATTAAAAAAGAATTTTATAAATCATATTTAAATGAAAATCATAATGAAAATCATCCGATTGCGGTTTTAGCAGACCTTTACAGAGAGCAAGATGAAGAGATGGATCTTTCTTCAATCCGATTTGCACAAGGTGAAGTTTATTTTGAAAATAAGGATTTTGAATCTGCAGTTTTTAAATGGGAAAAGGTTGGAAACCAGTTAAGTGATTGGGCAAAGAAAAATATAGCTGATTCTTATTATGAGATTGGTTCTTATGAAACAGCAGAGAAACTTTATAAAGAAGTTAAAACAGAAAGTAGAACTCTAACATCTGAGATCTACCTACAATTATTTTCACTTTATATTGATGTTGCGAAATATGAGGAAGCAGATCGTATTATTAAAGAAGCAGTGAAATATAATCCTGATTATCCTAATGTAACAAAAATTGCACGTAATTTTTATGAGAAAAACCACGATTGGAACAGTGCTGTAGCATTAGCTTCAGACGAATCAATTCGAACAGAAGATTTAAAATGGTTTATCATTTTGAAGGAATATATCATTAATGGTGTAACAAGAGAAATGGCACCAAGTTATTTCGTTCAAACGTTACTTTCATTAAGTAAAGTAAATCTAGAGCATTTTGAACTAATGGTAGAAGCATTATGGAACAGTTATCGTGAACAACCAGTTTATGTAAATTGGTTACAAACATTTAACGATATGTTATTCCAAATCAACGTTGAAACAGGGGTTAAATGGAATCGTTTGCCTTTAATTTATACTATGACTTACGAGGCATTAGTTGAAGGTGAATATTTTGTAGCTCAGCTTGAAGAGATGATGCCAAGTTTCTTAACAAATTGGTTGCGCATTACTGATTTGAAAGGTGCGGTTTTAGCAACAACTGCAACTTTAGCATGGGATCGTATATTCCCAGGACGTATCGATCAGCAAATAGTTGTTGATGCAGAGAGAGCATTTGAACAACTTATGCAAACGCCTGATTGCTTTGAAATTGGAAAAGAATTATTTGAAAACATTCTACAATGGTCTGTAATTAATGAAATTGAAGTTGGCGACAGCTTTGAATGGTGGACAAACAAATTAACTCAATTTGAAAATACAACTATGCTAATAGCAGGAACAGCTGGAAACGGAAAATCTTCATTTGTTAACTCACTTTTAGGTGAGAAGATGATGGGATCTTCTACGACTATGCCTGTATTATTTGAGCAAAATAATGAATCAGAAATAATCGTATTCTCGAACGAAGGAAATACGCAGCTTGCTGAATACTCTGATTTTTATGATTTAACAACAGTTGAAAATAATCTGTTAAAAGGTGATGAACTAGTTTACTATAAATTGCCAAATTCATTTTTAGAAAAACATAACCTTTCAATAATTGACACTCCTGGAATTGATGGAGACACAATAAATACAAAAGCACTATTACAATCTGTTAAATTAGCAGATCGACTTGTATTTGTACTAAATGCTACTGCACCTTATACAGAGAATGAACGTTCATTACTAATTACTATTCAAAAAGAATTACCAACACTTCCGATTCACTTTATTTTAAATAAAATGGATTCGATTTATAGTAAAGAAGAGATTGAACGAGTTCGTAATGAAATACAAGCAAAAATTACGGTAGACTTCCCTGGTGCTAAAGTATTACCATACTCATCTATTTATAGTAATCAAGATCAGTTTAAAGACTTAGAACTATTTATTGAGAAGAATGTACTATCAACTGAGGCTAATTCAAAGCAAACTGAGAAATTACTTTTAGCAATTCGAAAACTAATCAATTTCCTACTTGAAAAACGAGTTGAAAAAGAAGACGAGTTACGTGCAAATGTAGAATGGAATGAAGTTCTTGATGAAAAGTTAAACGGTTTATTACATTCTTTAAAAGATAAAGAAATGGAACATTTAAATACAATTAAAAACTCATATCGTGAACTAAAAGACGAATTAAAATATGATCTAAAATTAAGTGTTCCTGGCCTGTTAAAGGAATGTAAAGAATTAATTAAAGAAGATAGTGATTTCAGTACTATTCTTGAAACTGTAAATGAAGAGATGAATCATCGAATTGGTGAGTATGTCAGAGCGACTACTTTACCAAAATTAAATGAAGCACTTCAAAATTGGATTAAAGAATCTGGTGTATTACTAGAAGGTACTCAAAGCTATTTAGCAGAAATGAGTAATTCTTTAAATGAGTATATTGGAAATGAATATTTAAGCCTTGAGTGTGACTTTAAAGTATTAGATGACTGGCGTCGTGATGCTGATCGAATGACTAGTATGACTCAATTAGATGAGATGAATATATTATTAAACGCATCACCATCTCAATTTATTTTAAAGAGCTCAGGAATCTTATTAGGTTTATTACCTCAAAATAAATCGAAGCTTGTTGCTCAATACCAAAAATATGTTGATAATGTAAACTACGATGATGTTACATCTGATCTATCAACTAAGTTTTTCCTACAATTTGAAATGTTTGAAAAGACTTTACCAAGAGATTTAGCTATGTTCTTAAATGCTCCATTTGAGCAAATTCATGAGCTAGTTGATGAAATAAGATTAGCAATTTCTAACTATAACCGTACTTTAGATGACATGAAATCAAATCCAAGTATTTACTTTGATCCGATTACATTCTTCACAGTGCGTTTAAGACAATTAGAGTTTTTAACATTACGTAAATAAAAAAAGAGTGTGCCAAAAAGGCACACTCTTTTTTTCAAGTTATTAAATCAATAATAATGACAATTATTCTTCCGCAACTTCTTCATATGGAATATGTACAACAATTGTTTGATAGCCCTCTTTAATTTTCACATAGCCACCCCAAGGGATTTGAAGGATTAAAAAGGCTCCTTTTGAATCAATTGAAAAATGAGCAATTTTTTCATGTTCTTCATCAAGTACAAGAACTTCTCTCTCATTTCCTACAGTTCGAATACCAGCGTGGCAATGAATTTGTATTTTCCAATTACCTAGTCTACTTAATAAGAAATGACTCATATAATAGATCTCCTTCTATAAGTTGTTTTTTAAACTAACTATGAAAATGATTAGTAAAATAGATACTTATATTGAGAAAGGGTAAACGGTTTATTCTATCTAACTAAATTCTATTCTTAAGAATGCTATCTTAAAACTATTTAGGTATGTTTTATGCTTGATATTTTTTAATGGCTTTACGCGTTATAAAATAACCAACTGCAATGATCGCAAACCAAATAATAATCATAAGAGAATTACCAATCAAGAAAACTGTCGTATTTTTAAATCCACTCACGATTGCATCAACATTTTGTTTAAATGTTACACCGATCCGGTCTCCAATCGTTATTGGAGGAGTTGTATCTGTAATCGATGAAACTTCATTAATAAAAAGATTGATTGTACTGTAGTTTACAGCTGAATCATAAGTTTTTAAAGTTGTTGTTAAACTTTCAATTTCGTATCTAACATCAGTTAATTGCTTTTCAATTTCTAAAATGTCTTTTAAAGAGCCAGCTTTTTTTAATAAATTCAATAAACGGTCTTCTTGAATTTTTAATGATTTCATACGCGTTTCTGTGTCAAAGTATTGATTGGATATATCATCAGTTGAAATCGTTTTTGAAATTACATTTCCAATCTTATTTAAATTATATAGGAATTCATTTAAATTTGTTGATGGAACCCTTATTGTATAATTTGCAGTTCTAGATGGTGATTGCTCAGAGTCGTTACTAGAGTACTTTTCCATTATGGATGTTCCACTAATATGATTCGATTCGATATAGCCGCTCGAACTACTAACTGATTTTTCAAGAGCTGAAATGGTTTTATCAAATTTCTTGGTTTCGAGCTGTAATTCAGCTGTTTTTACTAATTTGCGATTACTAGCTACAAGCTGTTCGGATGGTTGCTTTTTTTGATCTTTGACCGAAGCCTCAGTGTTATTTACAAAGTCCTTCTGATCTTGTTTTAAGGATTTTGATGAAATACTACTTAATTCTTCTTTTGAGTCAGGATTTGAACATGCAGAAACGAATAAACATACAAGTAGTATTAAAAATAAGTTTTTTAAAAAACGACGATAAATTAACATGATATTAATCACCTCATATGTAGGTCGAATTTAATGGTTGGAAAGATCGTGAAGAGTTTGGTTAATTGTTTAATTTTTGTTTGTATTCCTTTCCTTTATTTCCTAATCTTTCATCAAACATTCTATTGCAATAGTAATTATTTTTTAGTTGCAGATTTTTATATTTGTTAAAAATTTCTAATTTAACCTACTATACCATAAAAAAAGTTAGGGAAAATGTGGTATTTAAACCATTTTTAGTATATTTTTTTGTATGAAAAGCACATCCGTATCTATGGTTAGTTACTTTTTGTTTTAAGTAAAAGTTATTAAGATGTAATAAATGAATATTATGATTTTTGGAAAAGAAATAAATATTTTGACTATTTTTGTATTTTATGACAAAATAATGAAAACTAAATAGTAGGGAATAGGTGTAAATGAAATTCTTATTAATTCATTTACTTAAAAGGGAAGATTGGTGAAATTCCAACGCGGTCCCGCCACTGTAATAGATGAAAATTCTAAAGTCAGGAGACCTGCCTATTCTAACGACGCTGTTTGACCTACGAGAGATAGGGAGGTGCCTTTTTGAAAGAAAGCTTAATTTAAAGTATTGTCATTATTTTATGTTTTCCAACGATCTTAAGGCATTTTTATCTTTTTAGAGATGAAAATGCTTTTTATTTTTTTAGGAGAATTTATGAAACTTCCAATTTTACATGCAAAAAACGATGGAAATTAAACAAGTAAGATAGCAAAGTTGAAAGAATTGATGAAATAGGGTCAAGTCTGAATTTGAAATAAAGACTCGCCATGAGACTGAATAAAGATGAATTGTAAATTTGATAAAATCAGTGAAAAAAATTAGAGAAATACATAATTCAATTAATTAAAAGTAGGGAGAAACCGATGAACAGTAGATACGTTAAAGAATCCAGAGTATTTGATAGTAGTAGAATATTTCCAACTGATTTAAATAACCATGGTACATTATTCGGTGGGAAAATGCTTGCAGCAATGGACTTAATTGCTTCTATTTCAGCAACAAAGCATTCGAGAATGGAATGTGTAACCGCGTCGATGGATTCAGTCGAGTTTCTATGTCCAGTTCGTGAAAGTGACTGCATTTATTATGAATCATTCGTCATCTTAACAGGCTCAAGCTCAATGGAAGTATTTGTTCGAGCAACTGCAGAAGATTTGCTTTCAGGAGAAAAAAGAGTAGCAGCAACATGTTTTGTAACTTTTGTTGCACTAAAAGATGGAAAACCTCATAAAGTAGTAGAGGCAATACCAGAAACTGAAGAAGAAATTAAATTGCAACAATTAGCATTTAAGCGTTTAGAAAGTCGCCAATTAAGAAAAAAATTAAGTAAGGAATTGGCATTAATTTGGAAAGAATAAAAGTAATGATTGAAATCATACTAAAAGTAAGCTAAGATTAAATTAATATTTTTAAGGAGGCATCAAATTTAGACACTATGTACAATATCCGATAACTTTTAAAGCTAAAGAATTATATAGCAAAAAAGTACTCTGCCTGAAAACAGAGAAATTGGATAAGTATGTCTATTTTTTGAGCCCATAATGAATATTAAGTAAATCCATTCAATTAAAAAAATGGTTTATTTAATAATAACTAAACTTTGTATATACTTTTTCGAATGTACTAGGCTGATTAAATTACATCCAATTTACACACAGGCAGATACTGCTTGTGTGTTTTTATTTTCTCTGGGCTAAAAACAGAGGGATATTTTTAAATTGGATGGAGTGAAGTATATGTTTATTATAAAAGCATCGAACATTGAAATAGAGTTAAACGGAATGACAATTTTTAAAAATGGAAATCTAGAACTAAAAGAAGGCGAACGAGTTGCTTTAATTGGTGAAAATGGAGTTGGGAAATCAACATTTATCAATGCAATTTTAGGAAATATTCCGCTTAATAAAGGGTTATTGCAAATTCAATATTCAAAAGAAGATATAGGTTGGCTTTTAACAGATGAAGAAGACCAGGAATTACTTACAGCAAGGGAAGTAATCGAATCATTTGATCAGGAACGTTATTTAATAAAGAAGAATTTAGAAAAGCTATCACTTGATCTATCTAATGAAAAAAATCTTGATAAATATAATGAGTATTTAAGTAAGTATTTAGAATTAGATGGATACGACTTTGAAAATAATATAGATCAAGTATTAAAGAAATTTCAATTACCGCAAGAATTATGGAATATCCCGTTCAGTCATTTAAGTGGTGGACAAAAAACAAAAGTTAAATTAGCAAAAGTGATGATGAAACAACCAAAGCTATTAATTTTGGATGAACCAACAAATCATCTAGATACAGAGTCGATTCAATGGTTAACTGAGTGGTTAAAAAACTTTAAAGGCAGTGTGCTTTTTATATCACATGAACGACAATTCATTGATGATGTTGCGACTGTTACGGTTGAATTAACACATGCTGGCACATTTAAGTATAATGGTGGCTATTCAGCGTATAAAATACAAAAAGAACATGAGCGAAAAACCCAGCAAGCTCAATATGAAAAACAAGAAGCGGAAAAGAAAAAGTTAATCGAAACGATTAATCAATATAAACAATGGTTTACAAGCTCGCATAATGCAGCGAGTGAACGTGATCCTTTTGCAAAGAAACAAGCTGCAAAAAACGCATTAAGATTTAAATCAAAGGAAAAGGATTTAGAACGATTAGAAAAAAGAAAAGTAGAAAAACCGAAAGAAGTTAAGACAATCGCAGCTAGCTTTGAAAATGAAACGTTCACTGCAAAGCAAATGATTAACTTTGAAAAAGTAGATTTCTCATACGCTGACAAATCATTATTTAGCCAAGTTGACTTTCTGTTAGGTCGAGAAGATCGATTAGCTGTAATAGGTAAAAATGGTTCTGGAAAATCTACATTTTTAAAATTATTAACGGGATTATTGATTCCGAGTAATGGGTCCGTACGACATAATCCTCAATTAAAAATAGGTTATTTTATGCAAGAGCTCGAAGCGTTAAATGAAGATTCTACCATTTTAAATGAAATTTTATCTCTTCCAAATATGACTGAAACTGAGGCGAGGACACTACTAGCTTGCTTCCTTTTTAGAAGAGAGGATGTTTATAAAAATATCGCTCAATTAAGTATGGGGGAAAAATGTAGAGTTGCTTTCGTAAAGCTATATTTTTCAGACTCAAATCTACTTGTTCTTGACGAGCCGACAAACTATTTAGACATTCACACGAGAGAACGAATTGAGGAAGCATTAGCTGCTTATCCTGGAGCCGTTGTAGTTGTTTCTCATGATCCTTATTTACTAAAAAAAGTTTCAAATCGTGTAATTCATATCGAAAATGGTAATCTTTATGAATTCAAAGGTTCTTTTGCGGAATGGAACGGTAGACAAAGCATTACAAACGATCAACAATCTTTATTAAATGAACGAATTAGATTACAACTAGAAATTGCTGCATTGAGTGCGGAAGAAATCGAAACCGATGAAGAAAAGAAAGCTCAAATTACAAAAATCGTAATGTTGCAAAAAGAATTAGAAAACATAAATCAAATTTTAGAATCAGGAATAAATGGGAAACAAGAGGTGTAAGTAAAAAAACAAATCACTTTAGGTAAATGACTAAAGTGATTTGTTTTTTTGTTTAACTTAATATGATTTGTTTATCCTGCTTTTAATACATCATTTACATCATGAATAACGACAAATGCTTTTGGGTCGATTGCGTGAATTATTTTTTTAAGTTCAAACAATTCCTTATTGCTCACAATTATGTATAATGACTCTTTTCTTAAACCTGAGAAATGTCCTTTTGCTGGATAGATTGTTACCCCACGATTCAATTCATTTGATACGATCTGTGCAATTTCATTTGCTTGGTCAGAAATAATTGTAATTGCTTTTTTCGGATTTATTCCTTCCATAACATAATCCATTACTTTAATTCCAATATAAATTGAAATGACGGTATACAGTGTTTTTTCAAAACCGATTACAAAATAGCCACCTAATACGACAACTAAATCAAAGGCAAGTAAAGATTTACTAATACTCCAGCCAAACGATTGATGGACCATTTGTGCAAGAACAGTGGAACCACCTGTTGTACCACCTGCGCGGAAGACAATTCCTAACCCTAGCCCAATTAATACACCAGCAAAAATAGTACCTAATAAAGTCTCGCTTGTTGGTACACCGTAACCATCAGTAATACGTAGGAAAAATGAAATAGCTACAATTGAAATAACTGTATATAAAACTAATTGCTTCTTCAAATACCTATATCCAACTATTAACAACGAAGCATTTAAAACAAAATATACGACATCAGGTGACCAGTTAAAAAGATAATATGTAATCATTGTAATGCCGGTAAAGCCACCTTCAGCTAATTTATTCGGTATCGCAAAGAAGTTAACACCGACTGCAAATATTGCTGATCCAACAAGGAGATATAAAATATCTACGAAGTTTTTACGCACAGTTACCCCTCATTTTCTAACAGATTTTTAACACTTCTATCATTCTACCTAATTATTAGATTTGAATCAAAATATTTCTATTAAATAAAAGATAGATTATTAGTCATAGTTTTAGGTAGAATCTCATAGTTTATATAGACAAGCTATTAAGGGGGAATCATTATGGTATTTGCAACACCTGGAAAATCTGGTTCATTAATTACGTTTAAAAATCGTTATGACAATTTTATTGGTGGGGAATGGGTAAGACCGGTAAGAGAGCAGTACTTTGGAAATGTTTCGCCTGTAACTGGACAAGTCTTTTGTGAAGTAGCTAGATCGACTTCTGAGGATATTGAACTAGCTCTTGACGCTGCTCATAGTGCAAAAGGAAAATGGGGCAGAATGTCAGTCACAGAGAGATCAAATATTTTACATAAGATAGCTGATCGTATGGAAGTGAATAAAGAATATCTTGCTGTTGCTGAAACTTGGGAAAATGGTAAACCTGTTCGTGAAACTTTAGCAGCCGATATTCCATTAGCAATCGACCATTTCCGTTATTTTGCAGGCTGTATCAGGTCCCAGGAAGGATCACTCGGTGAACTAGATGGTGATACAGTTGCTTATCATTATAAGGAGCCACTAGGAGTTGTAGGTCAAATCATTCCATGGAATTTTCCTATCTTAATGGCTGTATGGAAGCTTGCACCTGCTTTAGCTGCAGGGAATTGTGTAGTTCTTAAACCAGCAGAGCAAACTCCTACTTCAGTGTTAGTATTAATGGAACTAATTCAAGATTTATTACCAGCTGGAGTTGTCAACGTCGTCAATGGTTTTGGTCTAGAAGCTGGTAAACCATTAGCTTCTAGTAATCGAATTGCTAAAGTTGCGTTTACTGGTGAAACTTCAACTGGACGATTAATTATGGAATATGCCTCAAAAAATTTAATTCCTGTTACATTAGAATTAGGTGGTAAATCACCAAATATTTTCTTTGAAGATGTAGTTGAGAATGAAGAATTCTTCGATAAAGCACTTGAAGGATTTACAATGTTTGCTTTAAATCAAGGAGAAGTATGTACTTGTCCATCTAGGGCGTTAATACACGAATCGATTTATGAAGAATTTATGGATCGCGCAGTAAAACGTGTTAAAGCAATTAAACAAGGAAATCCATTAGATCCTCAAACAATGATCGGCTCGCAAGCATCACATGAGCAATTGAATAAGATTTTATCTTATTTTGAAATTGGAAAGAATGAAGGTGCAGAAGTTTTAGTTGGTGGTAGTCGTAATGTTCTTGATGGAGAACTTAAAGATGGCTTTTATGTTAACCCGACAATTTTTAAAGGGAACAATAAAATGCGAGTATTCCAAGAAGAAATTTTTGGTCCTGTTGTTTCTGTTACTACATTTAAAACAAAAGAGGAAGCATTGGAAATTGCGAATGATACGTTATATGGATTAGGAGCGGGTGTTTGGACTCGTGATATGGATACTGCCTATCGATTCGGTCGCAACATCGAAGCAGGTCGAGTATGGGTAAACTGCTACCATGCATATCCTGCACATGCTGCTTTTGGTGGATATAAAAATTCAGGCGTAGGCCGTGAAACGCATAAGATGATGTTGGATCACTACCAAAATACAAAGAATATGCTGGTTAGTTATTCTCCAAGTAAACTAGGATTCTTTTAATTAATCTAACACTCCGGTAAGCATTTACTGGAGTGTTTTTTGTTCTAATAGAAAAGCTGCAATAAATATAATAATTTTCGAAAATACATACATAAAAACTAGTAGCAGTTAAATATGCTAAATAAAACATGTTAATTGGAGGGACTAGTATGTTATTTCTAGTAATCTATTTATTTATAATAATTGTTCTTTATAGTTTCATTCAATTATATTTAATTCGAAAGTGGAAATTAATTTATACTACTTTTGGTTACCAAAACTATTTTCTTATTATTGGTAAATTGAAAAAGAATGGTATTGAGTATAAGACGAAAGTACCGATGAATTTAAGAAATAGGAGGCAATTTGATGAGAATACGCAATATGATATATATGTAAAAAAAGATTCAGAACATGAAGCATTACAGTCACTATATCAAACTTAAAAATTAAGAGACTGTTAGTTAGACAGTCTCAAAGTGTAGGTATAGTGAATGTGAATTAAATGAAATTAATGTCATCGTCTTTTCGGCTACCCATTGTTACATCAAATTGATTTACGTTAAACGAGTTTATAATATTACTCCTGAAAAACTTCCGCTCAACACTTTTTTCTCATTCTGATTCGTACATAGGAAGGAGGCTAAAATCGAAAGCCTATTCTCTTGCTTTTCATACTTTTCAATTGTTACTTCACAAATAATTGTATCTCCTGTAAAGACTGGTCTTAAAAAGTCAAAATTCACAGAGCGTGCTAGTACATTGTGATCTCCACCAATTTTTGTTGGTAATGTTGCTGTCAATAACCCTTGAACGACAAGCCTACCTTGTTCATCAGGGGACACGTGATGAACACCTGCATCGCCAGAAACCTTTGTAAATAATTCAACATCTTCTAGAGTAAAAGTTCGCTCAAATGAAATAATATCTCCGATTTGTAAAGCCAATTTTACCACTCCTTAAACTATTATCAAAAAATGCTGTAATTTTCTTAACTATAATAGTTCAATTTCTAATTGTACTATCCTGCCTGAATAGTAATTTAATTCCGAGGTGCCCATAAAATGACAGACACACCGACTAAACAGAAAGCAGCACCGATCCAATCGTATATATCGGGTGATTTTTTATCAATACCCCATCCCCATAAAATTGAAAGAACGATAAACACGCCCCCATATGCAGCATATACTCTACCAAATGTAGGAAAAATTTGAAACGTTGCAATGACACCGTAAACGGCTAAAATTATCCCCCCGATTAGTCCTAAATAAGCTGATTGTCCTTCTCTTAGCCATAACCAAATAAGGTATCCACCACCTATTTCTGCCAAACCGGCTAATAAGAAAATAAATATTGCATTTATCAAAATTACTCATTCCTCTCTAATTCTTTGAAATATACGCTCAATAAACATAACCATATTTTAACAATAATAACCAATGGAAACTATATTTCTAACTGTGGAATCCCTCTTAAAGTTGAATTTCGGTACTAGTGAAACTGTTCTAATCATATTTTTAATAGAAGAAAACAGATAAAAGTAGGTGGAGAATAGATGGGAGATGTAAAGGTTGGTTTACGCCCTATTGTTAGTAATATTAATTTGCCGACTGTCATGAAGACAACATTTCTTCCAGGGGATTCTGTTGAAAGATTATTTATCGCAACTCAACTAGGGGAGATTTTTTACATAGGAAATGGAGAAATCAGGACATTTTTAGATTTACGGCCACGGGTATTAAAACTAGGTGCTTCAGGTGGCTATGATGAACGTGGGCTGTTAGGACTAGCATTTCATCCTTATTTTTATCATAATGGTTTGTTTTATCTTCATTATTCAGTAGCTGATTCTCAAGGTCCGGGTACACTCTCAGAACCGTTTAAACCTAATCCATGTGAGCCAAATACTCTAAACTTAAAATGGGAAGATAGGGAAAATCATTATGATCATATCGATACAGTTGAGGAGTGGGCTTTGCAATCCAATGGCACGCCCCAAATACGGAGAACATTACTTAAATTTAGAAGACCATTCTTAAATCATAATGGTGTTAATTCATTAAACTTTTCACCGGAAACAGGAAAGCTTGTTTTAACGACAGGAGATGGCGGTTCAGGCTATGATCCTTTTAACTTAAGCCAGAACAATTTAGAAATCGCGGGCAAAATTGTTGAAATTGATGTAGGAAAAAATACAATCGTCGATCATCTCCCAGTTGTTACTCGTTTTAATGAACTACCAACAACCATTCAAGAAACTCTCACAGTTATAGCAAAAGGTGTTCGCAACATAACAGGTATTTCATATCAAAGTTTATCTAATCAATTTATTAAATATGTAGGTAATGTTGGTCAGGATATGGTTGAGTCAATTTATTCATTTATTCAATATAAACCAATACCTGTTATTCAGCTGATTCAAGCTAATATGAATGCTGAATCTAATTTGGATGGGTTTATTAACTTTGGTTGGCGAGGCTGGGAAGGTAATTTCCCTACTTCGATCATAAATGCATGTAATGAAACTTCAAATTTGGAAGAGAAAGCAATTGCTTATTACAATGAATCAGTAGAGCTTTCAGCTAGTCGTCTCCAACCTTTAACTTGCTATTATCACAAAGATCCAAGAACGAATAAATTTGAAGGAACTGCACTTACAGGAGTCCAAGCATATATGGGGAATGAAATAACTAGTCTGTCTGGTAGTGTGGTGTTTACTGATCTAGCACGGAAAGGTACACAAGGAGAAATTAAAGGTGTTTTAGCTTATACGAAAGTAAGACATGATGGTAAACAAAGCGATTTCAGTATAATTCAAACCGATTATAATTTTGGGTCCAAACCAGCTTACTATGTTGGGCTAGGTACGAATTTAAATCAATCAAAAATGTATTTAGGTGTTTATGGTTCTACGAAAGTGACTGATTATAATCAAGGAACTATTTTTGAAATCGTTCCATGAATCTAGTTAATAATTTATACAGAATTTAAAAAACCGCAGATTCTTCTGTGGTTTTTTAGCGTGGGGTGAAGTTTAATTACTACATTTAACTATTCGAAAAGGTTTTTAAACTTGATGGATTATTAAACAAATATCGAATAGCCTGTTCAAAGAAAGGGGACGAATAAAAAGGTATAAAAAAATGGGAAAACCCAATTGGAATATGGAGTGAGCGTGTAATGGATAAAATGAATAATACAGAAAGTCCCGTCATTCATACTGCAAAAGCTCAAAAAACTGTTGGTCAGTATTTGTTCGATTGTTTGAAATTTGAGGGCATTACAGAAATTTTTGGCGTTGCAGGGGACTATAATTTTTCACTGCTCGATACTTTAGAGCAATATAATGGAATCCAGTTTATAGAAGGACGGAACGAACTAAACTCGGGTTATGCTGCAGATGGCTATGCAAGAGTTAAGGGGATATCAGCACTTATTACAACATTTGGGGTCGGAGAGTTAAACGCAACTAATCCGATAGCTGGCTCATATAGCGAGAATATTCCTGTAATCCATATTGTTGGTTCGCCTCCTACAAAAGATCAAAATGAACACAAACAGATGCACCATACTTTAATGGATGGAAATTTTCAAGTTTTTCGTAATATGTATGAGCAAATAACGGCTTATTCTGCAGTGTTGACACCGGAGAATGCCATGATCGAAATTCCAACTGCCATTCGCATTGCTAAAGAAAAGAAACAACCTGTTTACCTAGTTGTGGCTAATGATTTAGTGAGCAAACCAATTGTAGTACGGGAAGTGCCGAAAGCGCCATTACGTACGTCTAATCCAAAAACTCTACAGGCTGCGACTGATCATGCTCGTCAACTGCTAGAACGTGCTAACCAGCCAGTTATCTTAGTGGATGTAAAAACTATGCGTTTTGGCCTCCAAGCTGAAGTTTTACAACTGGCAGAAGCTATGAATATACCTGTTGCAGCTATGATGTTCGGCAAAGGAGCATTCGATGAAACTCATTCTAGTTATGTCGGAATGTATATAGGCTCTTTCGGTTGCTCAGAAGTGCAACGTATAGTAGAAAATGCAGACTGTATAATCGCTATCGGAATGGTAATGGCAGACACTAACACAGCTAACTTTACCGCAAAATTGAATTCACTTGTGACTGTTAATATTCAGTCTGACTTTGTTAAAGTCGCTGAAGCAGTTTATCAGAACGTTTTTGCTTCAGATATGATTCTATCAGTTCAAAAACTCGGTTTCAAAGGTGATGGATTTCAAAGAAAAGTAGCATTTCCATATAATCAGTTCACATTAGGTACGGATGAATCTTTGAAAGCGGCTGGCTATTATCCACTTTTTCAGCGCATGCTGAAAAAGAACGACATTTTGATCGTCGAGATCGGTACATTCTACAATGGTATGTCGGAGGTAAGGCTGCCGAGTAATGTTACATATATTGGACAAGGAGGCTGGGGATCAATCGGATATGCTACCCCCTCGACGTTCGGTGCTTGTATCGCTGCGCCAGAACGACGGGTGTTGCTGTTTACAGGTGATGGCTCACTGCAGCTAACGGCCCAAGAAATCAGCTCCATGCTCTACTATGGTTGTAAACCAATCATTTTCGTCTTAAACAATGATGGTTACACGATCGAAAAATATTTAAATGTCAAAACAAAAGATCAAAAATACAACAAAATCCCACGTTGGTCGTATACGAAACTGGCTGAAGCTTTTGGAGGCAATGCGTTTACTGCAATTGTTCGAACTTATGAAGAACTTGAACAGGCTATAAGCCAAGCAGAAATTGAATGTACCGAAAGACTCTGTATGATTGAAATGATTGTAGAAGATCCATGGGACGCACCAGAAAATATGAAAAAAATGCGTAACTATATGGAGAAACAGGCAATGCAAACGAGGCAGAAATAATCACAATTCTTGAATTTTCAAGCAAAATACGGTATGACGAAAAAAGAAATCAATAAATGGAAAGAAATTTATACAGAACTTGAATTTAGAGTAAAAGCAGAAGTTCATCTAAAAGGAACTGGAACTATGTATTAAACAAATAGTTGTTAGGTCGAATCTATTATCGATAAAGAGTAAGGAAAAGAAAAATCGTACTCATAACAATTCCATGAGTACGATTACATCTGTTAAATTAACAAAGCCAATCTCTTAGAAATAATTAAAGCAATTTCAACCCATAACCAGCAATAAAAGAAAGAAAAAATTAATATGATTAGTACGGTAAATGTTGAAAAAGAATCAGAGGAGGCTGGACCTAAAACAGGAAAGTGAAAAATAAATAATAGATTCATGATTCCTAACACTAATAGAATTGCTCCAGCTAGAATGATACTTAATCTCTTTTTAAAAAAGTAAAAAGAAGAGCCTATTCCAATTCCTAATAAGCCTGTTGTAAACGGAAATATAATAAGTTCGGTTGGCTGAAGGATGAGTAATAAGATGATTGTTAGAAAATAGGACTTTAATCCATTCGTAACGGAGAACATGGAGCAAATTAGAATAGGTGCAGTGGCAAGTGGACTTAAAAATAATCCTACAACAGGTAAAAAGCCACCTGCAGCTTGGAAAAATGCAGCAATACAAGCAAGAATAGAGACTAAAATAAATTTCATCGTTTTACTCTGTTTATTGAATTTTAGTTGAAATAAATGAATTTTATCAGAAATGGGCTTGAAAAAATACACCTTTTCACCTCGTTTTTAAACTTAATTACCATGTAAGATCTATATTATTTATATGAAGTAGAATATAGTGCAATTCATTCATAATTTTTAGTAGGCTAATATAATCGGAATATAAGTTAAACCTCAGACAGTTTTCCAGACCTTGAAAATAGTAGCTAAGATTTAGTCCTTTTTTACAATCATTTAATATTTGATGGTCCTAACGATCAGTTTAGTAATTTTCCAATATTATTGATAACAAACATAAATAAATGTATGATAAATACGTTGAGAATTGCATGAAAATTTAAAAATTGAAGGGGATAACTATGAATATTAAAATTGATAAAGCATATGTGCTAAATACTGCTAAACAATTACTTGAGTTTAATAGTCCAAGTGGTTTTTGTTTTGAAATTATGGAGTTAATCCAGTCTTGGTCAAATAGTTTAGGTTATGAGTTCGAAACGACTAATAAAGGTTGCGGAGTCATTACTATTCCAGGGAAAAGCAATGAGCAAGTCATCGGATTATCTGCACATGTTGATACACTAGGGGCAATGGTTCGATCAATTACAAGCAAAGGTACTTTAAAATTCACTATTATTGGTGGGCCAATCGTACCAACTCTTGATAGTGAATATTGTCAAATTAGAACTCGTGAAGGAAAGATTTATACAGGTACATTTTTATCTACTAGTCCATCGATTCACGTATTCGAAGATAGTAAAACAAAAAAACGCGATCCAGAAAACATGGAAGTTCGCATTGATGAAAATGTTAAGTCTAAAGAGGACGTATTAAATCTTGGAATTTGCCCAGGAGATTTCATTTTCTTCGACCCAAAAACGACGATTACTGATAGCGGATTCATTAAATCAAGATTTATTGACGATAAAGCAAGTGTTGCTTGTTTAATTGGTTTACTTGAATTATTTAAAAGGGAAAACATTGTTCCTACATATACAACGAAATTATTTATTTCAACGTATGAAGAAGTTGGTCATGGATCATCTTATATTCCATCTGATATTACTGAATTAATCTCAGTTGATATGGGCTGTATTGGAGATGATTTAAGCTGTACTGAGTATGATGTTTCTATTTGTGCAAAAGACTCTGGCGGACCATATGACTTCAACATAACAACTGATTTAGTCAATTTAGCGAAAGAAAATGAGCTTAGCTATGCGGTCGATATTTATCCAATGTATGGATCTGATACAGTTGCTGCATTACGTGGAGGTCAGGATATTCGTGGAGCGCTAATTGGGCCAGGTGTACATGCTTCTCACGGTATGGAAAGAACTCATTATAGTGCGATGGAAAATACGATGAAATTATTGTATTTATATTTAACGAAATAATCATGTAGAAGAGCTGTTGAATCAATCACAACAGCTTTTTGTTTGTAACGATTGCTAGTTGAAAATACGAACACTTTATTTAAATTATTGATAAAGCTGTGAACTTTGTTGATAAAGTATCGATTTTTATTGATAAACGCTAATTTTTACTGATAAATCAGTCATTTTTGTTGATAAAGTTTGGTACATCAAAAAAAAGCCATTAGATAGCTAATGGCTTTTAGTATTGATTAGTAATATAATTTTTGAACCCCATTTAAACTACTATCAAATCGATCTTCCCCAAGTACATTAATATTTTTCTTTATTGTATACGTATAAAAATAAGCGGATAATGACTCACGGGTTTTTTCTTGGAGTTTGTCTATTAATATCTTTTTTGTACCTGCGCCAACGACACCATCAGCAGTTAATCCATTATCTATTTGGAATGCCTTTACTGCTTCATCTGTACCTTTAGCAAAATAGCCATCAACTCCGTTTGTTGAGTAGCCTAGTTTTGTTAAAGTATCCTGTAGCCATTCAACTTCTGAACCCACGCTTCCCAACTGTAAACTAGTAGGAATATCAGTTGGCTTTGTTACAACGACACTTCCTGAATCTGCATCAAATAAATGATTTGCAACGGCGATGTCTTGGAATGACTGGTTAGAAGATGTGATTAAAACAGTAGCACCTTTTTGAACACGATCGAATAACCACTCTACTTCCTCATCATACATCCGTACACAACCGTGACTAGCGTAAGTTCCGATCGAACTTGGGTTGTTATTTCCGTGGATTGCATAGGTTGTACCCCATGTCCCTCTTGCATTTAAACCTAACCACCTGTTTCCAAGAGGGTTCCTCGAGTCACCACCAGGAATATTTTCCTTATAGTAAGGACGGTTTACAATTTTAACGACGATTTTAAACTTCCCTTCAGGAGTTAAATCTTGACTCTTACCAGTAGCAACTTTAAAAACTTTTACTAATTTACCATCTTCATAAAAAGCTAATCTATTAATCGATTTGTTAATAATGATAAATTGAGAAGCTGGTTCAGTTTCTGCGAAAGACCGAACAAAAGAAGTGCTCAAAAATAAAAGAAGTACTAAGAAAAAAATAAAACAGCGCTTAAACAATTTTTTCCCCCCAACAATATTTAAAAATCTGTAGCTATATATACTATGTAGAGATGGCTTGTCCTATCTAATAAAAATTTCAAATAAATAAAAAATAGATTAATTTGTTATCTGGAAAATTAATCTAAGGAGTTCGAAATCTATTTAAAAAATGTAAATGGTTGCATTACGAATCATTCTTGTTAAAATAGTAAATGTAAGCGGTTAAAAAGAGTGTGGACCAGACTTCTAAAAAATAGTTATTATTTTTAACAGAAAAAATGCACACGGTTGCACAAGTTTCGAAAGGGAATTCAATTCTTTGAAATTTCAATTACCGTAATTGTTTTAATCTTTTTTGACCTATGTTTTATATTTTAAATGACTTGTTCAAAAAGTTTTGGACAAACAGGTGTTAACTAGAATGGAAAAAGAGTTTTTAAGATTTAAATTGATACATAATCTAGGAGGCAATTAAAATGGAGAAAAAATGGTGGCATAATAGCGTAGTATATCAAATTTATCCTAGAAGTTTTATGGATAGTAATGCTGATGGAATCGGCGATATTAAAGGGATTATTGAGAAGCTTGATTATTTAAAGCTATTAGGTATAGATGTTATTTGGTTGAGCCCTGTATATAAATCTCCTAATGATGATAACGGTTACGATATTAGCGACTATTGTGACATTATGGAAGAGTTCGGTACGATGGAAGATATGGATTATTTAATTTCTGAAGCAAATAAACATGGAATTAAAATAGTAATGGATTTAGTCGTAAACCATACTTCCGATGAGCATCCATGGTTCATTGAATCACGAAAAAGTAAAGATAATCCTTATCGGGATTATTATATATGGAGAGACCCTTTAAACGGAAGTGAACCAAATGATCTACCTTCTGTATTCAGTGGTAGTGCTTGGAAATTTGATGAACAAACCGGTCAATACTTCTTGCATTTATTTAGTAAAAGGCAGCCTGACTTAAATTGGGAGAATCCAAAAGTACATGATGAAGTATATAATATGATGAATTTTTGGCTTGATAAAGGAATTGGCGGGTTCCGTATGGATGTAATTGATTTAATCGGAAAACTTCCTGATCAGGAGATTACAGCAAACGGACCGAAGTTACACGATTATTTACATGAGATGAATCAAAAAACGTTTGGAAAAAGTGACGTATTAACAGTTGGTGAAACTTGGGGAGCAACACCTGAAATTGCAAAGCTTTATTCGGATCCAGCTCGAAATGAATTAAGTATGATCTTTCAATTTGAGCATATAGGTCTAGATCAACAAGAAGGAAAAGAAAAGTGGGATTTAAAGCCATTGAATTTATTGGAGCTTAAAGAAGTATTTCATAAATGGCAAACACAGCTTGATGGGAAGGCTTGGAATAGCTTATTTTGGAATAATCACGATTTACCACGAATTGTTTCAAGATGGGGTAATGATGAGGAATATCGAATTGAAAGCGCAAAAATGCTTGCAACCATACTACATTTAATGCAAGGTACACCTTATATTTATCAAGGTGAAGAAATTGGAATGACAAATATTCGTTTTGAAAGTATTGAGGAATATGACGATATTGAAACGAAGAATATGTATAACGAACGAATTTCAAATGGGTACAAGCATGAAGACATAATGGAATCAATTTATACAAAAGGTAGAGATAATGCTCGCACTCCAATGCAGTGGAATGGGGATCAGCATGGAGGTTTTACACGTGGAAATCCGTGGTTAACAGTGAATCCTAATTATACGAATATTAATGCTGAGAAATCGATAAACGATCCAGATTCAATTTTTCATCATTATCGTCAATTAATTCAATTGAGAAAAGAAATTCCTGCTATTGTTTATGGTTCATTTGAAATGCTAGCGGAAAAAGATGAAAAAGTATTTGCTTATACAAGACAGGACCAAGATGAAAAACTGTTAATTGTTGCAAACTTTACGAAAGATGAATCAGAATTTAGTTATAATGCTCAATTAGATCAAGTAAGTATACTATTGAGTAATTATAAGGATTCAAGTTTAACGATTGATAAGCTAAGCTTAAGACCGTATGAAGCAATAATCTTTAAAATTAAATAATAAATTTATTAAAAATAGTTTGACATTTTAAAGTGTACTCGTATATGATAAGATTATCAAATAAGAAGGAGGTAGGTTAACATGATGATTGTAAGAAAATTAAACGCGACAGCAACAAATAATTTCATACTGATTATGAACCCTATCTCTACGCAGGACGGACCACGTTGAAATTTTGATTTCAATTGACGATTTAGCCATGGGTTTATATTCCCCATGGCTTTTTTGTGCCAAAAAAGAACGAACTATTTTGTTTGTTTTTGGTCGAAACGTTTCTTTATGGCCATGGGGTATGGAAAATTATCCCATGGTTTTTTGTTGTCAAAAAAGTGGAGGGTTGCGTAGAGATAGGTTGATTGATACAAAGGAGGTAAAACATTGTCTCGAATATTAAAATATGTCTATAGACATAAGCTATCATTTATTATTGGTTCAATTTCTATGGTTTTGGTTATTGGTGTAGATCATTTAATTCCGTATTTACAAATGATTTTAATTGATGATGGAATTACAAAAGGAAAAGCATCAGTCGTTCTTCCAGTAATTGGGGGGATTATTGGTGTCACAATTATTAAATCTATTTTTGGTTATGTAAAAGAGTATCTGTATGATTTAGTAAGCTCGAAAGTACATGAAGATATTAAAAATGATATGTTCAAGCATATTCAAAGCTTTGAGTTTAAGTATTTTGACTCAATGAATACTGGTGAATTACTTTCAAGGATTAATGAAGATGTGGAAAATATATGGCAAACAATTGCATTTGGACTAAGATTATTTGTTGAAAATATTATTTATTTTACTCTCAGTACAATTATCTTATTTGTGATTAATTGGAAATTAGCTCTAATTTGTTTAGCAATTATGATTCCAATTGGATATATGGGTACACGATTAAATCGCTTATTAAATAAAGGTTACGGAAAAATAAGTGACCATACTGCTGAAATTAATACAACAGCACAACAAAATATTGCAGGTGTAAGATTAGTTAAAGCGTTTGCTAGAGAAAAGCACGAGACGTTGAAATTTTTAAAAATGAATCGTGGTTACTATGATTTAAATATGGCTCAGGCTAAAACAATGCGAAAATATTTTCCTAATATTGAATTTTTAACAAATATTGCACTTGTAGCGATGATCATTATTGGTGGATATTTTGTTTTGCAAGAAAGCATGACATTAGGTGAACTTGTTGCGTTTAGTGGATACATTTGGAACTTAATTTGGCCGATGAGAATGTTAGGTTGGTTAACGGATGTACTTTCTAAAAACCAAGCTTCTGCGAAAAAGATTTTTGATATTTTAGATCGTAAAACAGCAATCGAGAATAAAGAGGGGGCATATACGCCAAATCTTGTTGACGGTTCAGTGGAATATAAAAATGTTAACTTTAAATACAACGATGAAATTGTCTTAAAAGATATTAATCTATATATTCCAAGTGGTAGTAAAGTAGCAATTATGGGGACGACTGGCGCAGGGAAATCTTCAATTCTTCATTTAATAGGTCGCTCATACGATGTGGCAAGTGGGGAAGTTTTAGTAGATGGTGTTAATGTTAAAGATTTTAATTTAACTTCTTTACGTCAAAATATGTCTCTAGTTTCACAGGATACATTCCTATTCTCAGATACGATTGAAAATAATATTAAACTAGGAAATCCTGAAGCTACTATGGATGAAATCCGCGATGCATGCCGAATTGCTTGTTGTCTAGACTTTATCGAAGAGTTGGAAGATGGATTCAATACCGAAATTGGTGAACGAGGTATTGGTTTATCTGGAGGACAAAAACAACGTATTTCAATTGCACGTGCCTTATTGCGTAAAGCTCCAATTCTAATTTTAGATGATGCAACTTCTGCGTTAGATATGGAAACGGAGTATGAATTATTACACAACTTAAATAGACGATTCTCACATAGTACAACATTTATTATTGCACACCGAATTTCAGCGGTGAAAAATGCCGATTTAATATTATTTGTTGAAAATGGAGAAATAGTTGAAAAAGGAAATCATAAGCAATTACTTGATAAAAAAGGAAAATACTTTGAAGTGTATGAAGAACAATTCAAAGATTTTGAAACAGTCGAAAGTGGGGTGATCTAATGGCGCAAAATACAATTAATCGCGATGAAGACCAGCTAAACCGTAGTAAAACCGAGCTGATTTTTAGGCTCGGGACGTATTTAAAACCTTATAAACTAAAAACCTTTACCGTTATTTGTTTAATGCTATTTGTAATGGTAGTAGGTATTTTAAACCCGTATTTATTAAAGATAGCAATCGATACAAATATTAAAAACCATGATGTAAAAGGTCTCTTAATAATCGGGGCAATATTATTAGCGCTGAATTTCCTAGCTATGATCGCTTCTAAAACTCGCTGGACATTGATCAGTTCAGTTACGAACAATATTTTAGTAAATATTCGTCACGAGCTGTACACACATATTCAAAAATTGTCTTTTACATTTTTTGATAACCGTCCGGTTGGGAAAATTTTGGCTCGTGTAATGGGGGATATAAGTGCGCTTCAAAATTTATTCAACCAAAGTATTCAAACGTTAATACCAGAATTATTAAGCTTAGTCTGTGTTACTGTTGTAATGTTTGTACTAAATGTTAAACTAGCACTCGCATCTGTATCTATTCTCCCATTTTTGGCAGCTGCTATGTTTTATATTGAAACACGAGCACGTAAAAGATGGGACGATTATCGAAAGAAACGTTCAAATCTAATTGCATTTATACATGAAGATTTTTCAGGTATAAAAGTTGTACAGTCTTTTGCGAAAGAAAAAGATAAAGAAAAAGACTTTAAAGAGAAGGTTTCCGAATTAATGGGTTCATTCATGAAAGCAGTAAAAATGAATGATTTCTTTTGGCCATTAGTTGAGCTATCTTGGGGTGTTGGTACGGTAATTGTTTTTTATGCAGGGTATAAGCTTGTAACTACGCAAGAAATAGAAGTGGGTACATTAATCGCATTTTCTATGTATATTGGTATGTTCTGGCGCCCAATTATGAACTTATCAAATTTTTATAATACATTAATATCAAACTTCTCCGCAGCTGACCGCATTTTTGACATTATGGATATTGATCCTGAAATAATTAGTGAAGAAAATGCACCAGCAATCGAACGGATTAATGGAGAAATTCGATTTGATAATGTAACGTTTGGTTATGATGAAAATTCTACAGTATTAAAAAATGTAAATTTTACAATAAATCCGGGTGAAAAAATTGCCTTAGTTGGTGCAACTGGTGCAGGTAAAACGACAATTGTTTCCCTAATAAGCCGTTTTTATGACCCGACTAAAGGTAGAATTTTAGTTGATGGAAAAGATATTAAAAAAGTAGATTTAGAATCTTATAGAAGTCAAATGGGAATCATGCTACAAGACACGTTCTTATTCTCAACTTCAATCATGGAAAACATTCGATATGGTAAATTGAATGCAACAGATGAAGAAGTAATCGCTGCAGCAAAAGCAGTCCATGCACATGATTTTATCATTAAAATGGAGGATGGTTATGATACGGATGTTAATGAGAGGGGCTCAAGACTTTCATTAGGTCAAAGACAATTAATCTCTTTTGCACGTGCGTTACTTGCTAATCCACGTATTTTAATCTTAGATGAGGCAACGTCTAATATCGATACACATACGGAAAAATTAGTCCAAAACGGAATCGAGAAGCTATTAGAGGGGCGTACTTCATTTGTAATTGCCCACCGCTTATCGACAATCCGTGACTGTGACAAAATCATGGTAATTGGTAATGGTAACGTTGAAGAAAGTGGAACACATGAAGAATTATTAAGATTAAAAGGTCATTATTATAATTTATACATGGCACAATATAGCTTTATTAATGATGGAGCTTAATAAATTGTTTTGTATAAATTGAGGGTCGCATTAGTCGTTTAACGAATAAGGGTAGATTCAGCTTATATAAGTTGAATCTACCTTTTTTATTATAAGTTGACGTTCATTTAGGCTTAATTACTTTAAGACAAGTTTCTTTATGAAAGTTATAATAGAACTTTTGCAATGAATTATTACGAACTCTTAATATAAGAATTAATTCTATGAATCTTGAAAAGTCATCTTAATATTTGTAGATGAAATATCTATATTTTCTGTGTTTTACTAATGTTAGAATATTAGTAATTAAATATTAATTAGAAAATGGAGGTAAAGTATGAAACTTAATTATGAAATAAATTTGGATGATTATATTGAATTTAATTTACATGAATTGAAAAACTCAAAAACTGTCCAAAAATCATTAACTAATAATCGAATTGCTGTAAGTTTAATTTATTTAGTAATTCCATTTCTAATTTCTTTTCTACTAAAGCAACCTATAATCGGTTATTTACTTGCCTTTTCGTTAGTAGCGATTGTTATTTACGTTTATTTTCCTAATTTATATTACAGATCAAGTAAAAATAAAATGATGAAACTTCTAAATAATAAAAGTAACGAATCATTATTCGGCGAGCATTCCCTTAAAGTTGATGAGAATGGCATTAAAGAAATTACACAATCAAGTGTTCACGAAATAAAGTGGGATCATATCGTTGAAGTAAAAGGAACGAAGAAATACTTTTATATTTATGTTACAAGTATGAAGGCGATTATAGTGCCGTTAGAAGCAATAAAAGATGATATGGAGAAGTTATTGCAATTTTATCGAAAATATAATATTGAAGTTTTGTATTGTTAATGATTGTTGGCTTTTTGATATTATTATTTATAAACACTAAAAGATCAAGTTATTTTCAACAATATTTTTCAATGTAAATGAAGCGATATGATGTTGATTTCCACTACAGGATGCTCGCTTTCCATGGGGCGAGACCTGAGCCTCCTCGGCTGTGCCTGTGGGGTCTCAGGCTTCCCGCATTTCCCATAGGAGTCGAGCACCCTTTCGTTCCAATCAACTTCTTCAAAATAAAAAAGCATGCATCGAAGACTCTTATAAATACCCTTAACTTAGAGAAATATAAAATTTATATACACGCTTATTTTGCTACAGTAAATCGTCTAGTTATAATCTAATAAATGAAATTGTTTACAAATTATTAGCATCCCAATAATTTATATTTAGAACAGAGCCATTTCTAAAGTTTGATAGTATTCCACAAACAAATTATCTATTAAGACAAATAAATAATATCATCAAAAGAAATTTACCATCAAATAGATCGCTTAGTAATATTTTGACTATTTTATATTTTAACAATCTGTAAGTTCAAGTTATTTACCTAACTTGAACTTTTTTATTTTAAAGTACTACTACCTAATCAAGTAATCCGAAATATGGTAAAATGAACAAAAATGGGGGTGCTCAATTGGAAAATTGTATAAAAGTTTCAGTACGTTCGCTAGTTGAGTATGCTCATACAGCGGGAAGTATTGATTTAACATATAAAAGTTCGGTTTCATTAATCGAAGGAACGAAGGCACATCAAAAAATTCAAAGTGAATACGGAGAATCTGATGTAAAAGAACGACATATTTCTGGAACTGTCCCATATAAACAATTGGAATTTCAAATTGAAGGTAGATGTGACGGATTATTATTAAATGATGATCAATACATAATAGAAGAAATTAAATCAACAATGAAGGATTTGAATGAAATAAATGAAAATTCTTATCCGGTTCATTGGGCTCAAGCAAAAGTATATGGGTATTTTATTTGTGAAGAATTGCAACTTGAACAGATCACCATCAAGCTTACTTACGTGAATATTTTAACGGAACAAAAAATGAGCTTTTATCTTTTGTTTACAAAAAATGATTTAACTAATTATCTGTATAAGATGTTAGAGAGCTATTATCCTTTTGCAAAATGGAAGTATGATCATATTGAATTACGTAATCAAACGATTAAAGATTTAAGTTTTCCATTTCCTTCATTTCGAAAAGGACAAAGGAAACTAGCTGGAGCTGTATATCAAACAATCCAAGAAAGTAATAATTTGTTTGCTATCGCTCCAACGGGAATTGGTAAAACTGTTTCAACTATTTTTCCGACTGTTAAAAGTATGGGTGAGGATCGTATAAATCGAATGTTTTACTTAACATCGAAAACGATTACTAGGACTGTTGCTGAAGAAGCGTTTAAGCGAATGACAGATCAAGGATTATGTATATCATGCACAACGATTACGGCAAAAGATAAAATTTGTTTTAAAGAAGAGACGATTTGTCAAAAAGAATATTGTGAATTTGCTAATGGATACTATGATCGGATAAATGGGGCTGTGCTTGATATTCTTTCGTCTGAAACGGCTTTTACACGAGAGAAAATTGAAGAATATGCCCGAAAACATACAGTCTGTCCATTTGAATATTCGTTAGATTTATTAAATTCTTCAGATGCCATTATTTGTGATGTTAATTATATTTTCGATCCTAGAGTATCATTAAAACGGTTATTCGATGAGCATAAACGTAGTTCGGTATTATTGATTGACGAGGCTCATAATCTTGTAGATCGTGCGAGAGAGATGTATTCTGCAAGTATTTTTAAATCTAAATTTTTAGAGTTGAAAAATAGATATAAAAGTATTAAAGATGATTTATATGAATCTGTAAATGTCATTAATAAGCGATTTATAGAATTAAGAAAAATTTGGAAGGATACTGTAGCTCCTGTATCAAAGGAATTTGATGAGGAATTAATTGAGCTTCTTCACAAATTTAATGAAATAGCAGAAATTAAATTGCAGGAATTGGACGAGGATGAAAATAAACAAATTCTACTAGATACGTATTTTGAATCACTCAACTTTGTTAAAATCGCAGAGTTTTTTGATGAACAGTATATTTGCTACTATGAGCTTTATAAAAGTGAGGTTCACGTAAAACTATTTTGCCTTGATCCATTTAAAGTAGTAAACGATGTTATAAAAAAATTTCGCTCTACTATTTATTTCTCAGCAACCTTAACGCCAGTACAATATTTTCAAGATATGCTTGGCGATCAAGATCGTGATTATACGATTACGATTGATCCGCCTTTTAGTAAAGAACAACTTCAAGTAACCATTGACTCTTTATCAACCCGATATCAAGACCGTGTAAAAAATTTAGAAAGATTAATCGATACGATTTATAAAGAAATTTCGAAAAGTAAAGGAAATTATTTAGTTTTCTATCCTTCTTATCAATATCTCATTCAAAGTATCGAATTATTTCAAACTAAGTATCCGACTATTAGAACAATTGTTCAAGAAAATGGTATGTCAGAATTTGATAGAGAAGATTTTCTATTACAATTTAATAGTCTTAATGAGAAGACTTTAGTTGGATTTGCTGTATTAGGTGGAATTTTCTCCGAGGGGATCGATTTAAAGGGCGATCGATTAAATGGTGTCGTAGTAATCGGTGTAGGATTGCCACAAATCTGTTTAGAAAGAAATATTTTAAAAGATCATTTTAATTCGGTTGGGAAAAATGGGTATTATTATGCATATGTCTTTCCCGGGATGAATAAAGTCATGCAAGCAGGTGGAAGAGTTATCCGATCAGAAACGGATAAAGGGACTTTGTTACTAATTGATGATCGATATAAGAGTGCACTTTATCAAAATTTACTACCTGCAGAATGGAAATGAAATATTAATAATTAAATAATTCGAAAAAAACAATTGATAATTATCAGAGTTTTTAATATACTAATCAATATAATTAAATAATCTTATCAAGAGCGGTGGAGGGACTGGCCCGACGAAACCCGGCAACTCTAGTGAAAACTAGAAAGTGCTAAATCCTGCAGGTATATAGCCTGGAAGATAAGAGCGATATGTTATCGAGACATAACCACTTCTTATTTTTTAGGAAGTGGTTTTTTATTTTGACTAAAATGGGGGATTTAATAATGACTAAGACAAAAGTAGCTTTAAATACGAAGGAAAAATCAATCGAAACAATTGCTGTACATGGAAGTAAAGGATATGATCCATTAACTGGTGCAATCAGTTATCCAATTTACCAATCTGCAACATTTAAGCATGCAGGGTTAAACCAATCGACTGGATATGATTATGCAAGATTACAAAACCCAACTCGTGAAGAAGTAGAAAATACTGTGGCAAAATTAGAAAACGCAAATTTTGGTGTTGCATTTGCAACTGGTAATGCAGCCGTTACAGCAGTATTAAGTTTATTTAAAAAAGGAGATCACGTGATTGTGTCAGATGATTTATACGGTGGTACATATCGTCTGTTTGAAGAAATCTATTCGCCGTATGGAATTGAGCATAATTTTATTGATACAACTGAAATTGAAGAAATTCTGGCTTCGCTTAAACCGAACACAAAAGGAATTTTTATTGAAACACCTTCAAATCCAATGATGAAAGTGACAGATTTAAAAAGAGTTGTTGAGATTGCAAAAGAACGAGATATTCTAGTGATTGTCGATAATACATTTTTAACACCTTATTTCTTCAAACCAATCGAACTAGGCGCAGATGTTGTTGTTCACAGTGGAACGAAGTATTTAGGTGGTCATAATGATACACTTGCTGGCTTTGTTGTGACAAACTCAGAATCTACGAATGAGCGTATACGCTACTATCAAAAATCAACGGGTGCAACTTTAGCTCCATTTGACTCTTGGTTAATTTTAAGAGGAATAAAAACATTGCACTTACGTATGGAATATAGTCAAAAAAATGCGATTGTACTTGCAAAGTATTTAGAAAATCATCCGAATGTTACTGAAGTGTACTATGTAGGACTACCAACACATAAAGGTTATTCAATTATTAAAGAACAAGCAACAGGATTTGGGGCAATGATTTCATTTAAAGTAAAAGATTTAAGTTTAGTTGAACAAGTTTTAGGAAGTGTAAACGTCATTACATTTGCAGAAAGTTTAGGTGGAGTTGAATCGCTAATAACGTATCCTCATACTCAAACACATTCTGAAATGCCTGAGGAATTTAAAAGAAAACTTGGTCTAGATGACCATACATTACGATTATCAGTAGGAATTGAACATATCGATGATTTATTAAATGATTTAGAAAATGCATTGGGGTGATAAAATTGAAATTTGGAACTAAATTAATTCATAATGGAAATGAAGTGGATCCGACGACAGGTGCATTAAGTATTCCTATCTATCAGACTTCAACATTTCACCAATTTGATATTGAGAATTTTGGGAAATATGACTACGCAAGAAGTGGGAACCCAACAAGAGAAGCATTAGAAAATACAATTGCAAAATTAGAAAACGGTGTGCGCGGCTTTGCGTTCTCATCAGGGATGGCTGCTATTTCATCTGTTTTATCACTGTTCTCAGCAGGAGATCATATTGTTATTTGCGAAGATGTTTACGGAGGGACTTTCAGAATAGCGACGAAAGTATTAAATCGTTTTGGTATCGAATTCACATTTGTAGACGCTTCAAATTTACAGGAGATTGAAGCAGGAATAAAGCCAAATACAAAGGGACTTTATTTAGAGACCCCATCTAACCCACTTTTGAAAATTACTGACTTAAGAGGTGCAATTAAACTTGCGAAAGAAAATGACATTCTAGTAATTGTAGATAATAGCTTTTTATCACCATATTTACAAAAACCACTAGACCTAGGTGCAGATATTGTAGTTCATAGCGCAACAAAATTTATTGCAGGCCATAGCGATGTAATCGGAGGCTTAGCAGTTGTAAATTCTGAAGAACTTGCACAAGAATTATACACAATCCAAAATTCATTCGGTGCAATTTTAGGCCCGCAAGACTGTTGGCTAACACTTAGAGGATTAAAGACACTAAAGGTTCGTATGGATGCGTATGAACAAACTGCTTCAAAATTAGCGAATTGGCTTTTAGAACAAGAAGAAGTTGAGGATGTCTATTACCCAGGATTAAAAAACCATCCTGGTCACGATATTCATTTTGAGCAGGCTTCCGGAGCAGGAGCAGTCCTTTC
This sequence comes from Gottfriedia sp. NPDC056225, assembly GCF_042267765.1. Lineage (NCBI taxonomy): Bacteria > Bacillati > Bacillota > Bacilli > Caryophanales > Bacillaceae > Gottfriedia > Gottfriedia sp. NPDC056225. The sequence goes on along the minus strand of NZ_JBHJTJ010000007.1, from coordinate 9,681 downwards.
ATTTACATTAAAAACAATTGAACAAACGACGAAATTTCTTCAAACAGTCGAAAATGTAGCAGTTGCTGTTTCGCTTGGTGGAGTAGAGACAATTGTTTCATATCCTGTTAAGATGTCTCATGCAGCAATACCTGTTGATGTACGTGAAAGATTAGGTGTTAAAGATACACTAATTCGAGTATCTGTTGGATTAGAGGATCTTGAAGACTTAATTGCAAGTTTCCGAAAAGCGTTAAATGCAGGAGCAAGAGAAAAACAAACAGTACTTGGCACGGGGAAATCTAATAATTAATTCAAAAAGCGAACACAAATTGAACAATATTGATAAAGCTGTGAACTTCGTTGATAAATGACGTTTACTCGTTGATAAATGACGTTTACTCGTTGATAAATCATTAATCTCGTTGATAAATGACGATTACTCGTTGATAAATCATTTAATCTCGTTGATAAATGACGATTACTCGTTGATAAATCATTAATCTCGTTGATAAATGACGATTACTCGTTGATAAATCATTTAATCTCGTTGATAAATCATTAAATCTCGTTGATATAATATTATTTGGACGTATATTCTTCTCGTTCCAACTAATTTTCGTTCGGTTTTTTCGACCATTGAACGGATTTCATCTAAGATGATACACAAAATCCCACAAGGTTTCTTGTGGGATTTATACATGTTTTTTTGATATTGCACTTTTTTAATTAAGAGTTAAATGCATTTTAGTTTCATATAGATGTGACTATGAAAGGAATATTTCCCCATCACCAATTTCCTCTTGAATTACTTCAGCTGCACCAATAAGTGCCAATGCGTTACCAACTATTTGAATTGAGTCAGAAAGCACAATTTTTCTTTGTAAATCAAGTAAATTTATTTTATCTGAAGTGAACAATTGCTTAGAAACGAAAAAAGCTACGGATAATTGACCAGCTGTACCAATCCACATTCCCGAAATGATATCTCTTTTCCCTTGAAAGATTGGATCTTTGTCGATTGAATATAATTTTGATAATGTAATCGTTTCATACAATTGTGCAACTGCTTTAACCCATGAGGCAGCCACAATTTGTCTTTCAAGACTTACTTGTAAACTGTCATCATCTATATTAGTTTTCTGTTCTTGGTCTTTACCTTCCTTTTCCTTGAAATTTTCTTCTAGCATCTATTCCAACTCCAATATGAAAAATCTATTATTTATATAACTATTCAAGTTCATCAAATTGTGTTTCTATCCGATTTGTTATTTTTCTATTTCAAACGTTAAACTTTACTTTAAATGAGATGAAATACTATGTTTAATATCAATTGATTTTTAAATTTGAATTGTCTAATTTTGGACAAAAAAACCAGTTGACTATTGATTCAAGATAATGAAAAGGTTTCACTTGTAATAATAAACGAATAATTTTTTATAAAAATAATGAGATTGTTCGTATTTTTACTTGAAACCCTTTCATATTGATGGTATTCTATCTTAGGTTGAATAAATGAAATAACTTAAACCTTTTGGGGGTAAATATAAATGTATGATGTAATCGTTGTTGGAGCAGGACCTGCTGGAATCTTTACTTGCTATGAATTAACTTTAAAAATGCCGAATGCTAAAGTATTACTTGTTGATAAAGGACATGATATATTCGCAAGACATTGCCCGATTTTACAAAAGAAAATTGAAAAATGTCCACCTGCTGCAGGTAAAAAAGAATTTTCAGGATGCTTACCAGCATGTTCAATTACAAATGGTTTTGGTGGTGCTGGAGCATATTCAGATGGAAAATTTAATATTACAAGTGAATTTGGTGGATGGATGACAGATTACTTATCAGACTCACATGTAGTAGAATTAATAAAATACGTTGATGAAATTAATCTACAACATGGAGCAACTGAATCGATCACTGATCCATTAACTGAAGAAGTAAGAGATATTGAACGCCGTGGTTATGCTGCGGGACTAAAATTATTACGTGCACAAGTTCGTCATTTAGGAACTGAGCAAAACTTAGAAATTCTAAAAAGTATATATGAATATTTAAAAACGAAAATTGAAATGAGATATAAAACTGAAGTAGAGGACTTATTAACTGAAAAAGTTGATGGTACTCATAGCGTTAAAGGAATTAAATTAAAAAATGGTGAAGAATTACAAGCTGAGAAAGTTGTCATTGTACCAGGTCGTGATGGCTCAAAATGGTTAACTGATGTGATGAAAAAACGTCGTTTAAAAATGTCAACGAACCAAGTAGATATTGGTGTACGTGTAGAAACTTCAAATGTTGTTATGGAAGAAATAAACAAGCACTTATACGAAGGTAAATTCGTATTTAATACTAGCGTGGGTACTAAAGTCAGAACATTCTGTAGTAATCCATCTGGACATGTAGTAGTTGAAAACCATTCTGGTATTATGACTGCTAATGGTCACGCTTATAAAGACCCTAAATTAGGAAGTCCAAACACAAACTTTGCATTATTAGTATCACATCAATTCGCAGAACCATTTGATAAACCAAATGAATATGCACATGAAGTTTCACGCCTTGCAAACATGCTTTCACATGGTGGCGTAATTGTACAAAAATACGGAGATATCATAAGAGGTCGCCGTTCAACTGAAAAACGTATTAAAGAAGGATTTTTAGAACCAACATTAAAAGAAGCAGTGCCAGGAGACTTAGGTTTAGTCTTACCATACAATACAATGAAAAGTTTAATTGAAATGGTTGAAGCATTAAATCTTGTTACACCAGGTATCGCTGCAGAACATACACTTTTCTACGGCGTAGAAGCAAAATTCTACTCAGCTCGTCCAAAATTAAATGAACACTTTGAAAGCGAAATCTCTGGATTATATCTAGGTGGTGACGGAGCTGGCGTAACTCGTGGTTTAGCTCAAGCAAGTGCATGTGGCGTTTGGATCGCTCGTGATATCATTACGAAAATTGGAAGTAAAGAGAAAGAATTAGTTACGGTTTAATACTTACTTGAAAAACCTCTAATGCATTTTGCATTAGAGGTTTTTTATTATTATAAAATATTCTCAAAGTTTAGCTTAAAAAGGAATTACTGATATACGTTAGTAGATGTATAATGAATAAAAAAACTTTAAGGTAGGTGAACTCGTGAAATCAAAAACAAAATATCAAACGTGGATCCGAATGTATAAACTGATTATATTCTTAGTAATTTCACTCGTTCTACTTTTAATAGCACTATTACCGATCAATACATACGTGCGAATCCTCTCAGGAATTTTAGCACTGCCTTTTATTTATATAACATCTATACTCTCCTATTCGATCTATCAATTTGCAGAGAACGGAGGGAACTATCAATCAAAAATACATGATTTAATTGTGTCGAAAGTAATTTGGGATGGAAATGGAAAAATTTTAGATATTGGAACGGGTAGCGGTTCTCTGATTATTAAACTCGCAAAAGCTTTTCCTAAGTCCACTTTAACTGGAATTGATTATTGGGGTGGTAATTGGGAATATTCAAAAGTACAATGCCAACAAAATGCAGAAATAGAAGGTGTCGCAAACCAAATCGATTTTCAGAAAGCAAGTGCCTCAAAGCTCCCTTTTATTGACGATGAATTCGATCTAATTGTAAGTTGTCTACATTTCATGAAGTAAAGGATCGAAGTAATAAAACGGATGTAATGAAAGAGGCATTAAGAGTATTAAAATCTGGTGGGAAATTTGTTTTCTTAGATTTATTTATGGATGAAAAAATATTTGGTAATGAAAAAGAGCTATTAAATGATTTAAAGAAACATGGTGTATCTGTATTGAACAGCAATACACTTAATAATGAGATGAAATTGCCAAAGCTTCTATTAAATAAAAAAGTATTAGGAAATGCGATGATTTTTAGTGGAAAGAAATGAATGATTAAAAAGGAGGCATATATAATGGAGAATAGAGAGAAAATTTATTATAAACGTGGAACAGAAAAATTAAAAATGAAAAATATTCGTGCCCATAAGCTTGTTCAAGAGTTTAATAGCATTAGTGTAGAATCGTTCGAAAGAAAAGAAAAAATCATAAAAGAGCTGTTTGGGACTGTAGGGGAAAATCTGAGTATTGAACATAACTTTCATTGTGATTTAGGATATAACATTCATGTAGGTGATAATTTCTATGCCGGTTTTAACTGTACAATTTTAGATATGGCAGAAGTGAGAATAGGAAAAAACTGCATGATCGGCCCGAATGTCGGAATCTATACAGCTGGCCATTCCATTGAACCAAAGGATCGTAATAAAAGTGGTTATGCGATACCGATTAGGATTGGTGATGATGTGTGGATTGGGGGAAGTTGCACTATTTTACCTGGTATCACGATTGGGGATAATTCAATCGTCGCTGCTGGTTCTGTAGTTACGAAGGATGTTCCTGCTAATACAGTAGTGGCAGGTAATCCGGCTAAATTTATAAAAAGTATATAACATTAAAAATATAATTAATCTATTTAACATTTGATTTATATGGAACTAATGGACTGTTATTGCAGTCTTTTTTTTATAACCTCTGAGTGTAGTTTAATTGAAAAGGGCTTATGTAAGAGTAGTAGAAATAAACTATTAATACAATGGAAGAAGTTCAGTCGTATATAGGAGTGTGCCTAATGCCGATCATAAAAGTATCCATGTTAATTAATGCTCCAATTGAATTATGTTTTAATTTAGCGCGAAATATTGATATTCATATGGAATCAACATCTCATACAAATGAAAAAGCAGTTAAAGGACGAATAAGTGGCTTAATTGAACTAGGAGAATCGGTTACATGGGAAGCTACTCATTTCGGCATTCGCCAACAGTTAACATCAATTATTACAGAGTTTGATCCACCAAATAGTTTTGTAGATGAAATGGTTAGTGGAGCATTTAAAAGGTTTAGGCATGAACACGTATTTGAATTAAAATATGGTGGTACCTTGATGACGGATGTATTCGAGTACACTTCACCAATGGGAGCACTAGGCAAGTTGGCGGATATACTGTTTTTAAAATCATATATGGAACGGTTATTATGGAAAAGAAATACATACATAAAAAATTATGCAGAAAAATTATAGAGTTGGTAAAAGAAGGGGAAAGCAATGTCTTTATTAAAGTGACAAACTAGAAATTCTCACTAGGACTATTTTAAAATCTTTTGAATATAATTTAGAAGATTTAAATAGAGCTGGGGGGATGTAACCTGAAAAGAATTGCATTTTGCTTCGTTTGTTTCTTTTTGTTGTTTTTATCGAGTGTATCAACATCAAATGCAGCATCTCGCTATTTAGATCAAATAGAGAAACAAAATCGTAAGGAAGTTAATTATTATGTTAAAAATTCAACTTCGATCGTCGAACAAAAGGAATTGAATGTAACGATTAAAGGCCAAACGACAGACGAGAAAGCAATGGCGATTGCTGTAAAATACAACACAGTAAGAGATGATTTCTTTAAAACTGCAAATTATAATACTTTTTTACTGGATGAAAAAACAGGTGAAATCCTGAATTCAAGTAATCTTGTCTCATCGAAATCATTTGATGAATTTACAAAAAAACATATAAATGATGGCGACAATGATTTTAGATGGAAAAATGAGTTAATTGTTTTGTTGTTAGTGTTTATTACAATCATATTCATTCCGATTTTTGCTTCTAAATTAAATGAATAATAAAAAGACTGTTTCGACAGTCTTTTTGTTTTGTAAAAAAACTATTTTCATAGAGGATAATTATAAATCAGAGTTTAATGTCAGCATCTATTTATTATGTTGTCGGATTAGTTTAAAATGAACTTGATGTACAAGTTCATTCAAATTCAATAATTAATGAAAGAAGATATGATAAATAAAGACGAAAAATTTATGGCTAAATAATGAAAGAATACCGAGTGTTTCAATAATAAAACCGATGATCCAAAAAAGTAATCCTGCTTCTAAGCTGTATGAGTCATTATTGTTGTTAAAGACCCATCCTAGAAGAGAAAATAGTATTCCGAATAAAATCATAATCAAGGCTTCAATCAACGTACATCACCAGCCCTTTACATATTTTTAATCTTGATCAGTTGTCAGATGAATAAAAATCGCTCTAGATTTTATTAATATAATTCAAGTTAGGAGTTAAGAAAATGATCCAATCAATTGTTCATATTGCTCTTGTCGTAAAAGATTATGATGAAGCAATCGAGTTTTATACAAAGAAATTACACTTTAATTTAATTGAGGATACGTATCAACCTGAACAAGATAAAAGATGGGTAGTAATTTCTCCACCTGGTTCAAATGGAACAACTATTTTACTAGCAAAAGCATCTAAAACTGAACAAGAGCCATTCATCGGCAATCAAGCTGGTGGGAGAGTTTTTCTATTTTTAGGTACAGATGATTTCCGGAGAGATTATAACGAAATGATTTCAATAGGAATTGAGTTTGTAAGAGAACCTAAGGAACAAGATTATGGTACGGTTGCTGTATTTAAAGATTTATATGGGAATTTATGGGACTTAATACAATTTAGTGAAAATCATCCATTAGTAAAAAGAATTAAATAAAATATTTGCAGGATTAATTTTTGAGTGCATATTTCTTTAAATCGGTTGGAGTTAGTTAACTCCAACTTTTTTGTTGGAATTGGAATGTTATAATAAACTGAATTACATTATTTTTAAAATTATTAAATAATTAAGGTGGAAATTATGTTCATAGTTAATGTAGAAGGTGCAATTCAAAAAAATGGAAAATGGTTAATTATCGAAAGAAGTAAAAAAGAGGAACATGCAGGAGGATTACTTTCACTTGTTGGTGGCAAAGTAGAATTGGAAGGGAATTCATCAGATATATTAGAAAGAACCATTAAACGTGAATTGATGGAGGAAGTCGGATTAGAAATTAAAGACGAAATGAAATACGTTCGAAATACTTCATTTGTAACAGATAAAGGGGAGCATGTGATCGATATAGTATTTGTTTGCGAATATGATTCGGGTGAAGCTTTTGCCAAATGTCCTGAAGAAGTCGAATCAATATTGTGGTTAACTTCAGACGAAATTTTTGCACATCCTAAAGCCCCCATATACTTAAAAGAAAGCATTAGACAGGCAGAATTGTTAATCGAAGCGGGTAGTAGGTGTAACTAAATGGAAAAAGAAATTTATATAATTAGGCACTGCGAAGCAAAAGGGCAACCTATTGGGGCTGAACTAACAGAAAGAGGAATTCAACAGGCAAAAGATTTAGCCAAATTTTTCTCAAAGATAAAGATTGATCAAATAATCTCCAGTCCTTTTTCTCGTGCAACTCAATCAATCGAACCTACAAGTAAAGAAAAGAAAATCGATATCGTAATCGATGAACGTTTATCTGAACGCAAGCTAAGTTCACGAGATTTACCAGATTGGCTAGAAAAATTAAAAACAACATTTGAAGATATGGAATTGAAGTTTGATGGAGGAGAATCAAGTCAAGAAGCTACGAATCGTGCAATAAGTGTTATTGACAAGATCATCAGTAGTGAACATCAAAGCACGATTATTGTAACGCATGGAAATTTAATGTCTTTAATTTTTAAGCATTTTAACGACGAGTTTGGGTTTGAGAATTGGAAAAGCTTAAGTAATCCTGACGTGTTTCAATTGAAGTTTAAGAATAAGGAATTTGTTTATGAACGCTTGTGGAAAGAAGATTCAAAATAAGCATTATTTTTTATTTTGCTCTGTTTAAGCTGATTGTTGATTTTTTATTTAATTAACGGTTTTTGTTAGTTCTTTATTCATAACGGCTAATATCGTATTTTTTTATTTAAATGGTGATGGACTCATAGGTAGATTAGATAAATCAACAGTACAAGGTAAAACAGGAATATCTGCAGTAATCGATAATAAAACAGAAATTGTAAATTTACCATTTTCGTTTTATGTCGCAGCATGGAACATATTAATCTAAATATTGGGCAGAGTTTATCAAACGAATGTTTGAAGGGTGTTCACTTCGAAAATGTGAACAAATATTAGAAATTAAATGGGTCACACTCTTCTATTGGCGACACAAAATTTTAAATGCACTAAAAGAAATTGAAATTGATGGATTTGATGGTATCGTCGAAATGGACGAGACCTATTTCCTTTACTCAGAAAAAGGTTGTAAACGTATATCTGGTCGTAAAGGTCGTAAACGTGGTGGAGTATCAAAGTTCCGAGGCATTAGCCGTGAGCAAGTTTGTGTATTGGTTGCTCGTGACCGAAACAAACTGTTTCTAAAGTAACTTGTATCGGACGAATTGTAAAATCTAAAGTTGAAGAAACGATTGGTCATTTATTAGACTCAGATAAGATTTTATGTACGGATGCTTGGCGAGCATATATGACCTATGCGAAAGATAAAAGGATGGAACATTATCGGATTAATACATCTAAAACAGGTCATGTTATCAAGGGGATTTATCATATTCAAAACGTTAATGGTTACCATGCGAGATTGAGTCATTGAATTGACCGATTTAAAGGTGTAGCGACAAAATATCTTGATAATTATTTGGCATGGTTTCAATTTCTCGATATGATGGGATTTGACGCATCAGCATCTAATATTAAAGAAGTTTTTGTTAGTACCAGTCTTTGTGAACACTATTCAACAAACCAACAAATTCGCCAATCAAAGTTAATCTTCTAAATTTAATTTGAATTTATTCAATATAATGACAGTATAGTTGTACAAGGATTTCGGTAATTCCTGTCGAATTATATCTGATAAAATAATTATTTTCAGGAGAAAAAAATGCCAAAATTAACGTTTCTTACAATAACAGGCTGTCTCTTATTTTTACTGTCGGTCGTACCAATATTCAATGAAATTCGAGAAGTTTCAATTGGCAATGAGATGACAAAACGATATGAATTAGATAGTTTATTTCCAAGTGATGAAAATGGGCAATTGATAAATCCTACTATTCATTACGGGAAAAATACCATTGCATTTAAGGAAGAGAAAATGGGGAAAACGGTTAAATTATCTGATTACGAAAACGTCAACCATGAAATTAAGAAAAAAGAACTGGTCAAAATGCATATCTTTGTCAATCAAAAGGAAATTTCAAAGCCAAATATAATCAATGCCTACACTTATTTCCAACAAAATGTAGATGCAGTAAGATACAAAAAATGGCTTGGAGTTGTCACTGTAAAAGACCATAAAACTAAAACGGAAAAAATCAAAATTGTGCAAAGGTTATCAGATGATGATGCCACGAATCGTCGAAACAAATGGAAAATCATTACCGTCAGCAAAGATGGGAAGATTAATGAAGAAATTTTAGAATATAAACACCGAGGTCATTCACCACTGGGCGTTGAGGTCGTCAACTTCTCTGGAACGGCTTTATCTGGAATGGGTTATCATTCGAATATTATGCAAGGTTTTCCATCCATTATGTTCCCGTTCATTTATCCATATGGAACACTTTTATACTCTATTGTTGTACTTTGTGTCGTGTTGTTTATGCGACGTAAAAGTAAACATCTACAAATGTAACGAATGTTTTATTTCATTAAAGGAGTAAAAAGACTGTTAACTTTGGTCTTAACCCTGTCAAGTAGACACACATAAAAAAGACTTTCTAAGCAGCCGTTGTTAACCTGTATTTTACAGGGGAACAACGGTTTAATCGTT